>CAZCWX010000205.1:0-19413 GCA_964502465.1 uncultured Enterobacteriaceae bacterium | reverse complement strand
ATACGGACCTCCTTTTGTGTCGCGGCCTCATCGGCCTCGATCACAGTGTTTGAGGAGGTCATTGCCTACTTACAGGCGAACGGGCTAGCCCCCGTGTGGGGCAGAAGGAACGCAAATGGTGGGAAAACCGCACACTGCTCGGCTCTCAAGAGCTACCGCGCAGCGGTTTAGTTCAACTCCTCATTAGGCTGCTCCTTGTAACGCCCGTCTCACCTCCAGGAATCGCAGGACGCCCGGTATGCGTAACCAGACCGGCCATCTCCATTCTGCATCACAATCAGACGACCTGGCTCTTCCTGCATCATTTTCTGTAACGCTTCGGCCAGTGAGGCCTCCGGAGCAATGCGAATCTGATCCAGACATCAAATAAAAAGGGGCAACGAATATGCCAGATCCCGAACCTGAGGGAGCCGTCATATTGAACCTGTTTTTGCGTGGTGAGTATATAAACAGGGACACTGGTCTGGTTTTTCGTCACGAAAATAGGACAGCGTATTATGCTTGACGCGATTGTGCGTCGCTTGATTTCATAAAGATAGCGAAGAAGAAATTCCAGACGAAGTGCATGTCTTCGAAAGGTTCGCGCGAGAATAACCTGATCAATTCTTGTGGCGTTAGCCTCTGGTCTGCCCTCCACCACGCAGGCGAGGATGCCTGCACCACAAGATTAGCCAATTGACTTGACCTAAAATATCGCTTTACAAATCTACTCCTCACTATTTGTCCCAATTGTGCAATACAAACTGGATATTTTCTTTTCTTTGGGACACGCATGAAAAATAGTCCGACTATTCAGAGCATATTTCTTCACACAAAGTTTGGCATACTCATTGCTTCTCCTTCGTGTCAGATAGCCCAGTGTCAGATAGCCTAATTTTGGACAGAAGAACCATAAAATTCAACTCAGGAATGGGTAATGGGTCCACCCAAGAAAGGAAGTGCGAATCATGAGTAGCAGATGGATCAGGCTCCGCAAGCCGGTAGGAATACCGCTCGTCTGCGGAGCGCTTGGCCTCGGGGGCTGTAGCACTGCGCAGCCGCCGACAGCAATCGTGTCGCAGGCGGAACTCGCCGTGCAGCAAGCCGGGCAGAGCAAAGCGCCGGAATACGCCTCGCGCGAACTGAGCATGGCTAGACAGAAATTCGATAGTGCCAAGCGCGCGATGGATGCTGAGCGCTACGAAGAGGCTCGTCGGTTGGCCGAGCAAGCTCTAGTTGATGCGCAGTTGGCGGAAATGAGGGCGGAAGCCGAGAGTGTCAAACAGGCGGCGCAGGAGCTACGCAAAGCGATCGAAAGTTTACGCGCCGAGGCGGACCGAGCGGCTCTTAACCGAGGAACGCCCCGCGCTTAGGAGGACCGGACCATGATGAAAGGCAGGATAGAAAGGACAGTTGGCGGCGCGGTGCTGTGCTTGAGTGCTCTAAGCGTCGGATGCGGACCAACGACCAATACGGCGCTCGAGCGCGCTCGGGCAAGTTATCAACAAGCCCAGCAGAACCCGCAGATCACCACTCATGCGCCGGTTACTTTACAAGAGGCTCAACAAAGCCTGCAGCACGCCGAACGGGTATGGAGCAATGAGAAAGACGTCGATGAGGTCGCGCATCTAGCGTATGTCACTGAACAACGGGTCGAGATTGCACACGTTACAGCGGAGAAGAAGGTTGCCGAAGCAGAAATCGAGCAGCTCAGTACTGAACGCGAGCGAGTCTTGTTGGAAGCGCGCACGCGTGAGGCTACCCAAGCGCAACGCGCCGCTGAAGCTGCTCGTACGCACGCGGAGCAAGAAACCGCCCGGGCGCGACAGCTCGAACAAGAACTTGCCGCGCTCAAAGCCAAACAGACCGAGCGTGGTTTAGTGTTGACACTCGGTGATGTGCTGTTTGAATATGATAAAGCTGCCCTTAAACCCGGGGCGATGCAAAATTTGTATCAATTGGTGACGTTTCTGAAAGAAAATCCGGAACGCAACCTCATCATCGAGGGCCATACCGATAGCATAGGTTCGGACTCGTACAACCTTGCACTCTCTCAACACCGAGCCCAAGCGGTGGAGAGTTTCTTGGTCCAGAATGATGTTAATCCAGCACGTATTAAGACTCGTGGGTATGGTGAGGCCTATCCCATGGCATCAAACAACACCGAAGCCGGTCGCCAGGAGAATCGTCGAGTCGAAATCGTCATTCTGCGAGAAGGAGAACTTGCTATTGACCGGATGCGATAACAGAGATACGCCTGCCTCGGACATAAAGGATACCAAAACAACTGTCCTGGCCGGGAACAAGGCGACGCCACCGGACGTGAGAGCGTTTTCGCAGACGCTGGAGAAGTATGCCCAGCAACAGATGGCGCAGGAACGATAGCGAAGAGGAATATTTTTTGTCTCACAGGAGGAGGCTATGCTCAGCACGATTCTTCTTATTATATTGATTCTCTTGCTTGTTGGCGCACTACCAACGTACCCGTATAGTCGGAGCTGGGGCTATTACCCCAGCGGCGGGATCGGTTTGGTGCTTCTAATCATCATTGTTTTACTCTTGCTCGGGCGCATTTAGAGTATTGGAGGCCGTCGTATGTACGTTCCTGCACAACCATTAGTGGCGTTACTAGCGGGGATACTAATTCTGATGATCCCGAGACTGTTGAACTATGTCGTCGCGGTCTACTTAATTCTTACCGGCCTGCTTGGCTTGCTCGGTAGGTGAGGAATAACAATCACGTCCAACCACACCGTTGTCCCCTAGGCGAGGCGGGTCTCTATGAGACAGAAGCTTATACATGAAAGACCACGCCAACGTCACTGTGACTTTTTCTCCGTCCACTCCTGGTGGTCACTCAATTATGTGAGCGAGTGTCTAGATTTTCAAGGAGAACGGACAATACGAGCGCACCCAGCCCGAAGATTTGCAAGATGGCGCGTATAGCATGCGTGTACTCCCATTGGACGCGCCACTGTTCCCAGTTCGCCGGCGCGGACTCAGCCGTCCATGTTGCAACCTCAGTGTTGACTGGAAAAACGAAGAACCACCACAGGATGTGAGCCGCTGCCAGAAAAAATGCGCCAGCAAGCGTCCAGTGAAAGGCCGGGGGGCGTTTTCGGACAAGAAGGACGAGTATGCCTGCTGTCATCCAGGAGCCAACATCGATAAACGCGCCGACCGTTCCGAAGAGCCAGTATAGTCCTCCTGGGACCGTGGTCGTCACCCACAACGTTGCCCCCTATGTGAGCCGGGCTGGCATCTCCAGCAGGTGACAGAACGCCATCCCCATGGTCAGCGCGGTAAGCATGATCGTGATGAAACGCCAGGTTGTCAGAAGCATACTCACCTCCTGACAGTGCTCTCTCCGTCGTTTATCAATAGCGGAGCCGCATGAACCGCAATCGCATCAGCGTCTACCGACAGAAACGGAACTTGTTCCTCACGTCGCGCGCACGCGGGCGGTGATGGCGTGGTTAGCCGGAGTACGGGCAAAATCATTGGGATGCAGAGTTTCAGGAATAGTCACCTTCACAACCGGGAGGTCTGCGCTCTTGTCTTTGTCGTCCGCAAACCCAGGCCAGGGCGGTCATGAGGGCGACCGCCACAACTCCGCTCAAACTCTTTACCCACACCGCGCAGCTTTCATGCTTCGGCATTGTTATCTTATTGCCTCCTCCACACGTTTGCCTTCTCGCAAGACGACAATCTCGACACGCCGATTAGTCTGCCGTCCTTCCTTCGTTGTATTCATGTCGACCGGATATTCTTCTCCATACCCACGCGCCGTGATGCGTTCAGGGCTGATCCCATTGCGCAGCAAGAAATTCTTCACAGCAGCCGCGCGCTCCTGCGAGAGATCAAGGTTATAGGACTCCGGACCAACGTTATCAGTATGGCCCTCAATCAGAATGTGACGTTCCGGATTCTCTCTGAGAAACGTCACCATCGGATAGAGATTCTCCAGCGCTTCCGCTTTAAGATTCGCCTGGTCAGATGTAAAAACCACATCACCAAGGGTTAGAATTAATCCCCGCTCAGTTTCTTTCGCCTGCAGTTCGGCGAGTTTCCGTTCGAGTTCAGAGGTATGCACTGCAGCTTTCTTGCCAACTTCCGCCTCTTCCTTAGCAACGTTGGACTTCTTTTCCACGAGAGCGGCTTGCTTTTCCGCCAAGGCTGCCGCCTTTTCTCTTACCTCAGCCTCTTCCTCCGCCAACTTGGCCTTTTTCTGCTCTATCGTCGCTCTCTCCTTTTCAATTTCCGCCGCTTCCTCCCTCAGTTCAGCTTCGTCTTCGGTAATCTCCGATTTTTTCTCAGTGATGTTCGCCGCTTGCTCGGTTACCTCTACCATTTTTGATTGCGCGTGAGCATCATATGCCGTCAATCCGAAGACGAAAAGAAGCGCACCCATGAGCACCGGAGTATGAGTTATTCGCATATAAGATCCTCCTATTCTTTGATTATCCAATCTAAAATCTTTGCGTTTAAGAGAAGACAACAATGAAGAAGGTGCAACAAGCGCGCCAGGGGGAAAAACTGAACACCACCGACGACCGGACACATCGCTCTGCCACACAGCGTAGACAGCGATTTCGCAAGGTTTTCATCTTTTTGGGAGCGACAATTGGTTAGGTACAGGCGCTGATAGGGAAACACTGATAAGGAGAGAACCGTTAGGGTGTAGATTTATGGAGCGTGCTCTATGTCCCAAGAACACGACGTCTATGACCGCCATTGTTTCACATCTGCGCAAAAACAACCTTCTTGGTCAGTCATATTTACATCGTTTTCTCTCTTTGGAGTATGCGCAAACCAGGCCATCTATACGTGTACCATTTTTGCACCTTCTCGTTCTCTTTTCGCGACAGATCACCGTCATCGTCGGTAGAGATCCAATAATATTTCTCTTTCGCAAGTTTTCTTCGAGGTTAATGAGCTGTCGTCTGCTGGATGATCTTTGTCACCACAGGAACGAAAAGAAGCAGAAAAAAAGCTTGAGAAAGAGCGGTGATGAGCGCGAGGTCAGTTTTCGCCGCACTCACTGATGCAAACGAGGCGTTTGAGCGTTCATCGACCAAGAAATTCTCCGATTGGTGCCAGCGGCTCGACCTGATCGCAGACGATTTTGAGTATTGCCAATAATGGAACAGCAACGAGGGCTCCAGCGGCTCCCCATAGCCATCCCCAGAAAATTACCCACAGGAAGATTGCAACAGGATTTATAGCCAGCCTTCTTCCCAGAGCTACAGGGGTGACAAAATTGGCTTCGATGATGTTTACGACAAAGTAGACGCCCGGAACCAACAGGATTTGCCCGATAGTGTCGAAGGTCAAAATAGCCACCAGAGTGACAACAACAATCCCGGCAAGAGCGCCGAGGTAAGGAATAAAATTGAGCAGCGTAGCCATCACTCCCCATAAGATGGGGTTCGGCATACCCAGGAAGAAAAAGGCGAGACCGATCGTTAACCCAACGCCGATATTAATCAACGTGACCGTCAAGAGATAGGTGGAGATGTTTTCTTCTATTTGAAGCATGATCTCGACGGCAAGCTTCTTATCTTGTAGTCGAGGCAACACTCTGACTAATTTCCGTAAAAAGAGATCGCCAGATGAGAGCAGAAAAAATAGTAAAATAACCATGACGGCGCTGCCGACAAGGAATTCTTGCGTTTCGGTTAACATCAGCTCGCCTAGACCAGGGCGCTCGACTTGTACTGTTTGCATCCTTCGGTTCTCACCCATATTGGTCATCTGCTCGACTTGTTTAGTCGCCTCATTGACCTCGTCTATGGACTGCTTAAATCGCCGTAGTTTGAGTTGAATCTGTAGCAGACTCTGAGGACCCTTCGCAATCCATTCGCTGGCAGGTTCGGAGAGTTGATAAACTCCGTAACTTGTAATCCCCAGAACGGCCACAAGGACCAAGCTGGCTCCAAGCGCGTAAGGAATATAAAAGCGTGCCAGACCACGCACCAATGGGACCAGCAAAAAGCTCAAGATAAAAGCAAGCGTGACCGGCAGGAAGAAGTCGCGACCAAAATAGAGCGTATAGAAAAAAAGTAAAAGAAAAATTCCTGTGAGCGCTATAGAACGAACATCTACTACAGGCCCACGCAGGAACTCGCCGAGATTGGTAATATCGGGTCGGGAGCGCTCAGGTTCAGAAGGTTGCGAGGGTTCCGAAGAGGAGAGGTGCGTGGTCATAACCGATTTTTACGCGTCCAGACAAGGAGAATCTTTTGTTTTACTAATAGAGTCTATTCTGGTGCGGCAGAGAATTGTGAGTTTGGCTTGCGCTGTAGTTCAGGTGGTGTAGTATGGGTCATACATTCACCTATCCATGTTGCGCGCTAGGAGATAACCAATGCCAAGGCCAATCAACAACGACTGTAGTGGGTATCGGCGGACAAGACCGGTGAGGTCCTCCACCATATTTTCCAAGCTGGTTTCTTGCAGGTAGGCGCCAGTTCCCTTTAACGTGTTTGCCGCTGACGCTGCAGCTCCTCCAATTGCACCCTCTGGGGAAATCGTTTCGCGCACTGATCTGCCTAACGTTTCCACCCGTTCACCAACCCGCTGGGCAGTTTCGCTGGCCTTCGCGGCTGTGGCAGAAACAAACTCTCGCGCCGCGCCACTTATCCCCTTTTCTGGACCGTGCTCGCTCAGCTTAATCTCTTGAGGTTCACTCGGCGTCGTATTATTCATAAGGTTCTCCTTTCTTGAAATTGACTATAAAAACGGTCTCTTCTGCTGTCCGTCAAGTCTCTGAAAATTGTGGATTTAGCTAATCCGCAATTGATTATTCAACTCCCTCACTCCCAGCGTCTGTTGCGCGGTCGCAACGATCACGGCTTTGTCTTTTTTGCTCTTCACTATTGGCACACCGTAAATCTCTTGTGTGGAGGCAACCCCATATGGTTGCCCAGGGCTTGGGCGGCCACGCGGGACCGCTCCTACAAAACTGTTTTCAGAGTGCCCAAATCTCTTGCGGTCTGGTTTAAAACTCGTGCAGAAATAAGGTGATCATTCTCAGGGTGTGGTGCAGGCGTTCTCGCCTGCATTCACTCCCAATATTTCGGTTGCCCATAGTAATCATACAGGCGCACTTCATATTCGCGATTGACCGGGGCAGTGGGATCAAACTCAGGGCTGTTCTTCACCTCTTCACGGGTAAGGCCGACATGGACTTTAGACTCTGACTCGTTCACCTCGGTGATCCATTGTGGAGCAACGAGCACTTTTTTCCCAGGAAGCCAGTGTCGCGTACTCACCACCATGTAGCGGATCTCCCAGGGGTCATCGTCAACAATGAAATCCTCCACCTCTCCGATGTCGCCATCCATCGCGTGAATCGTATAGCCGATCACTTCGCGGGTTCGGCGTAGGTGTGGAACGCCTTTCGGTTCGTCTGGCGAAGCTACGGCTTGGAGTTCTCCTAGCTTTGGCGTTGTAGTGGGAATCGCCGCGCTCCAGTAGGTAGGCCAGCCATAATATTTGACGTAATTTAACTCCTGTTGTCGTGAAAACGGTTTGTACTCGTCAACTTTCGGGGCGCCTTTGATCTGAGCTTTTGTCAGATTCAGTGTCAGGGTAAGCCCCGGCCAATCGGCATTCTGGATCGCAACCGGAGAGATCAAAACGTGCCGTCGGGTGAACCAGGCTCCAGTGTCGACCACCAGATAGCGAATGCCCCACTGCATATCGTCGAAATAGAATTCATAAACGGCGCCGATATCGCCATCGGTGGCGTGAATACGATATCGCTGGAAATCTTTGAGGCTGCGTAACATAGTCATTCCCTCTTTTCGCAAAAGCATATCGCACGTCAGGCGTTCCTGCGTTGACATTGATAAGGGATAAAATGCAACTTCCATGCCGGGAGAAAATGTCCAAAAACTTCGACTCGTCCACGATAGGAGTGCGCATTCCCCGTCCTGTGTTGCAATGATGGCACGTGGAATAGAGGCAAGCGCTCAGTTTTGGGACGCGCTGCGCCAGAAACGATGGGAGTATACAAGTCGGGAGGCTGGTCTCGTTTTTGCTCTTTTTAGATTGGAGAAGAAGCTCTCTCGGAGGATTTCTTTGTGTCGGAAAAGACTACGGTTCGCGTCGCCGCACTTGCCGATATCCATTTCCCGAAGACTTCTGGAAAGACGCTTTAGCCGCTCTTTACCGGTTTCCTCAACAGTCAGATCACCATACTGCGACAGCCTCGTCCCAGCGATCACAATCACCGCCGCGCTCACGAGGAAAATGATCCAGGGACTCCACACGCACCCTGTTCTTTCATTCTTCTTTCTTCTCTCGTCGGCGGAACACATGGGTAGTGCTTCCCAGCAACATTTCCGCAGCCTCTCCCAGCGTTTCCGCCAGCGTCGGATGCGGATGAATGGTCAAGGCGAGATCTTCCGCTACCGCGCCCATTTCCACCGCCAACACGCCTTCGGCGATCAACGCGTCCGCATGCCGACCGACCATACCGACACCTAATACTTGTTGTGATTCCTGATCCATGACAACCTTGGTGAACCCGTCGGTGACGCCCATTGAGACCGCGCGACCGGACGCGTTCCAGGGAAACCGCGCGACGGAGATGTTGCGTTTCTGCGCGTTGGCCTCTTGTTCGGTGAGGCCGCACCAGGCGACCTGGGGGTCAGTGTAGACCACTGCCGGAATGGCGCGCCCGTCAAACGCGGCGAGTTGACCAGCGATCACTTCAGCCGCAACTTTGCCTTCCTGCATCGCTTCGTGTGCCAACAGCATGCCGCCGGCCACATCGCCGACGGCGAAAATCTGCTCATTGGTCGTGCGGCGCTGCTCGTCTACGACAATATACCCGCGCTCGGTCATTCTGACCTTCGCCGCTTCCAGTCCGAGTTCGTCGGAATTTGGTCGCCGACCGATGGCGACTAACACCCGATCGAACACCGCATCGGATAAGTCGGCTTCGCCTTCGACCGATACCCGCACCTTACTCTTCTCTAGCGTCTTGGAAGGAATACAGCCGCGCAAGAGACACACCCCACCGAGTTGTGGTTCGTCCGTAACGAGGGTCACATCCAGGCCGAGATCGGCGGCGCGGAACGCTGCAGCATATCCGCCTGGTCCGCCGCCGATGACAACGACCTCGGCTTCAACCGGCAATTCACCCATGACCATAATGCACATCCTTCCGTCTTACACATTAAGAAGAAACGACTCCGGATCACTCAGAATGTCGATGATGGTGCGCAAGAAGCGCGCTGCATCCGCTCCATCATTCACTCGGTGATCAAAAGCCAAATGTAAGGGCAGACAGAGGCGCGGGACGATCGTAAAGTTGTCCAGATCCCCTTCCACCACCGGCTCGATACGGGCGCGCGCTAATCCCAGAATCGCTACTTCAGGATAGTTGATGATCGGGGTAAACGCTGTGCCGCCGATTGGTCCGGGATTGGTAATGGTAAACGTGCCGCCGCGCAGCTCTTCGGGTTTGGCTTTCTTCTGGCGGACACGCTCGACCAGTGCGGTCAGCTCTGCAGCCAGCTCGGTTAAGCTCTACCGATCAACGTCGCGGATAACCGGCACGATCAAGCCTTGCTCCGTGTCTACGGCGATACCGATATGGTAATACTGCTTAAGAATAAGTTCTCCGGCATCGGGATCGAGACTGACGTTGAAGCGCGGGAACTGCTTGATCGCCGCCACCACGACTTGCATCACAAACACGGTGAGACTGAGTTTGCCGCCCTGCTCTTCGACGGCGTCCTGACGACTCAATTATTGAGTTCAGGATTCTCCACAGCCACGTCATCAATCAATCAATAATGATGGCAACATACCTTTGTCCGTTGCGACGTCGGCTGTTGTAATCCATGCGTTGTTGACGGTGAGTCCATTTGCTGACCCAAAAAAGAGGGTTTGCCCACTTAAAGTTTTAGGATTCACCTCGCGCCAGGCGTCGATCATGGTGATGACACCTGGCGCGATATACTGCGTGAGCACGGCGCGTAACTGAGGAATCTCTTTGAACATGGTCTCCAACGTTTCGTCCGGTAATCGCGTGAACGCTTCGTCCGTATGCACAAAGAGGGTGAACAGTCCTAGCTCTGAAAACGGTCGTCAAGGCCGGTTGCGCGTGAAGCCTGCCGCAGTCCAGTGAACGCTTCAATATCAGTAACTGTTTCAATAAAGTTGGCCATGGCGTCCTTTCTCGTTTTGTCAGGAGGACGCGCCTCCGCGCGCTCTGGTCACAACGTCGATTTATTTCTTCTCTTGCGGAATTTAACCTCGCCAAGCGCCGGTTTCTTCGCCCCGCTCTTCAATAAATTCTTTGAATCGGGCTAAGTCTTTTCCCAGCCGTAAAGACATGACTCCCAACATATCGCCGACGTTTTCGACAAACCCCTCCGGATCGTACCCCATCTGCACCATGATGCGCGTCATATCGTCGGACAGGCGATGAAATGTGACTACACCGGAATTTTTCGCCCCCTCGGTCTCGCGCCAGGCAATGCGCATATCAGGAACCTGTTCAGTGATGACCGCATCCCATTCTTTTTCCTTGCCGCCGACTTTGACGCGCCAATGCAGCCGCTTCTCGTCGAGCTGCTTGACTTCCAATACGCCATCCATGAACTTCGGAAACTCTTCAAACTGCGTCCATTGATTATAGGCGACATGCACCGGCACGCGTACTTCAATCGCTTTTTCTACAATCGACATAAGACGCTCCTTCCGTATAAGATTTGTGCTTGTAATGACTAAAGAGAGCAATCTTGATGCCGCAGAAATAGCGGCTATTGACGCGGCTACTTTCACAGAATTGCGATGACTGACACGCCAATTGTCTTAGTTCTGCAATAGGACTTGGCGATGCTCAGTTAGGACCACAAAAAGAGTGGCGGCTTGCGATGACATGACAGCCCACGACCCGTGGATAGAAGGATTCAAGTTTGGTGACCTTCTTCCGAATCTCCGCCTCAGCTGCTTCGGAGAGGGGGACATCCTGGGCAGTAATTTTTAATTGCGTTTGCATTCCGACTTTCTCCTCTCATGACGTCAAATCAGCCGCTTCGTTTGAACAACACAAGGGGGCGTTTTCCTCAATAATCACGGTAATAGTCTTGGCGTCGCCGTAGCTCCTCAAGTTCGCGTCGCTGTCGCTCAAGCTCATATTGTTGTTCTTCAAGACTCCGCTGCTGCTCGTATTGGCGATAATCCTGCTCTTGCATTCCTCCGCCAACTACGGCGCCGCCTAAGCCGCCCAACGCTCCGCCAATCGCAGCCCCTTTGCCTCCACCGAGAATGGCGCCCGTCCCTGCTCCCAGCGCTCCGCCTGTAAGAGCGCCTTTTTCTCTCGTCGTCAACGGTCCACCAGCACACGCTGCAATGCATGTCGCCAGGATAAGCGCAAGGGTTGCGCGCACTATGGAAAATCGATGCATAATAATCTCCTTTAAGATTTTTTGTCTCACTCAGAAACCCTTGTTTGGAGCAATTGTCTTGCCAGAGGGCGCCGGTGAACTTGTTGCAAAAATCATCTCTGCGTTCTCACTCTTGAAACAGAGAATCCTGCCAAGCGTGCAAAAATTAGAACAGTTGCCTGGCGGAACAGACGAAGTCATAGGAGTGCGCGCCGTGCGCCTCTGTCTGGCACGTCCTTTGCGCTGTCCCGGTACAGAAAGAAAAAGGGACTACGGCGGAGGCCGGTTCTTGCTATGGAGGATGATCTATGAGCATTCACGGGCCGACCCAATCTCTCTCAACCCGGCAACGGAAAAATCTTCGCCACGTTTGACTATTCCTCACCCGCAGAGGTGGAGGAGGTGCTCACTGCCGCCAGCGACGCCTTTCGGCAATGGCGTACTCGTGCTCGTCATGCCAAAACAATCACGACGTAACCGCACAACTCCTGGAGAATTGCAGCTTCAGTCTATTACACCGATGCGTGGCGAACACATTGCTCATACGGGGAGTGCAATACATCCGACAACAACGGAAGCACATCAACGAAAGCATCACGCTCAGCAGCACCGACGAAAGGCAGCCTCATGAGGCAGCGTCATGAATGTTGCTGAATGAAGAAGCCAAGAAGGAACGCGCCGCGTCCCGACAATGTTATTCAGGTAGGTGCTCAGGATCTGGGCAAAACTCTCGCCACGACTCCGGCGGCTGGTTGGCGTCATTTGGGATGATAGCGAACATCAGCAAGAGCAAGCCGATGACGACATGATTTTGCGAGGCGGGTGGAGGCGGAGGCGGAGTAATATACCCGTACGCAATTAACCATAATCCCACACCGAGAATCCCGAGGTGAGCATGCCGCAAAGGACGCCAGAACGAACACAAGGCCAAGGTCATGATGACCACGGCGCTGACGAGATCATTCCACCACAGCGCCGGTTCATCCGCGCCATGCGCAAAAATGAATGGGCTTAGCGCCAACCAGCATCCCAACATCACTTCGACCACTCGCGCCCACATCACGCTCTCTCCAACGCAAACAGCGCTGCGTCATTCGCCGTTGGCTGCGCCCGCCCCCAAAACACGTTCCATAGAACGAGGAATCTGCCGAAATAATGTTTGGCGTCACCCGCCGGAACGCGAATGGCATGCGGCAACTTGTCTTCAGCTTGTTTCCACGCTTTGGTATTACGCGTGTCCACAAAGACGAGCGGCTCTCCGCGTATCAGTCGCGCTTTTGCTTCAGCAATCGTAATCCTTGTGAGTTCATTCATGGCGCCTCCTATCGTGTTCGTTACTACTGGCAATCTCTTCCACAGTAGCGCAAGAAAAAGACCACAAAAAAAACAGCCATTCTCAATGAACCGGAACTGTAGCTATCTCATTTGTAAAACACTTTCGGCAGTCTTATAGGAGGGAGAATTGCATTGCATCCGGTTTATGGGAGCAAGAGATGGGCCACGGAGAACGCTCGCAGCAATCGCGCGAGAGTTTGCAACTTCCAGGACAGCCGGCTTCATTTGCGTTGCAATTGTGGGACACATTATTGGTTCACTACTACGTCCTCCACCAAGTGGACCTTCGCTACAGACCTTCGCCACATTGGATAATTCGCTATTTTTCAGTGCATAACGCCTCTGCGGGCTGAGGCATATAACTTGCACAGTGCAACTTGCACAGAAAGTGACACAAGCATTTCACACGAGAAAGGAAGGCGAGATATGATGCAGCGAAGATTAGCAGGTAAGCGTTGTCGCGCAGTTCGGTTTATCAACACACCGAACGGACCAGTGCGGCGCGACGACCACGGGACGATCCGTCATGAAATGGACAACCTGGGCCGCCACATGCTGTTTGTTACGTGGCACAACGGTCTCGAGGGATACGTGTTCCCGAGAGAAATCGAACTCCTTACAGAAACAGAAGGTGGGCGGATCGCCGCATAAATATCGTGCTCCTACACTAGATGATCCTCTCAGTCGGTTCTTTTTACAATCGTCAGACAAATGTCTGGAAAGGAGGGTTACCCCATGTACGAGTTTAGCTGGAATTTTATTGTTGCTCTCTGCCTCGTCGGAACGGCTGGGCTCTTCCCCGCGTTTGCGGATGAAACGCCGCCGTCCACTACGGCGCCGGACGTGATGACCATCATAGACAAGATGCAGGCCGTCTTCGAACCAGCCACGCCACGGGTCGCCGCAGTTACTACTACGTTTACCGGAGGAAAGCCAGAAAGTGTAATGGGTCGGACGTCCGGCTCGCATAGTGATGGCCGATAAAAAACGCACGCTGTTGGTCATGCTTGAACCGAGCGACATCAAAGCCACAGCGTTCCTCGTGCAAGAACGCAAAGACACGACTGATCACATGTGGTTGTATCTGCCGCCGCTTGATCGCATTCGCCAAATTATTCCCGTCGAGACCTATCAACGGTTCCTCGGCACCGATTTACCTACGCCGCCCTCGGCTTCGGGAGCCGTCACGGAAAATATCAGCTGCGAGGCGTGGAAAAACATACCGGAAAACAAGCTTACAAAATCGAGTTTGCACCGACCGATCAATGACACTATTCGCGCATCATCACCTGGGTGGACACCGAAACCTATCTCCCCTTACAACGTGATTTTTACGATGTGGCGAATCAACAGTGGCGGACCCAGACTTTTGCTCAGATAACAGTCATCGATGGTCAACCAAAAACACAAAAAAGGAGCAAGGCTATGGAACGCAAAGAACGCTATCAAGAGAAGATGGAAGCCCAACTGCAAGAATGGCAGGCAAAAATCGACACACTCAAGGCGAAAGCCCAACAAGCTTCCACCGACGCCAGACTGCAGTATGAGAAACAGATAGACGCCTTGCGTCCCAAGCTTGCAGCCGCCCGACAGAAGCTCCAGGAACTCAAAACGTCCAGCGAAAGCGCGTGGGGCGATGTCAAAACCGGCATGGAAGCGGCATGGAATGAATTAAAGACGGCGTGGGACAAAGCGGCGTCACAGTTTAAATAACCGCATTTTCGGATCCGTGCAGAAATACACGGATCATTCTCATACGGTGGTGCAGGCGTCCTCACCTGCATTGCGTAGAGCAGGCCAGAGGCCCGCACCACAAAAATTGACCAGGGTATTTTTGTCCAACTCCTTCTCTCGCGCTATGCCTTTCCCTTCTGCAATCCCCGATCGTTGGTCGCATTCGAGTGTTGCTCATCAATATTATCCATCAGGGCTTGCAGAGCGGTTTGATACCGCTGCTCTACCTCTTTGCGATCCTGTTCTTCCGGCAGCGCTGTTTCACTACCGCGTTGGATCATCAGCGCCTGCCGCCGTAGCGCCGCGCGATCTTCCTTACGCTGCACCCATTCCGCGATCACCGCAATCATTTCCAACAAACGGATAGTGACGGAAGCGCTTGAACGACCATATTGGCGAATCTGGTCGAAGGCGGCGTCAGCAACTCCGGCAAAGGTTACTGCGTCGGCAACCACGCGGAGTTTATTCTCAGAGTCGTAGCGGTACGGCGACGGGATCTCTCGACCGGTTAAGCGACACAACGCGGCGCCCAGGCGATCGATACACGTCATCGCTGTATGAGGGTCATTGATTCCTGGAGAGAGCGCGCGTACAGCAATTTCAACTAACTGCCTGACGGCGAACTCGACATCCTGCGTCGGCGTGCGGGCCGGACCAAGAATAAACGTATCGCTGAGTTGGGAGATCAACTCCTCAGACACGCGTTCTGACGGCCAGACCTCCATGATTTTACTGCTTCGCACGATGAAGCCGCCCGGTCGGTACCAAAGGATAATAAGCAGATCGTTCTCTACAGCCAGACGCATCAACCCCCCGGCGTCTATGGCCTGCAGATATCCTTCATGGGCCGCCGTGACGGCGCACGCCTGGCGGGCAAAATCTTCCGGCACCTCTTGCACAGGATCCTGGCGACGTGGCGCCGGTTCACTATGCCCGAGTTGTTCGGGAAACATGTGATCAATAGATTCATCAAGCTCCCGCGCGACGAGGGCGATGATGTAAGGAGCCTGAATCATTGTCGCCACATGATGGATGAAGTAGATCAGCACGCCAATGTCCACCAACGCCAAGACCAGACCTAACGTAGTCGAAAAGTGCGGGACAAACTCGAAGCCGCCCTCCCCTCGCACCGTCCGTAAGACGAGAAGGCAATAGACAAATGTCGCGACAAACGTACCGAGCACAAGCTGGTTGCCTTTATCAGAAATGAAATTACGCATGAGGCGCGGACCAAACTGCGAGGATGCGAGGGTGAGCGACACGATGGTAATCGAAAAAACCACACCGGCTACAGTAATCATCGAGCCGGCGATGGTAGAGAGTAATCCGCGGGCACCGTCTGGACCGCCGCTCCAAACCCACCTCACCGTTTGCATCACTCTATCCTGAGCCAGCCGGTCGAGCTCGATCATCGCAAAGGAGAGCCCGATGGCCGCCACCACTATCAACGCCGGTACGAACCAAAAACTTGCGCTCAGCGAATCCCACCAGCTGACCAGACACGCTTTCATAGAAGTTCTCTCCTGCCCCAAGTATTTTGTGCTGTCATCGCGCACGGCGCCTGCGCACAGTCTTTATTCAGTTGACCACGCCAAAGAGCGCAATAACTACGCCAAGAAGAAACTACAAAGTGACACATATTCAACGGTTGGTGTCCCAATTCTGCAACAACGAGAAACCAGATCACACGGTAATGCAATGGTGGGTGAAGCCTCTTCTTTTCCTCTGTGGGCTTCATGAAACAGACAGGTTGTGCCTGCCATAGTGGCGATAAGGCAAGTAAAAATATTGGCATGACTGTTGCCCTCTTAGGCAAGAGAGGTTCAAGACGCTATGGACTATAGCATGATCCCCTCTGAGCAGTTGCACATCCTCGGTTTCGTCGCACTGGCGATGCTGTTAGGCGCTTGTGTGGGGTTCGATCGCGAGCTAGTCGACCGGCCTGCAGGTTTGCGCACACATTATGTTAGTCGCCGGCGCAGCGGCGTTACTCGTCGCTCTCGGTGATGTTCTTGTCCGCCACTTTGATGTGGAGATGAGTAACAATGTATTACGTTCGGATCCCATTCGTATCATTGAAGCGGTAGTGACCGGCGTTGCGTTTCTCGGGGCCGGCACGATCATCCGCGGCGGCGCTAGCGATTCGGTGAAAGGCTTGACGACCGCCGCATCGTTATTGTTTGTCGCTGCCATCGGCATCTGCGTCGCGCTGGCGCAGTTTGTGACGGCGGTAGGAGCAACGTTGTTGGTGTTGATCACGCTGCGTAGCTTGCGTTCTGTTAACCAATGGCTCCGGCAGCAGCGCAAACCGGTGTAAGCGTCGCCGGAAGGGCGTTCGTACCGCGCACTATGAAGATTGACGATGAAGGCGTGTCGAGGGCGAGAACCAAAGCGGATCTTGGTATTGCACAGCGTTATGCGGAGCTAGTGGTTGATGCCGAAGTGTGTGAACGGACGTTTGCCATGAGTGCCGCTGAATTTCAGCGGACGCAGCATATGGTGCTCCAGGTCAGCGGACAGTCGCAACTCCGGGAAAACAATCCCATGCTTGCCCGTTCTATTCGACTACGTAATCCGTATGTCGATTCCATGAGTTTGGCTCCAGATCGAGCTGTTACGGCGCAAACGCGCTGGCGACGACAGCGACGACCTCAACTCTGCGCTCGCAGCGACGATTCACGGTATTTCCGCGGGTTTGCGTAACACCGGATAACAAACTGAAACGACGAAGCCTGGGACAAAAGACTATCTGTCTAAGAGCAAAATCACGCGGGAAACCCTTAAGATCATCTTAGAGGCAACAGTCTGGTTAGAAGAAAAATACCAGCAGTCTCCACAAGGAAACACGGCGCTCGTTATTGCGCTGCAGTACTTGCTACTCGCCATGCGTCGCGATTTACGGAGGAATCCAGAGCTGGCCAAAGAATACTTTTCTCGTGCAGTGCGCTGGCGGGAAGAAGCGAGCCGTTGGGTCGACGAGCCCAGTGTACTTGTAGAGCAACCGAGCCGAAATTAACAGGAAGAACAAGCGACAGATTGAGCACCTCTCCGCTTGTTATAGTTATCCGGATGCAACCTCTCAACCCACCAAACGTTGCCGAGCGTACTGGGTACCCGACCAGACAATCGTCGAGCTTCGTATGCTCAGCCCAACGTACTTGCCTTTGCTTTCTCTCAACGGCGCCGGCGCCGGTCCCGGTACACGCCGACCACTATGCCCAGAATTCTTGGTGAAGGGGACTGAGACGTTAAGAGAATAGGTGCATAGGCGACATTAGCAGCTTCCAGATAAAGGAGTTTGCCTTTCTTCTGCAACCGTTTGACTGTGGCCTCTTCACCTAAGAGCGCCACGACAATCTCCCCATGGTCCGCCGTCTCTTGCTGACGAACGATCACATAGTCGCCCTCATAGATACCCTCCTCGATCATACTGTCTCCCTGCACGCGCAACGCGAAATGTGTCCCTTTCCCGAGCAACGCCGGGCCGAGACTGAGCACGCCTTCTTGATTCTCTACGGCTAACAGTGGATGCCCGGCAGCGACTCGACCTAAAATTGGGACGCTTCCCTCGAGGGACACGACATGCTGTATGAGCTCAATCGCCCGGCGGCGGCCAGGGAAGCGGCGCAGATAGCCTTTGCGTTCTAATGCTGACAAATGCCTTTTCACCCCATGCAAGGAGGCAATTCCCATAGCGTGCGCCATTTCCTGGAGTGTCGGGACATACCCATGTTTCGCTAGCGACTCTTCGATGACCTGCAAAAGCCGTGTTTGACGAGCAGTCAAAAAAGTAGTTGACATACCTTTTCATATAGTGCATATAAATGCACTATGTCAAGCGAACCGTTCCCCTCACCCCTCTTGCAGCAACCAATTTACAACGGAAGGAGGAATTTCCCTATGGCTACTCCACTCACTGGTGGGTGCCTGTGTGGCACTGTCCGTTACGAATGTTCCCCTGAGCCGCTGATGGCCGGCAATTGTCACTGCCGCGATTGCCAACGGGCAACTGGTGGCGCGTATGCGTCGGTGTTCTTCGTGCCGCGGCGTGCCGTAAAAATTACCGGGGAAGTGAAATACTACGACAGCATAGGTGAGAGCGGCAACCTCGTGAGCCGGGGCTTCTGTCCCACTTGTGGCTCCCGTCTGTTTGGCAAGCCAGCAGTCCTGCCCGAGGCCATAAGCATCATGGCAGGCAGTTTAGACGATCCGAGCAGTCACCGGCCGGCGATGGATATTTATACGGCGAGTGCGCAACCGTGGGATTACCTGAACCCAGAGCTACCCAAGTTTCCCAAGATGCCGCCGATGTGACCATGCTACCTACGCAAAAAATTTAACGATACACAGGAGGAAGCTACCATGGCAGTCAAACCCATTCCTGACGGGTATCACACCATTACCCCATACTTGGTCGTTCAGGGAGCACCCCAGTTGATCGATTTTCTGCAACAGGCTTTCGAGGCACAAGAGACTGAACGCATAACCCAGCCGGACGGCACCATCGGGCATGCTGAGGTCAGGATTGGTGACTCGGTGGTGATGATGGCCGAGGCGAGGGGCGAGTGGAAGCCGATGCCGAGCGCGATGTACCTCTATGTGAACGATACGGACGCTGTTTACCAGCGCGCGCTCCAGGCTGGCGCTATCTCGACGATGGAACCAGCAAACCAGTTCTATGGGGACCGCAGCGCGGGAGTACGGGATCCATCTGGCAACCAGTGGTGGATCGCCACGCACCAGGAGGATGTCCCACCCAATGAACTAAAGAAGCGTGCAGAAGCTGCCATGCAGCAACAGCGCTGAGGCGACACCCGCTCCGGCTGTATCCTTAAGCACGGTTTTTTCCGAACCTGTCTGGCCATACCTATGCAGTCACAGACCGGAGTTGACAACGTGTGGAGAAGGCAGTAGAAGAGCACAATTGAAATTGAAAATCATTTTCAAAAAATAATAC
>CAZCWX010000204.1:0-4609 GCA_964502465.1 uncultured Enterobacteriaceae bacterium | reverse complement strand
TCTTTTGCTCTCAACCCTGAGGAGGAGCAACCATGGGACGGATTATTGACGCTGACAGCCATTTCATGGAACCCCTGGATCTCTGGCCGCGCTACATCGAGCCGCGCTACCGCGAGCGCTGTCTCCGCTTTGAGCAAGACTCCGCGACTGGCCACTACGCCCTCGTGGTCGATGGGCATCGCATCACGCACTCCGGCGATCTGACCATCGAAGAGTTAATGGGCGTCGCGGTCGGGTATGGCCAAAAGGAAGCAGGAAAAGGACTGAAGTCGTTCGATTTTGCCGCCGCGTTCAGCCATTCGTTAGACGATATGGAGAAACGCCTCCAGTTCCTTGACCAGGAAGGCATCGAGAGTCAGTTCATCTATCCTACCTTAGGCCTTTTGTGGGAAGATTTGGTGACTGATCCCGCACTCGCCGCCGCACACAGTCGTGCCTATAACACCTGGATGTTAGAGGCGTGTGCCGGCTACCGCAAACGGTTATACCCTGTCGGACACATCACTTTACGGCATCCGACGGAGGCCGTGCGGGAGCTAGAGCGGTTGGCAAAAGCCGAGGTGCGCACGGTGTTCGTCGGTGCTCTGCCGATCGACGGTAAAAGCTTCGGGCACTCCGACTTCGATCCGGTGTGGGCCACGGCCCACAGTCTCGATATCGCCGTGGGCCTTCACCTCGTCGTGCACAGCAAATACCTGGGCAACGAGTGGTACAAAGACCGTGACCCCGGCTTCATGTTCCTGAGCATGAACGTCATTCAAGACCCGCGGATGGCGCTCACCACGATGGTCTACGACGGAGTGTTTGAACGGTTTCCGCAGCTGCGAGTGGCCACCATCGAAGCCGCGAGCGGGTGGGTGGCGGAGTGGATTGATCGGTTGGATTATCGCTTTAGCTACATGGGCCACACCACCCAGATGAAGCGACCGGCGAGTGAGTATTTTGCGCGCAATATTTGGATCTCTGCCGACCCGGTCGAGCGCACCTTGCCGTATATGATTGAATTGGTCGGCGACGAGAAGTTTTTCTTCGGCTCTGATTATCCGCATGCGGAAGGGTTTACCGCGCCAGTGGCCAATGCGCGCAAGGCCCTCGCCCGCTTACCCGAGAGCTCCGTCAACAAAGTGTTAGGGGACAACGCGGCACGCTTCTTTGGGATTTAATTCAGTGAACAAATTCGGGCATTCCCTCCTTGACGAATAACTCTGAGACGCCGTCCATGCTGGAGCTACATTGAACGGCCCTCGCTCTGCTTGGTTCAACCCCAGAGCCGGGCACTGGCGAGATCGGCCCCTTCCTTACTGACTGAGTGGCCAGCATCCGCTGCTGACTGCTGTGCATACTCGCTTCCTTTCCGCGAAAAAAAACGCCGCCTTGCTGTTATCCCAAAGAGTGCAGGAATTTCCGCAGCGCGTTGAGACATTCCTCGGGCTCATCCACGTAGATCTCGTGCCCGGGGCCTTCGACCATCCCTCGGTTGCAAAAGCCCGAAGCATGCATTGCGTTGAAGGAACTGATCAGAAAAGAGCCGGATGTTCACTCTGTTGACCTCCGCTTTTTTGCATACGTCTGTCCTGTAGGATTTGCAAGGTCGGCGACTCCCACGACTGTTCCGGCGAAGCAAGGTATAGGTCTATCCTGAGGAAGGAGGGATGTCTTGCTCCTCTTCTTCTGAAGGTCATTGAGAGTGCACCTCGTGCAGTTGAGCAAGCACTCGCTGGCTAAAAAGCCTCGCCCCTCACAGACCATGAAAGCTGACTAGAAGCCTACTGTCCCAGCTTTATCGGGTTATGCCACGGCAATACCTGCACACCGTCTTTCACAGCAAGGTAGCTAGATGAAGCCCTTCGATTCGCTCAGGACAGGCTCCGCAGAATCCAGGATGCGAAGCGTACTCGTTTGACGCCGACGCAGATCCGCTCCCTGGAGGCGATCCGCCGGAAATGTCCGCGCTGAGGCGGCGGACAGTGGCGGTCACCACCGGGGCAGATGACCGGCCGGGGCGGCCGCGGCTAGTTGGGCACCAGCAGCCCGCGGCGCTCGATTTCTGCCCCCACGACAGAGATGTGGTGCCACACCTCGACGTCGGAGTGCCCACCGGACTGCCAAGAGTGAGCGAGCACGGATTTTGCTGAGGTTTTGTGTGAGGATAGCCTATGGAAGGCGGAGCCGGAGAGGGATCAGACTGGGAGCGGGCCGTGGGGGTGTGAGGGATAGCCGTGGGAGTGGCCGTGTGACCTGTCGGACGCGATGATGCCATGGAGCAGTCTCATATGGTCTCTCACGGGAGATCTGGGACGAAGTGGAAGGCGAAGCCTGGGAAACGCGATGTCGTGCGGTGCCCAGTGTGCGTGGCCTTGTCTGTAATTAGTATAGCAGAGTACATCGCCAGCAAGAGCCCCATCGGCTCAGTGCTGGCCGAATTGCGGCTTTATTCCAACATAAGAACGAGAGGTCTGAGTAGCAACCGAACGAAAAGCTGGGGTAAGCCCTGCTGAGGCGAAGAGACCCGGCAGGAATGGGGAAGGAGGTTTGGCCTTCCCTAACACTGAGGAGGAACCCTTTTGGGTATGCCAGAGACGGCGCCGACACGCCAAAGACATCGCCGCCCCGCGTGGCTTGTGGCTGCGTGAGAGTTCCGGATTGAGGAGAGGCCCCGATTTGTTAGGGAGCGCCGGTGCTGAAACGGTCCGCTGAGGAGCGACCGGCCTCTCCTCCTCTAACCAGGGTGTTGCCCCCTCTGTCCGCCCCACGAACTTTCCTGCGGCTCTTGCACCTCTTTGTTTTTCAACAATTTCTTTCCTTATTCCGGTTTTCCGTTCCATTGCTACTCAGAGGCCTACCTGTTACCGCCAAGAGGCTTACTTAAAACCGCCAATGCTCTTACCTGAAATTTTCTGGGCTTGTCTGAAACCTCCTACGCTCAACCGTTGTCATTATTTCGGGTGTGGCGTGATGGCTAAAATCTCGTAGGTGTCTCCCTGGATCCGGAAGTAGAAGCGGTAGGCTTGGTTTACGCGGGCTTGCCATATGTCGTTCTTCTCGTCGTATTTCTTGGCTCTGAGGGAAGGATGCCGGAGATTCTGTAAAAGAAGCGCGAGTTGTTTATCAACACGCGCCTGTAGGGTAGAGGAAAGAGCGTTAAAGTCCCGCTCTGCTTTTGTGGTTAGGCGGAACTTCATTTCTTCTTGCGGTAGGCTTTAAACTCTTCAACACTCGAAAACTTCGGGGTTACGCGTCCCGCTTTGAGGTCTTCCAATCCTTCTTGAATGGCCGCGTCTACCGCTTCGCGGTCTACGAGAGCTTTCGGCTTGAATACAATAGTGTTGCCCTTCGCCTCAGCTTCTAACAGGTCGCCAACGGAAAGACGCACGGCCTTGCAGAGTGCAGTAGGTATCGTAACTTGGAATTTCTCTTTGACTTTTACGAGTGGCATTTCCTCGTCTCCTTGGTGCTTCATGTTAGAAAGTTAGAAAGTATAACATAAGTGTACCACGTGGGTGGAGACTGTCAATTTTATCTATAGCCCCTTATTAGATGAGTCCGCCAGAAGTATAATATTTAAAAGACTAGAAGAGGTGGCTTATGGAAGAGGTGCAAAGTTTTGTTTGCTCGTTTTGCGGAGAAGAAATCATTCCACCTGAGAAACCCATTGAGAGAAAAATATATCAAGACGTACCTGGTGGGATTGGTACGAGTAAAAAATTTGTTGAGCGAGCCGTGCATCATATCGAGCCTCAGTAGATTCAATTTCTTACCCTCGTGGGAGAGCAGGAGCCGTAATCGCCCAGACACAGCCATACCACATCTCTAAAGCCCGCTGAAGGAACGTGGCAAAGCGCGTCAACGGGAAGCGGGCGGTGTCTAACCAGCGTCTCCCACGTCGCGGCACCTGGGTGAAGCACCAGCGCAAGTGGATCCACACATTGAGCAACACAAAGGCCAGGGCGATCAACACAAAACGATAAGCCGGATTTTTGGCGGTCGTCCAGCCCCGGACCTGCCCTTCACAGCGATAACTGGTTTCGATGCCAAACCGCCGGCGATACAGGTGGCGGGCATACCGGGGGGAGAGGGTCAGAGGGATCTGGATAAACACCAGCCAGTCGGCTTGCCGCCCGTGGCGGCCGGTGCGACGGGCGGTGGTGAACACCCGACAGACCAGCAGGGCGGCGGTGCACTCAACTCCCTGAGGACCCGTGAACGTAGGGGTGGTGGCGTAACTTTTATGGCCCTGGCACAGGGCACGCGTACCACCCGTCGTGCCCCGAATCGGACAGGCCATTAGGGCCGCCTGCCCCTGGCGGGTCAAGTATTCCATCACCGCACTACTCGCAAACCCCTTGTCCAGCAACAGACAGCTCACCACCAGCCCTTGCGCACGCCCGCGCTTCAACAAAAGGTCCAGCACGCTCACCGGGTTGTCGGCAGGCAGGACAAAATGCAGCGCCAGCGTCAGACGCCAGCCGTTAAGCACCAGATACGCGGTCGCCACCCGATAGAAGCGGGTCGTTCCGTCTTTGGCTTTGCCCCGTACCCACAGCTCCTGGGCCTGCTCCCCTTTGCCGTAGTAAGGCCGGTCATGGTAGTCGATGGCGACTTCCTGGGC
>CAZCWX010000203.1:0-3944 GCA_964502465.1 uncultured Enterobacteriaceae bacterium | reverse complement strand
GGTGGTCGCTCACCACTGGGATTGTTTCCTGGTCAGCCGGCACCGAGGCTCTACGACCGCGTGGTTGAAGCTCTGCGCAGCCGGCACTATAGCCGCCGTACCGAAGAGGCTTACCTCCAGTGGATTCGCCGCTTTCTCGCGTTTCATGGCGGCATTCATCCGCGCGAACTCGCCAAGAGTGACGTCAACCGTTTCTTAACCCACCTCGCCATCAGTCGAAATGTGGATGGGATCTCGATCCGGCCGCGTCAGGGGGCATTGTCAAGTTAATGACCCGAGGCGATGTTGCCTTGAAGTGCCCCGAGGGCATCTCGCTTTCAGCAGGCACACGCCACTTTCTTCCGGTCAATGAAAGGTCGCGCTGCCGGAGGAGTCGCTAGTGGATCGCTCTGAGATAACGACGTGCCACTCGGAAGAGGTTGTGAATGGGGCGTGGACGGAGAGTAATCGTTGAACCTGTGCCGCCGATTTCAAGCGACGCTTTGTTCCTGCCCCAGGGTGTCTGGTCGGAGAACTTGGCTAGGTTGTTCTCGCATTGACCGGTTCGATGGGTGACTGATGGGAACACCTCTCGGTGGGCAGCCGGGTAGCTTGAAGCTTGTCGGTCACGAGTTGCCGGTTGCCTAGCCCTTGGTGGTTGCGCTCCCACGGGATGCTTGGCGAGTCTCGGACATCCAACGACATCGCCTTTTGTTACCATCAACAAACCTCGGTTGGAACGACGATCTCAAAGGCGCCCAATACTGGTCCGATCATTCACAACGCGGAAGGGCTTTTTGGGTTCTGCCGGCGATTGCCAAGTTGTTCAACCGGCGCGGTCAAAGAAGCTGGCCCACTCGAAGTCTCGCTCCACGGGTCTTGGCGATAAAAATGTCATTTTGCGGAAAGGGGAGGATCGAGTACGATATCCTCGGAAGGCCAAACAAGCATGAGCCTCGATCGTCAGTGGGCCGTTCTGTTCACGCAGCGATTGCAACAAGAAGGGAGGGTGTCAACGTTACACTGCACTGCCTCTGTGGGCGGTCACGATTGCCTTCAAACCACGGGACACAATACAGACACATCGAGCGACCGAAACCGTCCCAAATGGGCCCAAACGGTCCCATCGTGCTTGCCTGGCAACTCTCCGCGTGCCAAGGATTTAGAATCGTTTACGGTTCGGTAGACGGCCCTGAAAAGGCTGGCGTCGGCGGTTCGATTCCGTCCCTGGCCACCATATTCTAAAGGGCTTAGAAGCGACCGGAAACATGGGTTTTCACTCACTCGTACAATAAACGTACATCCGTCAACCGGCGTTCCCGCTTGCGCTGGTATCCGGTTCCATCAGCTTCCAGATCTCCCGAGCCGTGCTGCCTGTCCTGGCGATATGCTGCCTCGCCAGCTTGGCGTAGCGTTCGGTCATCTTGATATTCGAGTGGCCGAGAATTTTGGCCAGCTCATAAAGATCGCCGCCGTTCATCATGTACCAGGACGCGAACGTGTGCCGCAGGTCATGGAAGCGGAAGTCCTCGATGCTGGCTCGTTCGAGCAGATCGTCGAAGCTCCCCTCCACGCGCTGCCGATCACCGCTCGCCCCTGGCCTGGGCGGAAAAATGCGATCTTCACCAAACACGATCGGAAACTTTCTTAGCTCTGCGGCGAGTTCGGGAAGCATTGGGGCGTAGCGCATCTTGCCACCCTTGAGCTTCGTCCTTACGGCGATCAGCCCCTCGTTGTAGAGAACGTCCGGCCACCCGAGGCTGAAAATCTCTGCCGCCCTCATTCCTGTGGTGAGGGCGATAAGAACAATCAGCCGGAGACGGTAGAACGTCTTGTTGATCTTTCTCGTTCCTTTGCGGTACTTCTTCTCGTCTAGTGCTTGCTTGAGCCTGCGAAGCTCTTCCAGCGAAAGATACCGGTCGCGCTGGTCATCGGGCCGCTTTACCTCAACCTGGTCAGCCGGGTTGCGGTCGATGCCGGTCTCGGCCGACCAGACGGTCGCGGCCTTCTCCATCATGTGATGCATGACGTTGAAGTGCCGCACCGCCGTGCTCGGAGAAAGGCCGCGGGCGGCGGTCAGCCCCTCGTACCAGCGGCCCACGGCGTTGCCGTCCACCTCGCGCACGAAGAGCCGGCCCAACTCGGATCGGATGCCATTCACGACGCTCTTCTCCCGGCTTGCCGAGCGCTTCTTGACCCCGTAGTGCTTCCAATAGCGGTCAATCAGCGCAGACATGCGGAAGTTGACCTCGCGTTTGACATCGAGATGCCGGTTTTCGTCGCGGGCCAACATCTTCTTGCGCAGAACCTTCCTGGCAAGTTCGTGCGAGCCGTGGACCCACAGGCTTTTGTGTCTGCCTCCTTCCCTCCAGCGGATTTCGAATACACCATCAGACTTCTTTTTAATCGACACTTGAACGGTTCTCCTTTCAGTCAATTGGTTCAACTGCGTGCTGTTCAATGAATCGCTCTAGCGCTTTGACATCGAACCGCAACGCGCGACCAACCTTGACGGAAGGAACTTCCCGCAACCGTGCCTTCTTGTAGACCGTGTCCACTTCGAGGCCGAGGTAGCGGGCTGCCTCCCGGACATTCAGGAGCCGCCTACCGATCTCACTATTAGACATCGTCCGTGAGCCGTTTGGCATCGGTTGTCCTCCACGTAATCTGTGGGCGCTGAATTCGCCGCTCGATGAGAGGCTGGGGCGTTGATGCAGGTGCACTCGGCTGGCGACGCCACGGGGCAACTGACCGCTCGCGCTGTTGGCATCCCTGAGGCCCGAAATTCGACGCCAGTGGGTTCTTCGCACGAGACTCACACAGCCACTTCCGCCTACGCCGGAAACTGCCACCGGGTCTTCGAAACCCGCCGGCAGCTGGCTGGGCCAGGTTGCGGACCGCATGGGTTGGGGGGAGATGCTGTCGCATGCCCTACTTGTACGGCATCTTTTGAATCCCGCAAAATGAGTTGCTCAAAGCGAACTGGCGATTGGAGTTAGCTCAAGCACTAATCTCCTGGAAGTGGAGGAAACAACTCACGTTCGCGTTCGGAGGATGCTCGGCAAAAGGCCTGCTCTGATTGCGTTGAGAACTTTGCAACTTCCCCAAATTGTTGGTGTTCCCAGTTTCCGCCGCGATCCAAGCCGTCCCTACCATAGCTTTCGGAGCTTCTGGTTCTTCCTGGCCTTGCGTTTCTTCAATCAGCGACCGAGGCCGTTCCTGCCGTGTAAATGTGCCATGCCTCTCCCAACTCGCTTTGCAGATACACCAAGTGGGTTTATAAAGGGTTGAGACTTGGGCAAACAAAGCGATAGTTCGTTGGAGCAAACAACATGACCACAAAATTCACCCTCCACTTCGAAGTTGAACTCGATGAGCGGCAGGAAGCACAGGTAACCAGGGTTGCCAGGGATACATATTCCTCTGGTGCCGGCGCCTCGGCACTTGTTGGCGACGAGGAACGCCCCATTCCTGCCGAAGAGTTCATCCGTTATCCGGAGCAAGCACTTATGGAGCTCGTTGAGCGAAACCCTCTCTTCGAGCAGGTCGGCATCGTTGTTGATGCGGTTTCGTGCAGGCGTGAGGATGCGCCACCTATCGAGCCGGGCGAGCCTGAAATCGCATTGGAGGACGAACTCGATGAGGAGGACAGCGGGGTCTACGTTTGCCGCTGGCCGAACGGAGACTGCTCCATCGTGATGGCTGGCAGCAAGCGTGAGGCGATGATCGCGCTGGATGAGTGGGACGCCGCCGATCCTTCCTGGCTGACCCCGATGGATGCCTGTCTGATTGACTTCCGGCTGAACAATCGTGGCGAGATTGATCTCGCTCAGTTCGGCTGGGAAACTGCCGACCTCCTATGGGAGAAGTGCTATCCCGTATTGGACGAAGCACGGAACCGCTATCTGGGTGACCGATCGCGGGCGGCGAAGGACGAGATCAAACGAGCCGTGAGGCACGAACGC
>CAZCWX010000202.1:0-5523 GCA_964502465.1 uncultured Enterobacteriaceae bacterium | reverse complement strand
CACGATGCCGCAGATAGCACCTACGCCCGGAACTCGGGGGCATCGGCAATCAGACTGGGGGAGTTCACGGTTTGCCCAATGCGGTACTCACAACGACTGCTGCTTGAGTTTGCCCTCAGGGTTGTTCCTGCGGGCCACGGCGTTGCCGGCGGAGTTCCTCCAGTTCCTGCTCCAGGCGGCGCAATCGCTGCTCCTGCAGGTCACGTTCCTCCTCGAGCCGACGAAGGTAATCGTCGCGTGGTGATTCAGTGTAGCGCCGCGGATACGGCGGATACGGTTCAGGCCAGTCCCACTCGGGATGCCAGCAGTGATGATGGTGATGATGGGAGCCACAACAGTACGGCATAATGTCCCTCCGTGTGTGTTCAATACTGTCTTCTGCTCTCAAAAACGATGCCAGAACAGTGCACCCTGGTTGTCTGTGAATCATCAAGCGTGTGCGCTGTGCAGCAGCATGGGTCTTTCCAATACTAAGAAAAAGGGACGGAAAAATTCCCAGAGCTGAGAACCGCAGCCGCTCCAACTCTCGGATTCGTCTCAGTAACTCCCCCGAAAGGGAGAAACTGCAAAGCTTATGACTGTCTGCCCCTGCTGGTATAAACTTTGCTGCTCTCCAATGATGGTCAATAGCAGCCTCACGAAGTTCACGCGGAAAGGAGAAAGGCGATGAAGACACAGTGGATGGTGCCAATTCTGATGTGTAGCGTGATGGTGTCTGTGGTAGGAAGTGCCGCGGGACAGGCAACGCCAAAGGTTCCTGCAGGGTGGACGTTCACCTTCCCTGATGGCAACGCTCAAGACGGGCAGACGGTGTTTATGCGGATGGAGTGCTACTCGTGCCATGCCATGAAGGGACTGAAGGAGAAGCCCCCAACGGGTGCCGGGGGAATCGGCCCTGATTTAAGCAATTACAGCACGCTGCCGAAAGAATATCTCGCTGAATCCATCATCAAGGCGCATACGGTGGTGGCGGCACCGGGATACGTCCTGAAAGCAGGCAAGGCGGGAATGGGCAATTACAATCATTTCTTAATCGTGCAAGAATTGATTGATCTCGTCGCATTTCTCAAGCAGGGGCCAGAAGATGGTACAAAGTAAAGGACAGTGACTCGCTCTTCCCAGCCCTTTCGCCCCGATCTGAACAGAACGCCAGATGAGAGGCGCTAGAGGGCGAAGCTGATGCCGGTTCTGGTATGGATTCTCGCCAGTGGCATCTTGATGAGCGTTATCGCGCTCGTGGGAAGCCTCACGTTGCTCCTCACAGAGCGCACCCTTCAACGCATTCTCTCGCCGCTCGTCGCCTTTGCGGCTGGCTCGTTACTTGGGGGTGCTTTCCTGCACATGATCCCTACGGCCCTAGAAAAAAAGACCGACCTTGCCGTTTCTATCTGGGTTCTAGGCGGTTTTACTGTGTTCTTTGTTTTGGAGCAGTTTCTTCATTGGCACCACTGCCACAGGGCGTCGTCTGCGTGTAAACAACCTCTGACCTATCTCATCTTAATTGGAGATGGACTGCACAACTTTCTGGGAGGCCTCGCTGTCGCTGGGACTTTTCTTATCGATATCCGGTTGGGGATCTCCACATGGGTCGCGGCAGCAGCGCATGAGGTGCCGCAAGAGCTTGGGGATTTCGGAGTGTTGGTGCACGGAGGATGGAGTAAAGGGAAGGCGCTGCTCCTCAATGTGCTTTCTGCCTTGACGTTTCTCCTTGGCGGTCTTGTTGCCTACGTCGCATCATTCCAGATCGATGTTGATTTTCTCGTGCCCTTTGCCGCAGGGAACTTCCTGTATATCGCAGCATCTGATCTTGTCCCGGAAGTGAACAAGCATCGGGAACTGACGACCAATATTATCCATTTTCTTTCATTTACCGGCGGCATTGCCCTGCTTCTCCTGGTGAAACTCGCGATTGAACCTTGAGGGGGAGCAGTAGCTATGAAACAGTCACTGGCGGTGAGATCATGCATGGCACGCTTATCAGTGCGCGATTCCTGTTGACTGTGTGGTTGCTGCACCTTGCCTGCGCTGCCATTGGACAGGCCGATAGCGCAGCGCAGGCAACCGTTGACCTCGAGGTATTTACGCGCCCAGGGTGTCCACACTGCGAAGCCGCCGCCCCTTTCTTAGACACGGTGCAGCAGGAGCGGCCAGAACTGCGCGTCCGCATCTATAACGTGGAGGCAGACCCTGCTGCCCTGGCGCGTTTGGAAGACTTGGCGGCGCAACACAATGTGCAAGCGCCAGGTGTCCCTGCCTTCTTTGTCGGTGGAGCACTCATCATCGGTTATCGCAACGCGGAAACGACAGGCCGTCAAATCAAAGCTTTACTTGATAGCCCTCTGGTTTCGCCCCAGGAGCGCGAGACGATAGACACTGTTCTTGGGACCTTGAGTGTTCGCACGCTCGGCTTACCCGTTTTTACCTTCGTTGTCGGCCTGCTCGATGGTTTTAACCCCTGTGCCATGTGGGTGTTGCTGTTTTTATTGTCTCTCCTGGTCAATCTGCAGGACCGCAAGAAGATGTTTATTATCGGCGGCACGTTCGTGGTTGTCAGCGGGCTAGTGTATTTTGCCTTCATGGCGGCCTGGCTCAATATCTTTCTCCTGATAGGTCTCTCGCGGACGGTGCAGCTCGCACTCGGGGGCATCGCCGTGCTCATCGGTGGTATCAATGTCAAAGACTTCTTTTCCTTTGGCCGTGGTGTGTCACTGTCTATTCCCGAGGCAGCGAAACCGGCGATCTACGCACGCGTGCGGCGCATTCTCCAGGCTGAGAACCTCACCGGCGCACTCATGGGGGTTATCGTGTTGGCGGTGCTCGTCAACACGATTGAATTGCTCTGCACGGCAGGTCTCCCAGCGGTGTATACGCAGATTCTGACGCTGCAGCAGTTACCGTGGTGGGCGGACTATGGATATTTGGCACTCTACAACGTGGCCTACATGCTGGATGACAGCCTCATGTTGCTGATCGCGGTGGTAACGCTGGGCCGGCGCAAGCTCCAGGAAAAGGAGGGCCGCTGGCTCAAGCTGCTCAGCGGTGTGGTGATGCTCGGATTAGGCGTCGTTCTCGTTACCAGACCAGACTGGCTCGCAGGATGAGAAGCAAATCACGTAGGAGGTGAACAGAATATGGTGATCAGCGTACAGATAAGCATCTACCCTTTGCGGCAGGAACATTTGAGTCCCGCGATTGAGGCTGTGCAGAAGGCGTTGGCAGTCCGTAACCTACAGCCACAGGTTGGTTCGATGAGTACAGTGGTGACGGGAGACGTAGCAGTAGTATTTGCTGCGCTCCAGGAGGCGTTTGTCCACGCCGCAGCCACGGGTCACGTCGTGATGACTGTGACCGTGTCAAACGCCTGTCCAATCTGAGGTCAGAATGCCAGTGTCATGGGAGATTTTTGAGCGGGCGGCGAGCAGGTACGAGGCATGGTATACGACGCCGCGCGGTCAGCGTGCGGATCAGGCCGAGCGGGCTCTCCTGGACCGGCTGTTGGCGTCGTTCCCTACGGCGCAGAGTGTGCTCGAAGTCGGCTGTGGGACTGGGCATTTTACCGAATGGCTCGCCAGGAAAGGACTAAAAGTCGTAGGGCTCGATCGGTCGCCAACAATGCTGGCCGAGCTACACAAGCAAGCGCCAGAACTTCCGGTGATCCTTAGTGATGCTCACCAGCTTCCGGTGCGAACGGGAGCGGTGGACGTAGTGGTGTTCGTGACCACTATCGAGTTTCTCGAAGAACCTGAGGTTGCCCTCGTGGAAGCAGTGCGAGCTGCACGCCAAGGCGTTGTGTTGCTCGTCTTGAATCGCTGGAGTCTTGGGGGACTCTCGCGGCGGGTTGGCTCGCAGTCGCGTCAACCGTTGCTGGGCCAGGCACGAGATTATTCGCTTGTCTCGCTGAGGATGCTGGTGAGGAGAACCGCAGAAACACGCCTGCAGGCAATCTCCTGGGCAAGCACCCTCTTCCCTGCTGGACTGTGGCAGGTCCAAGCGCGGATCCCGCTCGGGGATGTCATTGGTATGGCAGTAGTACTGGCAGCGCTTCCGCGAATGAACGAGCCTAACGAAGAAAAACATACCCATGAATAACACACACGGTACGATCGCCTATTTCTCAATGGAAATCGGGCTGGAGGCGGAGATGCCCACGTATAGCGGGGGATGGTGAAGGACGAGTTGAAGGCATCTCTTCTATCGAGAGCGCGAGCGGTTCCTGATCGGGAAGGGGAATGATGATGGGGAAAGGGCAGTTACTCAGTACCCCCGCCTCCCAGAAATCATCAGCTGGGGCCTGTTAGCTCTGGTGGCGGCCTCCTAAGGCTTCGAAGCCAGCAACGATGTCGAGCAATTCTTCGGTAATAGCCATCTGGCGCTGTTGGTGGAACTGCGCCTGTAGTTCGTCCAGGCGCTCAGCAATATTGCGCTCGGCTCCTTGCATCGATGCTAGCCGACTCGCGTTCTCACTGGCCAGCGACTCAGCGACGGCACGGTACAGCGAGACAAACAGATACTGCCGGATCAAACGTGAAAAGAGCTGATCGTGGTTCATCGTGACGAGCGGCAGGGCACGCGAGGGCCATGCGCGTTTCTCGATGCTGTGGAGCCATTCGGTATCGAGGGGCAGCAAATGAACCGTGTGGGGACGATAGGACGCCCCCGAGAGAAAGCGGTTGTAGAAGAGGACGATGCGATCCAGTCCGCGCTGTGCGCGCCATTCATCTATGGTGATGAGGATATCCTGGACCAGCGGCGTGATGCCGTCAGTAGACCCGGGAACCGCTACACTGTGCTCAATAAACTCTCCGGCGTCTTCAAGGCGGGTGGTCACGCGGAGGCCGGCTGCCAGGATCGTGCGGTTTTCTCGTGCGGCCCCGAGCTCACGCATAGTCGTGATCGCGTGGGCGACGATTTGCTCGTTCAGCGGACCACACATCCCCTGGTCAGAACCGATGACAATCGCTCCGACATGTCTTTTGGGTGCGGGCCTGACGGTCACCCGTCCTCCCGGACGCATCTGCAACATGGCCTGCAGCCCCATTTCAATCGTACGGTTATACTCAGCGAGAGCTGCGACCGCTTTTTCATATTGGCGGATATTCACCGCCGCGAGCGCTTTCATCGTTTTTACCACAGACTGTAAATCCTCTGTCGTCGCAATTTTCCGCTGTAGCGCTTCAACCGTTTCCATCTTGCTCCTCTTCGGGTTGTGACCTGACGGCTCTCCTCGCGGTATCGCGCAAGGCGTCAAGGTCGTCATCGCTGAGTTTTTCTCCTGCGTGTATCCGTTCGCGGAGGTCGGGTAGATGGTGAGACACGGCGTGGCGAATAGCGGTTGCCGCTGAGGCAATCTGATCAAGTGGCAGTTCATCAAAGATCCCACTATTGGCTGCGACTAACACCGCAACTTGCTCGGCGACAGGCATAGGATCATACTGCGGTTGTTTGAGGATCTCACGCACGCGGCGCCCACGCTCGAGGCTGTGACGCGTTTGCTCATCGAGCCGCGTGCCAACACGGGCGAAC
>CAZCWX010000201.1:0-5738 GCA_964502465.1 uncultured Enterobacteriaceae bacterium | reverse complement strand
CGTGATCACGGTCGAGGTTTGCAGTCCACGCAAGAAGGAAACAACCGTGTTCCGCCAGTCTTGATACCCCTGTGGGAGATCACTCCAACACTGCCGCAGCATCTGTCGTACCCAGGTTGCACGGGCTTGCAGGTCTGTCGTCGGGGCTGGAATCTCGGCCACTGCCGGCTCGACCTGAGCTGGCATTCCCCAAAGCATTTCAAGTGGTCGCACGGTTTCACGAGCTCGTTTGAGCGGACTGGTGATCAGTTGGAGTGGTCCGAGTGGTCCAAGTGTTAAGGTCATCGTCCGTGCCTGCTCTACGCCAACCTCGTCTAACTCCGGGTCCACTGCCTCGGCAAATCCAGCCCGTGGCCGACCATGACGAACGAGGTAGATGCTGATTGGCTCTGCCATCATCCCTTCCTTTCACTGTGAGCGTACCTTGAGTTTGTCGAAGGGGAAGTCAAAGGGCAAGAGCGTAGCATGGGAATACAGAGCGGGGGTACAGCATGCCGTACCCCCGCATGGGTATGACCAAAAGAAAAGGTGCGGAAACCTACCAAGAAAAGTTTTCCGCTATAGTTTCAGCTTTGTCCCCGCTGAACTGGGTCTGAAAACTTGTGAGTTGGGTGGGCCGCGACCCACCCAACTCCTCGTTACAGCAGATAATATGTGGCTTCGAACCACAACAGATTACGTTCGGTAAAGAAGTTGAGTGCGGTCCACGAATGGTCCATGCGGCTGCTGGGGAACCAACTCACGCCCGCCGACAGGTCAACGGGGAGGCTGAAGAAATCGCGCCACCACCATTGCCCATAGAGCAACCACTGCTTCCCGCGCGGCTCAAACGCTACCGCCGTCCGCTGTTCCAGTTTGCTCTTGAAGTACCCTTGGCCCGCAAACCCCAGCGTAAAGAAATGGTTCCAGTGCTTGTTGGTGCAGCCAGGGCGGTCGCCTGGTTGCGGACCAGGCGGTGAGGGGCGGCCGGTCCCGGTACAGTTAGTCGTGTAGCTAAAGGTATTTGAGGCCGAGGGCACGTACATCATCAGCCACTGAAAGCTCAGGAACGAAGCCTGGGTGCCAAAATCTCCTGGTAAGTTGCGTGTCCACCCCATCCCTGGATAGTTCGACAAAGAGGAGAACAGATCAAAGCCCACCATGCTCCGCCACACGGGGGTGGTGTACACTATATGGGGGAACTTGGTGGTGCGACCAGGGAATTTGTTGCGCCCTTCGCGGGTCGAGACACTCTGCTCAAGGCGAATGACCGCGCCTGTGTAATCGAAATCGTTGTACGTCATGGTAAAGCCGAGAATGTTCGAGTACCGCAACTTATGGTAGGGGTTCACACAGAGCGTGATCGGGGTGCGCGCGGCCTGCTTTTGTTTGGCACTGCGTAAGGGGTTGCCATTGGCGTCCAGCCGGCGCTCCGGCCAATCATAGCCATAGAGATCCGAGCCAGTGAGGATAACTGCATCGTTGTTGCGCCCTTTGGAATTGTTTTTCCCACTGGCGGAGAGGCAGCGGCGTAACCCCTCTTCCAGCGGCCCAGACGGGTCCACGCCCCCAAAAGGCATAGAGCCATACACGCGGCCCTCCGTCAGCGCCTCAGCGACACCATTGGCATCGGCTTCCCCCGTCGGCCCCAGCGGCAGGAGGAGGTAGTTAAGCGACACCTGTGCGCCAAACCACGTCGTGCCGACGATCCGCACCCCCCCACCGCTGAGCATGCCCCCGTTCCACGAGGTGCCGCGAGTGAGGTGACTCTTGTTGCGTCTGTGGATGTTATAGATCACACTGCCGCGCTCGCCGGCGACTTCCGGCCGACATTCTCCCGTAATGCAGAAATAGTCCGCTGCCGTTGCCTGACCGTTCGGCCCCACGCCAAAAAACGACCAGGGATGCCCAAAGCGGCGCTGTCCGACCCAGTTGGGCCGGCGGGGGAGGAAGCGGGTGTCATTCTGGCCACAGTTGGCATAGCTGAAGGTCAAGAGTTGCCCGTCCGGGGTGAGGCATCTGTCTGCCTGGTAGTATACCCGAAAGGCGTTCTCTTGGATCAGGTCAGTCGCGCCGCTGCGATAGCGGGGCGTATAAAAGGTTTCAATGCCGACATTGGAGAAAGATTCACCGACATTCCCGATGTCGTAAAAGAACTTGAACGCCAGGATCGGGCTGCGAAACTCGTCGAACTTTTCTCCGATGGCAAAGTTCTGATCGATCCGCAGCGGGTTGATAATATCCAGCGAACGGTAGAGGTCCGATTCGCCCCAAACGATCTGCTGAAAGCCAATGCGTGAGGAGAGGCGGCCAGGCCCAATTTTCCCGTGGTCCATATCGGCATGGATGTCGCGAAAGCCGTCCTCCGGCTTGAAGAAATTTTGGCGCAGCTCTTCATCGTACAGATTGCGATAATGTTTGCGCAGGTAATAGACCGGATCGACCCGGGCGCGATAGCGGCCACTAAAGGCTAGATTCTCCACAAAGGGAATATGCCAATCGAGATTGAATGGCCGCAAGGTATTGTTTTTCACAATGTTGTTGTAGATCAGCCAGACATAGGCTTCGTTGCGCCATTGCACCCAGTCGAAGTGCTCAGTGCCGTCGGTCTGAAAGGTGTGGCGCATACGGTACCAGGCCTGCACTTCGATGTCTGGCCCAAACCGCGTCGATGCCCATGCACTCGTTCCCCAGGTGAGGATACTGATAGTCCCCAGTAGCAAACCAAGTTTGATCCCCTGCCTGCTGTGTGTTGCCCTTCTCTGCATACTCCCTCCTTACGTGCCTCTCTACCGGTTATCTCTCTCACAGTCCCATCTTCAGCTCCATTCAGATCAGAAAGAAGCTCTCCTGTTGACAGAATTTTACGCACCTCCTTTCTTGCCCGATATTTTTCGCTTCACTTTTTTACTCTGGTTGTGATATAACGCCGCGCGTCTGATCTTTCACAAACGTGCGCAGGGAGTATAGGCAGGGTCAGAGGAGAAAGTCAGTAAAAAAACGATACAATTTCGATTCAATTTTTATTCGACTGTTTAGAGAGAAAAAATGCTGCAAGGACAAGGGTTTATCTTTCATTCCTTTCGTCTTGATACGGTTAGTGGGTGTTTATGGCGGGGGACACGCGCCATCCCACTGCGGCCGAAAACGTTTGCTGTGCTGCGTTTCTTGGTGGAACGTGCCGGGCAACTCATCACGAAAGATGAACTGCTTGCAGCAATCTGGGCTGGGACCTATGTCAGCGACTCAGTCCCGATCGTGTGTATTCGAGAACTGCGCAAGGCATTGAAAGATACCGCAACTGCCTCGCGATTCATCCAGGCAGTTCCTCGCCGTGGATATCGGTTCATCGCCGAAGTCACGAGTGTAGAGTCTGGCGTGCAGAGTCTCAGAGGGTTGAGAGTTCAAGGAGCGAAGGCGAAAGGGAAAAATCTGCAATTGGCAATTGCCAACCTCCAACCTCCCATCGGCCTCGTCGGCCGGGCAGCAGAATTACACACGCTGCAGAGCCGACTGGAGAAGGCATTGCAAGGCAAGCGGCAAGTCATTTTTGTGACGGGGGAGCCGGGAATTGGCAAGACGACCTTACTGGATGCCTTCTTGGAACGCGTGGCAGCCCAGAGAGAAGCGCGGATCGGGTTGGGTCTATGCGTGGAGCACTATGGTGCGGGAGAAGCCTATTTGCCGATCCTCGACGTACTTGGACGCCTGTGTCGAGGGCCAGCGGGCAAGATTCTCATTCGACTTTTGGACCAGCATGCTCCGACGTGGTTGGTGCAGATGCCGGCGCTGCTGAGTCCCAGCGAGTTAGACACCTTACAGCGCAAGATTCAGGGGGCAACACGAGAACGCATGTTGCGCGAAATGGCAGAGGTCGTAGAAGCCCTGGCTGCGGAGCGGCCGTTAGTGCTGGTGTTAGAAGATTTGCAATGGGGAGATTATTCGACACTGGATTTACTCGCCTATCTGGCGCGGCGGCGTGAACCGGCACGGCTGCTATTGATTGCGTCGTATCGACCAACGGAAGTACTCGGGGTTGGACATCCACTACAGGCCGTCCGGCAGGAATTGCAGGCGCATGGGCAATGTGAAGAGGTGTCGCTCAAGTTTCTCACCGAAGCGGAGGTTGATGAATATCTGGCTACGAGATTTCCAGGACACTCATTCCCAGTCCGACTGGCACAGGTGATTCACCAGCGGACCGAGGGGAATCCCTTGTTCATGGTGAATGCGACTGACTACCTGCTTGCACAAGGAGCGATTCAGCAAACAGACGGACAGTGGGAACTCTCCGTCGACGTTGAGGGCATTACGATCGGGGTCCCTGAGAATTTGCGACGGTTGATCGAGAAACACCTCGAGAAACTCAACCCTGAGGAACAGCGCGTGTTAGAGGCAGCAAGCGTGGCAGGAGTGGAGTTCTCGGCTGCGGCGGTAGCGGCAGGGTTAGAAGAGGAGGGCGTGCGGGTTGAACGCTGGTGCGCAGTGTTAGTACGACATGATCAGTTTCTGCGGTCAGGCGGAGTAGACGAATGGCCAGACGGAACGGTGGCTGGGCGCTATAGCTTTATCCATGCGCTGTACCAAAACGTGCTGTATGAGCGGCTGACAGCAGGGGAACGTCTCATCCTTCATCGGCGGATCGGCGAGCGAAAGGAGACGGGGTATGGGAATCGCGTGCAAGAAATTACCGCAGAACTGGTCGTGCATTTTGAACAAGGGCGAAATTATCAGAAGGCCGTACAGTACCTTCAGCAAGCGGTAGAAAATGCGCTCCGGCGATATGCCTATCGCGAGGCATTTGAGCATCTGACAAAGGGACTCGAACTCCTGAAGCATTTGCCGGATTCCAAAAAGCGTACTCATCAAGAACTCGTCTTCTATACAACCCTTGGCTCCGTGTTAATCGCCACAAAAGGGTGGGGGGCTCCTGAAGTCGAGCGCGCCTACAACCGGGCGCGAGAGTTGTGTCAACAGATCGGGGAGACAGCACAACTCTTTCCAGTCATCTGGGGACTGTGGGCAGCGCATTTCTCGCAGGGAAAGGTACGGACTGCCAGCGAGGATGCCGAACAGCTCTTGCTCCTCGCTCAACAAGGGCAAGACTCGGATTGCTTAGTGCTGGCTCACGAGGCAGTGGGAGGAGCTTTGCTCTATCGTGGAGATTTGCTCGCTGCCCAACAGCATCTTGAGCAAGCGCTGGGATGTTACAATCCCCAGCAGCCTAGCGACATCGTTGTGAGTTATGGCATCGACGCCAGGGTGGGTTGCCTTGGTTTCTGCGCCTGGGCACTGAGCTTGCTTGGTTATCCTGCTCAGGCCCGGCAAAAAGTCTCTAAGGTATTGACCTTAACCCAAGAGATTGCTCACCCGCATAGCCGGGCGTTTGCCCTCTTCTTCGCTGTCGGATTCCACCAATTCCATGGTGAGACACAAGTGGCCCAGGAGCACGCAGAAACACTGGTCACACTTTCACGGGTGCAGGAGTTTCCTTACTTTTGGGCGCTAGGCATTATTCAACAGGGTCAATTACTGTTGAGACAAGGGCAAAGGGAGGAAGGCAGAGCACGGATACAGCAGGGTATGGGCGCATTAAAAGAAGTGGAGACAGAGTTAGGGCAGACAGGATGGCTCGCTTCTTTAGCTGACAATTTTGGAAAAGCAGGTCAGGTAGAAGACGGGCTTGCCATACTTGCCGAAGCTGAGGCCGCAATGCACCGGAGTGGGGAGCGTCTCTACGAGGCAGAGTTATATCGGCT
>CAZCWX010000200.1:0-3137 GCA_964502465.1 uncultured Enterobacteriaceae bacterium | reverse complement strand
AAGAGGATTAATAGTGCACAAGCTCAGAAAATAGAAAACGACAAATGACAGTACGCTCCAATGAATATATTGATGCCGTTTTCTCGCTTTTCTCTTGCTGCCGATCACAAAATTTCCTTTTTGCCTTTAGTGCAACTATCGTGCTAGGCTTTTCTTTTAGGAAACCAGCTTAACATTCTAAGACAAATTGTTGTTTTTTTCAAATGTAAGAAATTTCCTCTCTCTTTTTCCCATTTTTGCAAAACCCTTACTTCATCGCCTCGATGATCTTCACGATGTCCAGGTAGACATTCTCTTCTTTATTTTTGCGAATCTCTCTCACACATACGCATTCGCTGCATATTGCTGGACCATGCGGTGGGTATTAAAAAACGAGGCGTTGAACGCAATTGTCTGCCGCATGATCTCCAGCCATTGTTCTCGGTTGTGAGAAAACAACGGAACAATCACTGTCCGCAATTTGTGGTAAAAATCCTTGACATCCTGCGTCTTCAGCTCGTCCTGCTGGGAGCGGACTGTAGGCTCGGGGCCAATAGACCAGCCCGTGACTCCTTCAATGTGGCCTTCCATCCACCAGCCGTCCAAGATGCTGAAGCTGGGCACGCCGTTGTGGGCGGCTTTCATGCCTGAGGTGCCAGAAGCCTCTCGGGGGCGCAGCGGCGTGTTGAGCCAGACGTCTACACCAGCAGTGAGCAGTTGAGCCAGCTCCATATCGTAATTTTCCAGATAGACGACCGCAACCTGATCTTTGAGCTGTTGTGCGACCTGAAATACATACCGGATCAACGCTTTGCCTGGTTCATCCTTGGGATGGGCTTTCCCGGCGAAGACGAACTGGATCGGCCCGACGGTTCTCGCAATATCCAGCAGCTGCCCGAGGTCAGTCAACACCAGATCGGCCCGCTTGTACTGCGTTGCTCGGCGCGCAAATCCAAGAGTGAGCGTCTCGTTGTTGAGCGACACCTGAGTCCGCTTGCACACCTCCTCGACCAGCCGTGCCTTCGCCTCACCATGTGCCGTCCAGATCTCGTGCGTAGGGATGCTAATGGCATGGCGTAGCATGGCCGGATCATTCCGCCAGCCAGGGATATGGCGGTCATATAAAGCCTTGAAGCTGTCGCAGGTCCAGGTAACGGAATGCACGCCATTGGTGATGGAGTCGATCGGGTAGCCAGGGAACATCTCCTGCGAGACTGCTCCGTGCTGCTTCGCCACGCCATTGATGTACTGGCTCAGGTTCAAGCCGAGCAGTGTCATGTTCAGTCGTTCTCTGCCTCCCAGCATCTGAGTCACCTCGAGTGGGATGATCTCGCCCACAATGCTTTTCACGAGATCATACGAAAACTGGTCGTGACCGGCTGGCACCGGTGTGTGGGTCGTGAACACGCACTGCTCCCGGACCCTGTTGAAATCCCATTCTGTGCTCGCCTGATCCTGTCGTTCGCGCAGGAGTTCCAGGGTCAACAGACCAGCGTGGCCCTCGTTCATATGAAATCGCTGCAACTGCGTGTACCCCAGGGCGCGGAGCATGCGTATCCCGCCGATACCAAGAATAGTTTCTTGGGCCAAACGGTACCGTTCATCACCGCCGTAGAGAGAGAAGGTGAGCGCCCTGTCCTGTGTTGCGTTCTCCGCCACATTGGTGTCGAGGAGAATCAGAGGGACAGTGTCTCCGGTCATTCCGACAATGGTATACTGCCAAGCTCGAACGGTGACTGGGCGGTTTTCGATATGCACACGCACGGTTGTTGGGAGCAAGCGCGCAAAGCGGGCAGGATCCCAAGTAACTGGCAGCTCCTGCTGATTGCCCCAGGCATCGAGCTTTTGCTCGAAATACCCTCTCGCATAGAGGAGGCTGACCGCCACGATCGGAATCTTCAGGTCAGCGCAAGATTTTAGCGTATCGCCAGCGAGCACGCCCAGCCCGCCACTATAGATAGGCATACGTGCACCGACGGCGACTTCCATGGAAAAGTACGCGATCCGCCGCTGGCCGTTTGCCTCTTCTGAACTCGGGGTGACAAGTGCTCGCACGTACCGCTCTGGATGTGTGAGAAATGTGCTCCGGCAGAATTCCGAACAGAAGGCGACGATCTGGCCGTCGTGTGAGGCGGTGATCGCATTCCCGGGTTGAACCGTCATCCCGCACACGGGATCCTTCAATAAGCTGCTCATATGCCCTCCTTCTGTCATTGCTGGTCTGCATAGTGCTGTATACACCTCAGCTCATACTCCTATGATTTCTGATCTTCGGGACCGACATAACGCTGTGGGGTTTCCAAAAATCGTGCTCGGCACACCTCGGAGCAGAACACGTACAGCTGGTCGCTAAAGGTCGCGGTCAGTGCGTGGGTCGTTTCACCAATTGCCATCCCGCACACCACATCACGCTGCGTTGAGGCGCTCGCTGGAATGCGCTCAATCGGGCGCGCTCGTGCCAGATCGAGCATGAGCGAAACCTCGTTCACAAGCAGGCGTGGCAGCAAGAAATGTTCACGCACGCGCTCACGGCCGCGTTCTGCCAATACTTTCGCGTCCTGGGGGTTCTGCAAAAGACGGATGATAGCCGCAGCACACTCCTCTACGCTGTCGACAAGCATCCCACCAACTCCGTCAGCCATTTGCAACGGAATGCCACCGGCCCGACCGGCCACCACTGGTGTCCCTTTCCACAGTGCTTCTGAGACGACCAGTCCGAACCCTTCGCGGAGAGACTTTTGCACAATAACGTCAGAGAGCCGCTGGAAGGCGTTCACTTCGATGTTGCCGACACCTGTGAGGTTCGTGAACACGTGCATCTGCGGATCAGCCGCGCTCTCCGCTATGATTTGGTGGTACACCTCCCATCCCTCTGGATCGTCGAGCGCCATGGAACCAACCAACGCCAGCTGCACGTTCGGGATCTGCTGACGGACCAGCCGATAGGCAGCGATCACCCCAAGTGGATCTTTCCAGGGATCAAACCGCGACACTTGCGTAATGAGAGGGCGGTTGAGTCGGACACCGATCCAATCCAGCACCTGTCGTGCCATACTCTCTGGCAAGGGAAGATTCTTCGGGCTTAACGGGTCAATAGCGGGCGGGATAATCTCCACCCGTGTGAGAGGGAGGTCTGGAGGGATAAACTCCGCCATCGT
>CAZCWX010000199.1:0-4603 GCA_964502465.1 uncultured Enterobacteriaceae bacterium | reverse complement strand
GTCAGTTTGTAGGGTCAACACCCAGGAGCCTGGCTTGGAAGGACGAAAAGCCATTTTTTTTATGACCTGGTCTTCGATCCCTTTGAGTGCCTGATTCACCTCGTTTGCCTGTTGCGTCAGCGCAGAGCCCTGCGGGGTCTTTTGAAAAAGCGAAATCAGAGAATTTTCACCTGCAGGGCCATAGAGTTTGCGGGCTCGGCCGCTTTCCAGAACAACTTCCAACAGGCCAGCCAGGAGGCGCGCATGCTCCTCGCTCACCTCTCCACCCTCTACTTCTTGAAGAAAGGTTGCATAACGAGACCGGGCCTCAGGATCGGCAACCTCTTTGACGAACGCACGAATTTCGCGTTCCAGCATATCCTTTTGCAGGTCATCAAGAGCCAACATGGATCTCCCTCAAATGGAAACCGTCGTATGTCCCAAAATCGCTTCCAGTTCGTGCTCAAAGCCCCCGGTTTCAATGGCGCAATGCATGCCACATTCTTTGGGGGCGCCGTTCTCCCACCACCAGCGTCCGGCACGCGGGTTCTCGCCTGGTTGAATCGGGCGAGTGCAGGGGGCGCAGCCAATGCTGGGATAGCCTTGGTCGTAGAGCGAGTGAGACGGGACATCGTGCGCGCGTATGTATTCCCGCACTTCTTCTTCAGCCCAGTCAGCTAAGGGATTAACCTTGACGATGCCGCCATGGTCATGGTCAAGCTCAATCTTGCGGATGTTCGAGCGCGTGGCCCACTGCTCACGCCGCAGCCCGGTGACCCACGCGTCTAACTGAGAGAGCACGCGACGAAGCGGCAACACCTTGCGGACCTGGCAGCAGAGGAGTCGCAGCGGCACTTCGCGATAGAAGAGATTGACCCCATGTCTGCGCACCATGGCGCCAACCTGATGCGCATCTGGCGCATAGACCTCGAACGGAATGCCGTATTTCTCTCGTACGCGATCAATCAATTCATAGGTTTCTTGTGGCAACCGACCCGTGTCAACTGTAAAGACCCGCACGTGCGGATTGATCCGCCAGGCCATATCGACGATCGCCATGCCCTCGGCTTGTAAACTGGTACAAATCGCGACCTTATCGCCGAAGCGCTCCAGTACCCAGCCGATGACATCCTGAGGTTCTTGATCATCAAACTCGATGGCGAGTTCTCCAGCTTCCAACTCATCCAGTACCACACGTTCTTCCATATCCGTTTCCTCTTGTTTGCGATTGTTACCCCTCAACTACTGTGACAGCCTGTTGTGCTTCTGCGTTGGTTTGTCCCGCGACCGCCCCTGCCACCGCAGCGATAGCGATCAACTCTTCGTCGGTGCGGCGATGACAAAATGCTTGAAAGTTTTCTCCTTCTTGCCTGTCATTCACATAGGCCCGGACGATCCGTTCGAGGCTTTCCTCGACCTTCTCGGATGGCACCCGGCGCAACAGCGGCTTGCCAATGGCTGCCTCGGCCCCAAGTCCTCCCCGGAGGATGATGTCGAACGCTTCTAATTTCTCTCCTCCTGAGCCACGCCCGGTTGTGCCTTGCAGACCAATGTCGCCGGTCCAGTGATGGGCGCAGGCGTGCGGACAGCCATCAAGGTTGATCTGTAAACTTGCTACCGCCTGGCCAAAAGTCGTTTCCAAATGAGTGATGATCTCCTCTAGTTTACTTTTGGTCGGAGTCACCGAGAAATTGCAGAACGGCTCACCCGTACAGGCGATGCTCAGGGCACGGATGCGGTTGATGTGCAGCGGAAAGCCGATTGCAGCCACACGGTCGATGATTTCGGTTTGCCGGTGTTCGGGAACCTGGGTGAGAATGAGGTTCTGCTGACGGGTCAGACGAATGTCCCCTCCGTAGTTTTCGACGAGATCAGCAAGTTGGATCATCTGCTCGCCGGTCACCAGCCCGAGCGACACGGGGAACCCGATGTAAGAGAGCCCCTCTTGTTTTTGTGCATGCATGCCGATGTGGTCGGTTTCACCCACCGGTACCGGCAATTGGGGAAAATCTGCGAGTTTGCGACCGAGCCGTTCCTCCACCATCTCGCGAAACTTCTCTGGACCATAATCATCGATCATGAATTTGAGGCGCGCTTTGACCCGCGAGAGCCGATAGCGCGGGTCGCTCTTCCACACATCCAGAATGGCACGCAGCACAGGAATGGTGTCAGCGATCTCGACAAACACGCCGAGGTGACGAGAGAGACGGGGAGTAGAGGTTTGCCCACCTCCTACTCTGACGGCGAAGCCCAGGCGCTCTTCTCCAGCAGTGACTGTGCTCACACCAATGAGGGCCACACAGTTAATTTCCGGCCCGTTGCATTGGGCGGGGCAGGCCGCGATGGTGATTTTATGCTTACGTGGGAGATCGGAGTATTCCCGGTTGCCGTAAAAGAAGCTGGCTGCCTCAGCGACGAGGGGAGCGGTGTCGAATAATTCAGCACGTTCCAAGCCGGCGACTGGACAGCCGGTGATGTTGCGGACAGTATCTCCACACCCACACACCGTGGTGAGCCCTGCGCGAGCCAGCGTCGCAAAAATCTCAGGCACAGTATCGAGCCGGATGCCGTGCAACTGAATGTTTTGCCGGGTCGTGAGCTCGCCGGAGTTACCGCCGTATGTGACGGAAATCTCACCGATCGCTCGCAGACCCCGCGGGGAGAGAATCCCGCTGGGAATCTTCACCCGCAGCATGAAGGTGCCGACCTTTGGCTTATCGTGGTACAGACCGTACCACTGCAAGCGGACGATATCCTCTTCTGGGATGTTCTCGTACCCTTGAGCGGCAAGCTGCGGGATCTCCTGGAGAATCTCTAAGGGAAATTTTTCTCGTTTTAGGCGTTCAATGGCGTTGCGCTTGAACACCAGATCCCAACTTGGGGCTTCTCGCATAATCGTTACGCCTTTTAATATCTACTAATTCTATAGATATTAGGGAGATATGGCCCTGATTATCGCTTTTTTCCTGCTTGTGTCAAGTGATTTCCGCCAGGAGGCGAGAAATATTAAAAACCTTTCTTCTTGACTTGTGGTCTTATTGTCTACTAATTATATAGTGATTATGAAGTTCTCAAGAAAAAGTGCGTACGCTATTCGCGCGTTAACCTGTCTCGGCTCTCCGACAGCGCCAGAGGTACTGTCGATTCAAGAGATTGCGGATCAAGAAAAAATTCCCAAAAAATTCCTCGAACAAGTACTCCTGGCCTTGAAACGGGCAGGAATTGTCCAAAGTAGTCGCGGCAAAACCGGTGGCTATGCCTTACGCGAGGCTCCGGCAGGGGTAACATTGGGAGATATCGTGCGCGCCGTTGAGGGCCCGATTGCCCCGCTTCCCTGTGCGAACACTGAGGCTCCAGTGAAATGTTCAGACTGCTTCGATCTGATGCAGTGCTGGTTACGAGCCGTCATGGTGGAGGTAGGAACAGGCATGAACGCCGTGCTTGAGCAGATCACCTTAGCCGACCTCTGTCGCCGTGCTGCGCAGAGCCAGCGACGACGTGCACAGGCGCTCATGTATGAAATCTAACCCTTTCGCCAGCAACCCTTGACTCCACCAGATCCCTTTCCTAAGGTGGCTCTACACTGCTAGACCGATGATCTACAACGTATGACGACACGGGGTGAATCCACCAAGGCGAAAATCATCCGCACTGCCGCCGAACTGGCGTATCGGCAAGGCTTTCAGACCACCGGACTCCAGGAAATTTTGCAGCAGTGCCAGGTGCCGAAAGGCTCATTCTATTTTCATTTCGACAGTAAAGAGGCGCTGTGCGCGGAAGTGGTGAAACTCCGGCAACCCCTCATCCTCAAACGAGTGCAGCGCATTTTTACTGGGACCACGCCGTTGCGCGAGGAAATTACCTGTTGGTTTCACACCCTGATTGATTTTGAAAAAGCCGAAGAGCAATTCTCCGGGTGTCCAGTGGGGAACCTGGCCCAGGAACTGAGCACAGTGAGTGATGAGCTGCGGAAAGAACTCGTCGAGTGTTTCTCTACCGCGGCCACGGCCCTGGCGGCACGGTTTCAGGTCGCGCAGAAGCAGGGGGAAATCTCTGCAGCGCTCGATCCGCTGCACCTTGCCCATTTTCTCCTCCAACTCACTCAAGGAGCCCAGTTGCTGGTCAAGGTCGAACGCTCGACTCGTCCACTGCAAGAAAGTTGCGATACGTTGCTGGCTTTATTATGTGGAGAAGTAGGAACAGAGCAGACTACAACCAAAGGAGGCCGCCATGCGTAAACTTTTTGATTATTTACCTTGACCCTTTGCCATGAGGACGAGGATCGTCCTCCAAGAGAAAAACCTGCCCTTTGATCGTATCCTGATGGATCTGCCCAACCAGGAACAAAAAGAGCCCTGGTATCTTACACTCAATCCCTACGGGAAAGTTCCTGTCCTGGTCGAAAAGGATGCGTGGGTCTACGAGTCGGCCATCTGTGACGAGTATCTGGAAGAACAATATCCAACCCCCCCACTAGCACCGACAGATCCGGGTGCAAAGGCGCACATGCGCTTGTGGGTCGAGTTTTGTAACAGCCAGTTTGTCCCGCCGGTCATCGGCGTCATTTACGAGAATCGCAAGCCTCCGGCTGAACGCAGCCAGGAGAAGATCGACCGCAACAAAC
>CAZCWX010000198.1:0-8098 GCA_964502465.1 uncultured Enterobacteriaceae bacterium | reverse complement strand
GCATCGCATCAGCGGTGCGATTAGCTATACTCTTGTTCTGCACAAGGTACTCCAGCGAATTATCTCTGAGACGGCGCAGCTCTTTACCGCGCCAATGGCATCGGTGATTCTCCATAATGAGAAAACCTGCGAGGCCGAGCTCACCACGACATATGGCACAGATGGGACTTTTCGTACGCTGTGTTATCCCCTGGGAGGTTCCTTAACCGAATGGGTCGCTACCCATAGACGTTCGCTACGTATTGTGCAGCTCACTCGTCAAGAATGGCCTGCCGTATGGGCACAGGCTGAACGGCTTAGCGCTTCCCCCCCGCTCCTGTCGATCTTGTTAGCGCCTCTGTTTGTTCAGGGGCAGGTTGTCGGCAGCCTTGAGGTCGTGTGGACTCCGCTGCACTTTATCTCTGAGCATGAAGAAGCCTTGCTGGAAACAGTTGCGGAGCAGGCTGCGATCGCTGTCTCCAATGCCAGACTCTACCAGGAGAAGGAACAAGCTCTCATTGCCTGCCAACAGGCTCAACATGCCTTGCAAGAATCAGAGGAAAAGTATCGCGACCTCGTCGAGAATATCAACGATGTCATCTATGCCGTAGACGAGACCGGCATCATCACCTACATCAGCCCAGCTGTGGAATCACTGAGTGGATATCGGCCTGTAGACCTCATCGGTCGTCCTTTTACCAGGTTCTTGCTCGCAGAAGGGTTATCCACGGTTCTGGAAAATTTTCACAAATCCCTCACCGGAGATGTGAAGGCGGGCGAGTGTCAAGTGCTGACACGAACAGGGCAGATTCGTTGGGTGCAGATTTCCTGTCGGCTCGTGTCGAAAGAGGGGCAGCCGGTTGGCGTGCAAGGGGTTATTACTGACATGACCGAACACAAACACCTAGAGGAAGCGCTCCGAGAGGAAGCAGGCATCGCCACGACTCTCGCACAGATCGGTCAGGAGTTGCTCTCTTTGCTTGGGGGGTCCGTGCTCCTGGAGCGGCTTTGCCGCCTGACAGCTGAGGCCTTGGATTGTGATTACAGCCACGTTGCCTTGTGGCGACCAGAACATAATGCCTTCATTGCGGCGGCTGGCTATGGGGATACACCGGAACAATGGGAACTGTGGCAAACCCTCCGGACTCCTCGTCTGATGGTCCCAAATTTCGAGGCGTATCGAGCCGCAGGCGGAGTGGTCGTGCTGGAGGAGGAACCCTCCTTGCAGTTAATATCGCAAATCCGCCGGCAACAGTTCGGCATTACTGCAACACTCTGTCTGCCATTATGGCGTGGTCAAGAACTCATTGGCTTCCAAGCGGTAGGTTACCGCGGGCGCACTGGATTTACTCAGCAGCAAAAACGGCTCGCCCAAGGGATCTCTCAGGTCGCCTCCCTTGCCTTAGCTAATGCGAAGTTGTTGGAAGAACTGGAACAGGCGAATCGCCTCAAGGAAGATTTTGTGGGGACCATGTCCCACGAACTCCGGACGCCATTGAACATCATCATTGGCTACACCGAACTGCTCTTGGATGATGCCTATGGTCCCCTAACCCCCGAACAACGGGAGCCTCTGCTGCGTAGCGATAAGAATGCAAGAGACCTCTTTGACCTTATCACCACTATCCTTGATCTCAGCCGGCTGCAAAGCAGACGCCTGCCGCTTAATGGGCGACAGATCGGCGTCGCTGACTTGCTGACTGAACTGAGGGCCGAAACGTGTCCTCTGAACCAGAAACCCTCTCTACGGTTTGAATGGCCACAGCTCTCCAGCTCCCTCCAACTCTACACTGACCCTGTGAAGCTCAAGATCGTGCTGAAGAACTTGATTACCAATGCCTTGAAGTTCACCGAAGAAGGGGTGGTGGCCGTTACGGTCCGTCAGCAGGGGGAGGGCATAGAGTTTTGCGTGGCGGACACGGGGATTGGTATTTCCCAGGAGGTATTGCCGAATATTTTTGAACCCTTCCAGCAAGGGGAGGTTGCTAAGGAGCATAGCTCTGGGGGAGTGGGCCTTGGGCTCTACATCGTGCGGCAACTGTTGGACTTGCTTGGCGGCAACATCTCGGTGGAGAGCGAAGTCGGCCGCGGCTCGGCCTTCCGGGTATGGTTCCCATTTGGTAGCAGCCAAGAAGAGTCGCAACCGATCCCTTCCTGCTCCGTAGGCAAACAAGAAGAAGCGCTGAAGATCCAGGCGGTTCTCACAGAATAAATCTCTAAGCTGCTGCTTCTTGGTGTCAGTTTCTCTCTGTACATCCACAGAAACTTCCTTCCATAGATTTGTCGTTGCTGCTTGCCCGTGCTGCTTTTCTCGCTCTTCTTCATTCAACAAAGACTCCGTCAGGCACTCATGGCTGTAGCTGTCAAAAATCGCAGAGCCAGAGAGTGCCCCGAGGCTGGTCTTCACAACGCTTGACAGGCGGGAGCCGAAAAGAGTACGACTCCAATAGAGAAAAGGAGGGGTTCACGATGTTTACTGTTGACAACTTTGTCAAAGCGTGTCAGGGCCAATCACCAAGCGCTGTTAAAGAACTGCTCGAAGAAGCGTTACGTGCCCCTGAGAGCATCAAGGAAGCGTTGGCCACTATAGGCAGCGGAAAGCCTGCCGGTGAAGGCTCTATGGGTGACCTGGTGATGTATCGCTCTTCAGATCTGACGATTCTCAAGGCCGCTGTGCCAGCCAGGTTCAAAAGTCCTCCTCATAACCATCTGATGTGGGCAGTGATCGGTGTCTACGATGGGCAAGAGAACAATGACTTCTACCGACGAAGCGGTGATGGTCTAGAAGCGGCTGGAGGGAAACAATTGAGGCCGCCTGACGTCCTAGTGTTAGGAATAGAGGCGATTCATGCGATTGAGAACCCTCTCGATCGCACCTCTTGTGCAATTCATGTGTATGGCGGCGACCTTCCTGGTGCGCCACGCCGGATGTGGAATCCTGTTACGCTGCAAGAGGAACCCTTCGAGTACCACAGCATGATGCGCTATGCGCGTCAGTTGATGGAAAGGTAGGAGAAAATTCCGTTCAGCCCATTGAACCTCTCTCTTGCCAAAGGGAGTTCGCGATGAACGAGACAAAGCCAAAAACTCAACGTGACTATCCCCGCGTCATCAGACTCGACAATAACCCTGAGGTCAGTCTGCGGCTGATGACCCCCTCTGATACGTACCGTATCGTCACCTTCGCGCGTGCCTTGCCAGAAGATGGTTTGCTGTTTCTTCGTATGGACATCACCAAGCTGAACGTTGTGGCACAATGGGGCCAGAACCTCAAAGAAGGCCGTACCGTGACGTTGCTGGCTGAAATGGGGAGTGATCTTGCCGGATACGCTAGCTTGCATCACAACGAAGTGACCTGGCAGCATCATCTCGGCGAGATCCGCATCCAGGTCGGGTCGCGCTATCGCTCGCAAGGGTTGGGGCGGATACTCGCGGGAGAGGTCTTTGCTGTGGCCCGCGACCTGAGGTTGCGCAAAATCGTGGCGCAAATGACGCCAGATCAAAAAGGGGCCATTGCCACCTTTGAGCATCTGGGCTTTCGGACTGAGCCCTGCTCCAGGACTTTGTCATCGATCGCACCGGCCGCACCCGTGATTTGATGGTCATGACGTATGATGTTCCCGGATTCAGTGAAAATGTGAACTGGTAGACAGCAGAAACTTTGCAGAAGCACTGCCCGGTTTGTTGCTGCTCACCCTCTTCTTTTCCTCCCATCAATGGGGGTGTCCCGAAGCGTGAATAGCGCGGGCGTAATAGAACGTAGAGCAATGATGCAGCGGATCACTTACCTGATCATCTCCTGGCCCAAGTCTATCCTTTTCTTCCTTTTTCTTCTCACCGGCTTTTTCGCCTTCCACGCGCGGCACATCCACTTGGATAGCTCAGTCGAGAGCTTGCTCCCCAAGGATGATCCAGAAAAGCAGTACTATGAAGGGATCCGCCAGCTCTTCGGCAGTGATGAGATCGGCGTGATTGGAGTGGTCGCCGATAATGTGTATACGCCGCAGGTCCTGCAGAAAATCAAGCGCCTCACCAACGAGATCCAAAAGATCCCTGAGGTGAAGGATGTGATCAGCCTCACCAACGCGCCGGATGTCATTACCAGTGTCGCTACGGGGTCAACCTTCTTCGTCCCAGACGTCCATGCGCCCCATGCAGTCCTGGCGGAACTCAGAAATAAGCTGGCGGACCAACCCATTTATCTGAAAAACCTGGTCTCGGCAGATGGCCGGGCTGCAGCGATCAATATTTTCTTCGCGAATCTCGGCGACGACGAGTTCTTCCACCGCGGGGTCGATGACAAGATCCAGGCGCTGGTCGCGAGAGAAGAAGGGCCGGAAAAGCTCTATTACACCGGACTTCCTCACTTTAAGGTCTACTCAACCAGAGCAATGTGGAGAGATTTACGTCTCTTTGTGCCGCTCACCTTACTCCTCATTGCCGGGATCTTATTGCTGAGTTTTCGCTCGCTCCGTGGGATGCTGCTTCCCACGTTAACTGTGATCGTCAGTCTGACCTGGACCCTCGGCATCATGGTCCTGGCAGGCAGCAGTCTGAGCTTGGGCAATATGGCGCTGCCTCCTTTGGTGCTTGTGCTCGGCACTGCCTACTCCCTGCATGTCGTCGCTGAGTATTACGAATGTGCCCGTCCTGGCCGTTTGGTCAGTGAAGTGGTAAGCGAGGCTTTACACACCACCACCACACCCCTTCTCATCGCGACCCTGACTACTGTTTTGGGATTCCTTTCGCTGACCGTTAATCGCATCGTCAGCATCCGTGAACTGGGGCTGTACGCTGCCGTGGGCATCTTCATCGGTTTTATGCTGTCGGTGGTCCTGGTGCCAGCGTTCCTCGCTCTCCTGCCTCTCCCAACGAGGCGAGAAGAGGCCTTTTCTCCCAGGATTAGCGCCATGTTGCGCCGCTTGGCTCAGCTGGCCTCCCACCACCGTCACCCCGTCATTCTCGCCAGCCTCCTGATTGCGCTTCTGTCCGCATGGCAAGGGTTCTCTATCCAGGTTGGCTCCGATTTTCAGTCCTTTTTTCGTGAGACCGATCCCATTCGCCAGGCTACTGATGCGATCAACCGTCATTTGGTCGGCAGTATGACGTTCTACGTCGCTATTGACGGTGCAGAGCAGGACAGTATCAAGAAATGGGACACCTTGTGGCGGATCAAAAACCTCCAGCTCTACATCGACTCCCTGCCCGGGGTAGAGAAGACCATCTCCTTTGTTGACTACTGCGAGATGCTTGATCGTGGTATTCAGGAAATTCCTCTTGAACCCCTGGAGGGGGAAATACTCGAACTTCCCTCGCCAGAGGTCAAGACAACCTTCTGGGCAAATCCTGCACAATTAAACGGAGTCATGCGACTGGTCTTCTTAAATGCTGCGAGCATATCAGGGGTGGTGAACCATCCGAATTATTCGCGCACGGTCATCTTAGTCCGGACTTCGCTCTCTCGTTCTCGCGATATTGCCGCCCTGGTAGGCCAGATCCAGGCCTTTGCCCAGAAGACGGTTCCTCCAGAACTCACCGTTCGTCCCACCGGCAACTTGATCCTTCTCACCCGCACGGCTGGTGATATCATTGCCGGTCAAATCCAGAGCCTCGCGATCACTGCTGGGGTTATTTTCGTCATCATGGCGGCCATGTTTCTCTCCGTCCGGGTTGGGCTCATTGCCATGGTTCCCAACATCTTTCCCCTTTGTGTGTTCTTTGGCCTCATGGGCGTATCGGGTGCCGAACTCAATTTCGGTACCAATATTATCGCCTCCATTGCCCTAGGGGTGGCGGTGGATGATACCATCCACATCATGACGCGCCTGAGTTCCGCCGTCCGCACCACCGCCGACCAAGAACACGCTCTCCTGCAGACACTCTCCACGGTGGGGAAACCCGCGCTCTATGCTTCTCTAGTGCTCTTCCTCGGTTTTCTTACGCTCTCCTTCTCAACCTTTGTCCCTATTCGCGAGTTCGGCCTCCTGTCCGCTGCAACCATGCTGTTCGGATTGGTAGGGGAGGTTGCCCTATTGCCTGCACTCCTCGCCACCACCCCGATTATCACGTTGTGGGACCTCCTCTATGTGAAGCTGGGAAAGGATCCCCATAAGACCATCAGCATTTTTGCTAACCTCCGCCCCTACCAGGCCAGAATTGTGGCGTTGATGGGGGAACTCAAATCTTTCCCGTGCGGGCATACGATTATTCGTCACGGCGAGGGCAGTAACGAGATGTTTGTGATGATTAGTGGACGCGCAGCAGTGTGCGTGAACACGACAGGTCAATCCCGCTCGGCGTGGGAGTTGAAGCGTGGGGATGTATTCGGGGTCACCAGCCTCAACCGCAATCAGGAGCGGGTATCCGACGTCGTCGCGCTTGAGGACGTGGAGGTGTTGGCCATGAACGAGCGTTTTCGCCGCCAGGTGTGGCGCTACCCACGCATCGCCGCCAGAATCTTTTTTAACATTTCCGACATGTTGCTCGATCGGCTGCAGGGCGAAATGCAGCGAGCATCAGAGGGTCAGAAAGACGTACGCCGCTGAATCGAAACTCTAACATTGATACAATCCCTACCCGGAACTGAAGCTCCAGGCTCAACGCACGCAGGCTTAACTGAATCACAAATCCGTCTCACTTCCCTCGTTTCATTAACTGCGTTTGGGTAAAGAGTTCTTCCGATAAGCCAGACCCAAAGGTGGGCGGTTGCCCTTGGTTGCGAGGGAGTTCCACTGTTGCGCGGTTCTGTTCTTCGTCCACAGATAAGGTAAAGTCCGGCTGGGCGAGAGAAAAATCTCCCTCAGGAGTACGTGCCACCGAGACCGAGTTCAGCAGCATACGCCAGAGCTGACCCGCGCGATTATAAGCCTCTTTGTAGTAGGCGATGTACAGCTCTCTATCGATCCACAGCACCTGACGACCGTAGGCGTACCGCTCGTCTTTCGCCCTAGCCTCGATCACCCACACTGGCCTTTTGACCAGGTGACAAGTGGTCGGCCACCAAGCCTTCCCTGGCCATCCTTCTTTTTCCCAACCCATGACCAAATGACCTGGGGGAGACTCTAGCAGGTAGCCCTGATTGGTATGACGCAGGAGTTTGGGGATCGGCAATGTGTAGGGAACGAGGGCCTCCTGTGTGCCGATAAGCTTCCAGGTGAAATACTGCACTTTGCCAGAGAAGAGGTATGGATCATCATGGGCAAGCTCAGAGCCAAAGAGATTCTCAGAGCCATTAGAAGGAGGGAGTTGTCGGACTCGTCTGAGTTCTGGGACATATGCCCACAAGGAGTTCCACTTCTGCGGGTCGAGGTAGACCCACTCCAAAGTCACTACCCCGAAGATCTCAGCCGGAGCAAACCCCGCGATGATCCCTTTCCGTAATGTGGCGGTTGGGTTCGCTATCGGACCCGAGAATCGCGAGCCATAAAAGAGGAGTTGTGCCTGAAACTCGGCACGACGCTCCAACGCCGAGGATGACACCCAGTGTAAATTACTAGAATGATCAGCATCGTCTGGCTGCATCAGGGTATAAGAGAAATTGTAAATCACCTTCGCCGCAGCCTGGGGATCTGTGGGGTCAATTTCAGGGAAAGGGTAGCCGTAGAGAAAATCAGGGTAGGTGTTTGTGCTACGGTCAATCAACGAATCGGTTTCATCAACCGTGAATTTGCCCGCATTTGCCTCTGAGGCGGAGGTGAATTTTGTGCCCCAACTCAGCGTATCCGGCAAGGCAACAACTGCTGCGTGGTAGTGCCCATCCCGAAAACGGTGCAGGACCGCGTCCGGCAGCAGATTCTTCACCTCCTGCCAGTTCTTTTGACTCAGCTCGTCTCCAGGCTTGAGTTCAGCCTGTGCATCCGGGTTCCCAAGGAAATGAAGCAAAAATACGACTATCAGGATAATAATGCTCAAGCGCTGATTCCTTCCTTCCTGCCCCGAAGCATAGCGTATTCAATGGTAGATCTCTACCATTGATCTGTACGAACAGCCCTAGAGGCAACGGCTAACTGTCATGTACAATCTGTAGTATGGCTTCTTTCCATACCCCGTTCCCTACCCCCCCTGCTGACGGCGTTACTGAACAGCACGTGCACCTCGGCGGCTCGGTGTCCATCTACCG
>CAZCWX010000197.1:0-8560 GCA_964502465.1 uncultured Enterobacteriaceae bacterium | reverse complement strand
CTCTCCTGACGCGGGGGAAAAGAGTTGCGTTCGTTACCATAGCAAACAGCCTCTGGACGAGGTAGCCTGGATAGAACCCTTCGCCCGGAAAGTAGGAACGACTCTAGAGGCTTTCTGATCGCGCAAAGCATACAAGAATGTGCGCCTGTTCGATGGCCTATCGGGGATTGCGTCGTTGCGCTCGCAATGCCATACATCCTCGATTAGTAAAAGCATCTCTGAACTGGAGCACCAATTCGTATCCCACTCAGCGAACCTGAAGATGCACCGAGGTAGACGAGACCATCCGTGCGCAGGTGGGTGAGGCGCCGTTCTGTCCGATCGGTCGTTAAGACAGTAGGTTGCTAAAGGAGACTGCCCATGGGCAAGAAGGACCCCAGTATGCATCTCGATCCGGTGCGAATTTGGCGTGAATGGTACCAAAAATCGGAGAAGTCCTGGAACGATGCTATCACGCAAATCTTAGGCGACGACCGGTTCGCCAAGAGCACCGGGAAATACCTGCAAGAGGCGCTGCATGCGCAACGGATGTTCACCGAGGCAATGGCTAAATGGCTGGCCAACCTGAACCTGCCGTCGCGCTCAGACGTGCTGGCGCTCAGTGACCGCGTAGGAAAACTCGAGGATGCCATCGCGGGGCTGCAGGTCGAAATGCGCCACCTGCACCAGACGCTGACCGAACAGGGCCGTGTGACCAGCGCGGAGCTACGGGCGGCCCGCCCGAAGCGCACGAGAACGCCTCCCCCGAAGGAGTAGCGTATGCTGCACGAGCGACAGCTTTCAATGGAAGAGATCGCCGCCCAGGCGCGGGCGGCGGTTGAGCGCGCGATTCAACGGTACATCCCTGGACTCAGTGTGCCCGACGATCTGACCGGTGAACTAGGGGCGACTCCGAAGGATGTCATTCATACCCAAGGAACCCTGAAGCTGTACCGCTATCGTCCCCTGTGTGACGAGGTGTATCGCGTTCCCCTCCTGTTGGTGATGTCTCTCGTGAGCCGCCCCTATATTCTCGACTTGACCAAGGGGCAAAGTCTTGTCGAGTTTCTTCTGCGGCAGGGGTATGACGTCTACCTCATAGACTGGGGAGTCCCACGCGCTGAACATGCAACTCTCCGCCTCGAAGACTATGTGTTAGACTTCATTCCTGCCTGCGTACGCGTGGTCACTGAGGACTCGGGGGAACCTGAGGTGTCGATGATCGGCTACTGCATGGGCGGGCAGTTGGCGGCAATGTATACGGCGCTCTACCCCAACGGCCCGGTCAAGAATTTGGTGTGCTTTACCACCCCAATTAACGCTGAGGGAATGCCGTTGTATCGCACCTGGACGGACCCGGCACACTTCGATCTTGATCGGTTGATTGCGACCTTGGGGAATATCCCGCCCGAGTTGATCGAGGTGTCGTTCGATATGCTACGCCCGTTCCAGAAAACGGCGAGCCGGCTGAAACTGCTCGACAACGTCGAAGACGATGCGTTTGTGAAAGCCCATTTGCGCTTTGAGCGCTGGGCGGCTGACCAGATTCCCTTTGCCGGTGAAACCGCACGCCAGTTTATCACTGGATTCCTGCGCGAGAACAAGCTGGTGCGCAACGCATTCGAGTTGGCGGGCCGACGGGTAGACTTCGGTCACATCCAGGTTCCGTTTCTCCATGTCACTGCCGAGCATGATCACATCGTTCCGGCGGCGGCCTCACGTGACTTGATTCCTCTCGTTGGCAGCCAGGACAAAACTGCAATTGTGCTCAAAGGGGGACACGTGAGCCTGGTGGCCGGGGCGAATGCGATGCAGCGACTGTGGCCGCAGTTGGATACGTGGCTGGCGAAACGCTCATTGTAGACATATGTTATGACTGACGAATAGGAGCATACCGTGGAAGGTTTTCCCAAGACCCTGGAGATCAAAGGACACACGATCACCGTACGCATGATGACGGCTACAGATGGCTCCCGTTTGCTGGCGTTCGCGCGGCAACTTCCCGCTCATGATCTCTTGTTTCTGCGCCGCGACATTACCACGCAGCCCGCTATCGACACGTGGGTGCGCAATATAGAGGACGGCACTATGTATACGATCCTGGCCGAAGACCAGACGCAGCTCATGGGGTACAGCAGTCTGTATCGCAACGACTTTGACTGGTCGCGGCATGTGGCGGAATTGCGTGTCCTCGTCGCTCCGCCAGCTCGCCACTTCGGGTTTGGCCGTCTGCTCACGCGCGAGGCGTTTAACGTCGCGCTGACCCTGGGCATCGAGAAGATCGTGGCGCGGATGACGCCCGATCAAACTGGCGCACGGACGGTCTTCGAGGAACTCGGCTTTCGCCCCGAGGCGCTCCTGCGTGATGAAGTGAAAGACCGGTCGGGCAAGACCCACGATATCCTGCTCATGGCCAACAATGTGGCAACTTTTTTAGCACGCGGCGAGGTCTATGGGATTCCCAGATAAGCGAGCAGGGAAGGAGAAACCCGGTTATGCAGGTCGGCTTTTTGAATCCCGTGTCTTATGCGGGCAATCCCACGGCAACGGCCTGGCCGGTGCCGCCAGCCCTGTGTGACCGTGAGGCGGTTAGCGAAACCATGCGCCGCGCGAAGGAACAACTCCGCTTAGCCGACGAGCTGGGATTCGATTGGGTCAGCGTCTCGGAACATCACTACTCCCCGCGCATCATGACTCCGAGCCCGATGATCTATGCCGGGGCCATCACCGAAGTCGTTAAGCGGGCCAAGATCGCCGTGCTCGGACCGTTACTGCCGCTGTCGAATCCGGTGCGCGTTGCCGAAGAGCTGGCGATGCTGGACGCGATGAGCGACGGCCGCATTCTGGTGTTGTTCCTACGCGGCACAGCGAATGAAATCTCACCTATCGCAACAATCCGGATGAAGCACAGGCCGTGACGCGAGAAGGGATCGACTTGATCCTGCACGCCTGGACGGAACCGCAACCGTTCGGCTGGGAGGGGCGGTATTTTAACTGTCGCACAGTGTCGGTGTGGCCCCGCTCGGTAACGACTGCGATGCGATAAGTCGATGGGCAGGGAATGTTATGAAGTTTGGTATTTTTTACGAACTCCAGTTACCACGTCCGTGGACCGACAACGCCGAGTATGAGCTGTTTACCAACGCGCTCGAGCAAATCGAGCTAGCTGACCGGCTCGGCTACGACTACGCCTGGGAGGTAGAACACCACTTTTTGGAGGAATACTCCCACTCCTCAGTTCCTGCGGTGTTCCTGGCGGCTGCAAACCAGCGCATCAGGAACATTGTGTACAGCTTGCAGACTCCAACCAACCGACAGCAAATGGAAGCCGCGCTCGAAAAGCTCAACACCTGAGCGCACCAGTGTTCTGTCGCATTGATTTGGCTGGTCTGTCATTCTGAGGCCGCAGGCCGAAGAATCTCGTGATGAGTCCTCCGTTACACGAGATTCTTCGCCTCCGTAATGCTCCGGTTCGGAATGACCGCCCGCAGCTTTAATGCGACGAACTACTCCATTGATAGCGAGTTAATCAGCGCGGCCATGGCGCAGCAGTTTGCCCGGTGTTGTGCCCGTGCATTTGTCTTCTGAAAACGTCTCCACACCGTTGATGATGATTGCACGATAACCCTTCGCGCGCTGCACCCGGCGCCATTCGCCGCCCGGCAGATCGTGCGTGATCTCACCAATCCAGTCCGGTTCGATGCCGAGGCCGTGTATATCGTAGACCACCACGTCGGCCCAAGCGCCTTCGCGCAACACGCCGCGATCGCGGAAACCGGCCGCATGCGCTGGCAGCGCCGACAGGCGATAGTGAGCCTCTTCCAGCGAGATCTTCTGCTCGTCTCGCACCAACCAGCGCAGAAAATCGGTGGTGAAGGCGCCGCCGGTGAAGAACTTGGTATGCGCGCCGCCATCTGAAACGCCAGGAAACGTGTACATGGAGTTCGTGATGATCTCCGCGTTGAACTCCGCGTTGAACTCCGGTTCGGGCTGGAGAAATTCCGCCTTGAGGTCGGTCGCCAGGGACAAATCGATCATCACGTCGACCGGATGTTTACTCTCTTCTTGGGCGATCTGGCTGAGTGATTTACCGACATACTTCTCCAATTCCGGTTTGTTTGCGACCGACTGCACGATCAAGCGGGGCAGGCGTCCGCCGATGCCAGCTGCGTTCCGGTCGAGAGCGTACATCGCCTTTTCGCTCTTGGCGGCTGCGCGCATCTCCGGGGTGCGCATCTTCGTGGCGCGTTCTTCCTTGGTTCCCGTGAGCATGTCGCGCCACGCCGCCGACACGTCATAGAGGTTCCAGTGCTCTAGCGTAAACGCAAAACCGCTGCGCACCGTCGCCCCCTGGCCGAAGATCGGCAACCCCTGGGCGCGCATGCGCTCTAGCCACGCCAGGCTCTTACGATGCGGGTCAGGGTCGCGTTTGCTAGCGGCGATGGCATTGTGCAACACTGGCCGTTGGGCCACCGTCGCCAGCTTCTCCAGGAACGCCAGGTCCTCCTTGATGTGGCCGGTTGCCTGCGTGATTTGGATGAAGCCCTCGTCACGCTCGCGCAGCACACACGCCAGGTTCAGGATGTCCTCGTCGACCATGGTGTCAGTCACCATCGGCGAGCCGTCGTAATCGGCCTGGCCCGAATGGCGACCAAGGCGTTGAATGGAAAAGCCACACAGCCCTGCATCCATGCCTTCGGCGAGGAGGTGGCGCATCTCAGCGCGTTCCTGCTCCGTCGCCGGACGGGTTTTCGCCGCATCGAGCCCCATGACGTAGGTCATTAACGATGCGGTCGGCATGTACTGAATGCAATTCACGCCCTTGGGGGTGCGGTCGAGGGAGACGAGATATTCCGGAATCGTCTCCCAGTCCCAGTGCATTCCGGCCTCCATCGAGACATAGGGGATTGCCTCCGTCCGCGTCATCGTCAGCATTGAACGCTCACGGAAGTCCGGTTTACACGGCGCAAAGCCAAACCCGCAGTTGCCCAACACGATCGAAGTCACCCCGTGCCACCCGGAGATTGTGCAGTAGGGGTCCCAACGGATTTGCGCATCGTAGTGCGTGTGCAGGTCAACGAACCCCGGCGCCACAATGAGCCCGTCGGCATCGATCACCTTCTTGGCGAAGCCCGGCGCCCGCCCGCCGATCTGTATGACCTTGCCGTCTTTGATCCAAACGTCGGCGCGGAAACGCGGCGCCCGCGTGCCGTCGACGACAGTTCCACCTTTGATCTGCATGTCGAAATCTGCCATCTTTCGATCCCTCCTTATTTTGCTTCCCCAGTACCATAGCAGAATATTGTTTTTTCTCTACACTATCCCCTCTTTTACAAAGGGATTTTTTCTACAAAAGGACTGACGATGTGGAAATACTTTCTGGCGTGGTTCCCGCTGGTGCTGATTGCGATCATCAATGGAGCGCTGCGCGAGACATGGTATGGAAAGCAGCTCAGTGAATTGCGCGCTCATCAAGTCTCCACGGCTTCCGGTGTACTCCTGTTCGGATTGTATATTTGGATTCTTCTGCGCTTCTGGAAGCCCGCGTCCACAGGTCAAGCGCTCACCATCGGTGTGATGTGGCTCTGCCTCACCGTGGCATTTGAGTTTCTCTTTTTCCATTACGTGATGGGTCAGCCGTGGAGCAGTATTTGGCGCAACTACAACATCTTCGCCGGACGAGTGTGGGTGGTGATCCTGATGTGGATCACCATCGCACCGTATGTTTTTTATCGGTTGCAGCGGTAGGCAGTTGCAGTAATACCCGCACAACGTGATGTGCCGGTCCAGAGACCAAAAGTAAGGTAACATTTCATGGAAAAAGCAGGTCATGGTACTGGTGCCACATCCGTAGGCCGCATAGCTCCTGAGATCCTTGCTTTTCTCTGAGCTAAACATCATTGAAAACCAGCATTTGCCCATCTTTTTAGTTGTCCTATTAAAGCTGCTGCGGCTAGCGCTTTGTCTTTTTCCGGCACTTCCCGGAAAGCTTCCTCGCGCGCACCATCCGCGAAAGAAGACTTTATGTCAATGTGTCAATCTGAACCGTGCGGCCGAGTGCTGGCAAACGCAGGTTTTCCTTGCGCCATTCTGGGTAAGGAGTACAATAGCTTCAAGCTATGAGCCGAACGATGGAACCAACTGAATTTTCCGTGCCTCCGGCGCTAGCGCGCCGCGTGGAAAAACTCGCCCGCCAGGAGCGCCAGACTCCCGCCGCACTGCTGCGCGAGATGCTACGCCTCTACGAACGCCACAAGCAGGAGCAGAAAGACGAACCCTACACGGAAGAGTGGGCGCTGCGCCTCATGCAAGAGGCCCAGGAAGAAGAGCGGCTGCACCCGATGACTGAGGAAGAAGAAGAAAGAGAAGAAGCAGAACTCCGGCGCTACGGCGCCGCCCAAGCCAAAAAACTAGGGATCAAGTCGGATAAGGACATCGAACGCATCATCCAGGAGCACCGCAAGCGGCATCGCCATGCGAGCCGTTCTTGATACGAACGTGCTCGTTTCAGCATTCGCGCGCCCGCATGGGCGCGTGGCTCCTTTGTGGCGGGCTGCGCAAGCAGGGCGTTATCGGCTGCTTCTTTCACCCGCGATCGTCCGCGAAGTTGCGCGCGTTCTCCGCAAGGATTTCCTCTGGGAGGAATCCCGCACCATCCACCAGTTAAAGCGACTGGGCAAAAAGGGAGAGATCATCGTTCCCAACGTGACGGTCGATATCATCCACGACGATCCGGCCGACAATCGCATTCTCGAATGCGCCGTTGCCGGCCACGCCGATGTCATCGTCTCCGGCGACCGCCACTTGCGAAAACTGAAATCCTACCAAGGCATGCCCATCGTCCGCCCGGTCGATTTTCGGCGCACTCTGGGTCTCACGGGGTGACAGAAGCAAGGCTCCTCTCCCTCCCCATTTTCAGGAAAACTGTTGCCGTGCCGCCGCTTTCGTCGGGGCATAGCAGATTACGCCCCTGCATAAATTCACTCGACGCCAATGTGGTACAGCCGCTTGGCGTTTTCGAAGACAATGTTCCGCGTGACCTCTGCGGGGACGCCAGCGAAATTCTCGTCGATAACCTTCAACGAATAGGGAAACGTCGAGTCCGCGTGGGGAAAGTCCGACGCCCACATGTAGTTGTTCTCGCCAAAGAACTGCCAGGTCGCTGGGCCGAGCGGATCGTCCTGGAACGTGGCCCAGACATTACGCCGCACGTAGTCACTCGGCTTGAGGGGCAATTGCCTGGCGTTGGCGATCTTGGCGTGGACATGGTCGAGGCGGTGCACCCAGTTAGGAATCCATCCGACATCGTTCTCCGCTGACACGACTTCCAGGTCGGGAAACCGTTCGAACACACCACCGTACACCATCCGCGTCAGGCATTGCTCAACCACGTGGATCACGTGAATCTGCAGATCTGCCATGGTCGGCATCGCTGGCGTGAGCGGCATGCCGGACACCAACGGCTTGTGCAGAGAGATCGGCAGGCCTGCGTCGGCACACACCCGCCAGAGGGGATCGAAGCGCTCGTCGCTGTACGGCAGATCAAGGGTGTCGGACGCGAGGATGAGCACACCCTTAAGCCCCAGCTTTGCGCACCGCTCAATTTCCGAGACGTCAGGTAGCGCTTTGAGCGTGTACAGGCCGATGCCGACCAGGCGTTTAGGGTCATGTGCGCAGAACTCAGCAAGCCAGTCGTTGTATACCCGCAGGCACGCTTGCTGTAATTCTACGTCTTTCATGTCGAGCAGGACGATGCCGAGGCTCGAATACAGCACTTCGGCAACGACGCCATCAAAGTCCTGATCTTTGAGACGCTCTGCTGGATCCCAGCCGCTTGGTCGCGCTGCCTCGTAGCCATGCTTCATATGCTCGCGCAGTTCATTGCCGCTGCGCCCTGCGGCGAACACACCAGCGACGGTGAGCGGATGAATTCCAGGGCCAATGAACTGGTAGGGAGCACCGCTGGACTTCTCATTCTTGATGACGCGCGGTGCGAGGTCGCGATATTTGCGGTCCAGCCGCTCGACCCACAGGTCGCCCGGCTCCGTCATATGCGAGTCTGCCGAAATCACTTGTTGTCCTGTCATTATCGGGCCTCCTTTGAAACAAATTTACGCTGCTGGTGGTCAATCACCCTGCCAAGCCATGAGCTACCCAGCACGCAGCACTTGCCCCGGCAGCGCACCGGTATGGCGCCGGCCTTCGTATAGCACCTGGCCGTTGACGATCGTGTACGTGATCCCTTCTGCTTGCGTGACCAGCCTGCGTCCGCCACCCGGCAGATCGTGACGGATTTCTGGACGCTCTGGTGAGCCGATGGTGTCGAGGTCGAAGATGGTAATGTCCGCCGCCAGTCCAGGCCGCAGTAAGCCGCGATCAGTGAGACCGAAGAAATGCGCCGGCTCTGAGGTGATGCGCCTTACCGCATGCTCAAGCGAGAGCGCCTGTTTTTCGCGTACGAACGTGCCCAGCAGATAGCTCGGGTACCCTGCGTTGCACAGCATATCGACGTGCGCGCCGCCGTCGGAGATGCCGATCAGCGTGCGTGGGTCGCTGAACTTCTTCGCCACGCGCGCCTCGT
>CAZCWX010000196.1:0-3533 GCA_964502465.1 uncultured Enterobacteriaceae bacterium | reverse complement strand
GCTAACAGGGCCGCGACATCACGGTCTCGGTGTCGCGTCATAACGGCACGCAATCTCAAGGGCTGAGGTTATTGCGAGTGATCCGTGTTTCACCTCGAGGAGTCGACAACCCTCCCTTCCCTTATGCCGAGGCTATGTCTTCGGCTCCGGTTTCCTCGAGAATCCGCTGGGCCTTCTTGGTCCATGGCGACTCCTCGGCGTGCACGGAAAGGAGAATCCCGCCTTTGCGTATCCGGCCTTCATAGCGTCTGGCTTCATACGTGGGGATCCCAAGGCCGGCAAGCGCTCCGGTACCTGCGCGCGGCGAGAGTCCCGTAATAAGGCCGGCAGCAATGAACGGCCCGAGTCCCGGAATCCGCATGGTCCGTTCCAAGCGCCAGGATCCTACAAGCGCAGGCTGCGAGCAGAACCAGATGGTAGCCCGCCGCGCCTCAGCGGTATTCTTTTCATGGGCGAAATCCTTCGACTCCGCAGTGTTCGCTAGGAGTAGGCAGAAATCCGCGTTTCGAAATCCCTTTGCTCGAAGTTCACCGACAGCTTCTTGGGCAGCTTCCCGATGGGGGTAAATACCGTAGACAGCCATGATCGGTCTCCTTTGTGTATAGCGACGCGCGGTAGACAGGCGTACTACCCGGGCCTCCCCAATGTTATGTGCGTTCCATAAGTACTGGAACTAGACAAAGGCTAGTTGGGCCCAGTATTTCTGCCAGACTTTGATCAGCTGATTGGTGGGGAGACAGTCGCGATGGCGCGTGGCTAACGGCTGCACTGCGAACATGTTAGCTGTATGGCACGAAGAAACTTGGGCGCAGCGCGACCGTGGCAAAAAATACGTTTGGCTGGCAGGTATCTGGTCTATTGCCTGCCTGGCAAGCCGCGCTGATAGGGACGCCGCCGGATTGCGTGCTCCGCCGGGCCCATCCTTCCAGCCCGCCCTTTAGTTTGAGACGATGCCGTGCTTGATGGCGTACTGAGTGAGTTCGGCGGTTGTGCGCAAGCCCAGCTGGTCCATGATGCGGTATTTGTGGAACGCGGCTGTCTTGGGAGATATGTGCAAGATGGATGCCATCTCCTTGATCGAGCGGCCCTCGGCGACCAACTGTAGCACCTCTCGCTGGCGCAGCGTCAATTCACCCTGCGCCGTGACCGCTTCCGATGGTTTGTCGAGGAAGAAATGCAGGGTCTCATGGGTGATGAGCGGTGTCAGATAAGAACGGCCCTTGAGTGTTTCCCGAATGGCCGTCACGAGCTCGGAGACAGCGGCCCGCTTGAGGAGATAGCCGGAAGCCCCTGCCCGGAAAGCCTCCCGGACAAACGCCACATCCGAGTGCATGGTAAGGAAAATCAGCTTGACCTTCGGATCGGATTTGTGGATTTGCTGGGCGGCCTCGATGCCATTCAACAGCGGCATCGAGATATCAAGCACGATCACTTCCGGCCGGATCCTTGCTGCTTCAGCGATTAGGCTGCGGCCGTCTTGCACCACTCCGACTAACTCAAACTCCGGCTCAAGCAGGCTACGCAAGCCTTCCGCCACAATCGTGTGATCATCCGCAACGAGTACCCTGGGTCGACGCAAACCGGTGTTCTCCTATCGGTAACGGCGATGGCCGTAAGGATCCAGAGCCTCGCGCAGAGGCTGGCACTCCCGGCTTCCCTCCCATACCGATTCGCTGGCTGATTCGACGGGTTAACGACCTTGGTCTCAATCGAGTATCTCCGACCATTCGCTCGAGCCGAGCCGCTAAGAATATACCCCAGAACCATCGGACGCGCAACTATTGGTCTACTACTGAGATAGATCCCGGCCGGTTCTCCGTCCCGCCAACAGTCCAAGTCGGTCCATGATAGATGTAGTGCGCCTTACACTAAAATCCCGCGGGGACGCGTCACTTTTCCAGTGGTAGAACGATCAAAGCCATGAGAGAAACTTATGGACATTGACCCAACCAAAATCAAGGCGGCTTCCAAGAAGTTTGACGATGAGCATCCAATCGAAGTTTTTTTCTTTTACAACCGTCAGAAGGAGCGCTATGAGTTCCGGGTCCGGTGGTCCGAGGGCCGGTATGTGAGTTCCGAGATTGCGTTGCGGTTCGCTGGCATTCTCAATAAGGCCCTCGATCATCTTAGACTCCTGCAGCAGCGATTGTTGCAGGACCGTCGCTTTTTGCGATCTGACTTCGACTTTGTGGAGCTTTTCCCGTGAGCAAAAAGGCCTTCAGGACCAGACTTTCTTCGTCGGGCTGGTCCTTGCCGGCGAAGGGCCGCTTAAGGCCCCACCCGGCCTACGCGTAGGTTAGGTTTTGGAATCGGGCAACGAATAGATACAGTCCCTTTCTGGCTCTTCTTCTAGTACTTCCACCAGTTTTCGCTCCGTCGAGCGGAGAGTATTGTGTTGGGATATGGGCTCTGTAAGCCAAGATGGACGCGTTAGAGCGTTGCTCGTGATGCCGTGCGGCCGGCGCCAAGCGTGGGAGGAAACGCTGAAGCTGCTCGGCGTGGCGGTCACTGCAGTCTCTCGCAACAGCAGGGCTCAGGAGATTCTTGTTGCCGGCGAGCCGCCCGATTTAATTCTAACCGACGAGATTCTGATAGATGGGGATTGGCGCCAGATGGTGGAGGAAGCGCTGAATCGGGACCCGAATTCTCTGATCGTTATCTGCGCAAGGTCGGCTCCTGACAGCAACTTTTGGTCGGAAGTGCTCCATCGGGGAGCCTACGACGTGATCGCCGATCCAAACAATCAAATAGCCTTGGCGTCTTTGGTGAGAACCGCCGCCTTGAGACGGGGCAGGATTCGGACCCCCCAAAGCGGCCCTCTGGCTCTGGAAGGATTCATCGAGGTCCCAGCTTAGAGACAACACTGCAGAGGAAGACAGTCCATGACACAGCAGCCCGCCATCCTAATCGTATTGCCGGATGACAGCTTCTCAGGACTCGTGGCAGATCTGAAAGCTTCCGGCGCCACCGTTCTACACGTCTTCTCCTGCGAGGAGGCACGACGAATCCTCGCCGCCCAAATCCCGGTTTGCTTGATCGTGACGGCCTCCCGGCTGGCAGACGGTTCCTGGCGCGGTTTGCTGACGACGGCCGTCAGTCATGGATTGAACCCCCAGGTCATGGTGGTCGCTGAAGAGATGGATGGCGGCTGGACCGATCTTCTCGACATGGGCGTGTGGCATGTCTGGACACCCGCTGTCGGGCGCGAGAACTTCATGACAGCTTGCAATTCGGCGACCGAGACTTGGCTTTCGCTCCGCCGAAACCGAGCCACTATGGGGGGCGCACTAGTGAACGAGAGCAGCTAACCTGTTGATGAGAGCAGCGTAACCTGTTCCGCGCTGGATCGCACCCGCCAGATACATTCTGTTATCCTCATCGTTCAGATGCCTCATTCGTTCAGGATCGCTAAGGAAAGGATCCTATGTGGCAAACGGCTCGTTGCGTACGCCCCAGAAACTCGAGCTCGCCGCGCAAGTCGCGGACGGCTTGGCGGCGGCTCACCGCTGCGGTGTTATTCATCTCGACGTCAA
>CAZCWX010000195.1:0-7822 GCA_964502465.1 uncultured Enterobacteriaceae bacterium | reverse complement strand
TCCCGCCCGGGAAGCGCTGACATCTTTCCGACGGGACCATGGCTTATCTCGTTGACGTGACAGACCGGGCCCTGCGCGATCTTGCCATCATCTACCGGCGCATCGAAGCGGAATCCTCCGCTCAGGCGGCGCGTTGGTTTGACGGACTTGAAAAAGCCATCCTCAGCCTTGAGGACTACCCGAACCGTGGCCCCGTCACTCCCGAAGACCGCACCGTGCGGCAGTTGCTGTACGGGAAAAAACCCTACGTCTACCGGATCATCTACGAGGTTGAGGAAGACACCGCTACTGTCTACGTCCTCCACATCCGGCCACCCGGACGCGACAGAATGAAGAAGCGGTAATGCTCTCTTGCCTGCCAGCCAGCACGGCGGACGCATGGGGGCAGGCCGTCCTAGATCTCTGTTTCCACAGCCGGAGTGGTGAGTTATTAACTCACTGTATGGCACCCGTCAAAACGAGGCAGAAAAAACCGCCATAGCCGGAGTTTCATATCTGGTCCCATTCCCTCACCAACGAAACAGGTGACGAGCTGGACCGGCTGGCGCAGGAGGCCTCTGATTACATCGGCTGGATAGTGGTTTTTCGAATTCGCCAGCAGGATCACTATTTTTGAAAAATCATACGCTAAGAGAGTGCTGGCACCATAAGATCGAGAGAGGAACTTTCTTCTGTCGCTTGTCGCTACAGAACGCGACAGGAAGTAGTGTAGAAGGGTACCCGTGCCGACTGGTATGAACGGTATCCCTGTCTGAACTTAGACTCAATTGGGTCCAAAACTTCGACCTGGAGCCAGTTCCCATCAGCGTTTATAGCAACCATCCTCGTGTTCTTTGGTAAAACAACGATCACCACTGCTTTCATCGAAGGTCCTTCTCTCAGGTTTAGGCCATCGTTGTTACGTAGGTCTCGTGACTCTCTCTTGAAGATTGTTTGTTCAATGCCTGAAGCTGCTGCTTGAGTTCTCCCACGATCCCAGCCAGTTCCTTTATGTTCTCTCGAACCTTTGTTTCAGAGTCTTCAATTTTCCGTTCGATTTTTATTGCCGTCTGAGCAGATCTCTCCGCGCTGTGGCGATCACTGTTCTGCTGGAGTAGCCATGAAAATAAAAGAGGAAGGAAAAAGGAGATAATACCAAATCCTGAAAGAAAGTATTTGCCTCCGGCTGCGCTACTGGGGAAAAGGCTTGTTAGTAGGACAGGCCGCTGGCCTGTCCAGAGGGGGAAACGCTACGGTCAAAGAAGAATTGGTATAACATCCTTGATCGACACCCGGCCAGGATAAATTTCGCGTCTTTGGTTTAAGCCGCATCATCGGATTTCCAAGAACGCGCACCTGAGCGCTTTCACGAAATGGACGGCCTGCGTGGGTTCGCCATGCTCCTGAGCTACCGATCCCTGGTTCGCTACACCGTAATCGGGATCGTCCTCAACGGCCAGCGTGATTGACCCCGCCCGCAAACCCATCCTGCATTCGACACGGCGGTTTTCTGATCAATGGGGCGAGCGAGCCAGCTCTACGCCGTCTCTTTCTCCGCCGCCGCGGGTGCGCCGTTTGACGGTCGGCTCTCCTCCTCCTCGGCGCGGGAGATGTGCGGGGCACGCACCGTCACAAACTGAACGAGGTCTTTGGAAAATAGCACGTCGAGCGTCCAATCCAACCCGACGCGCAATTTCTTTTCGAAGCGCGGCAGCTTACTCAGATAAATCGTGCGCCATAGCCACCATGCGATGAAGCCTGAAAAATTGATTCCCATGATGTTGGCCACACCCGTGCGGCGTCCAATCGCGGCCAGCTGCCCGAGGGCCGAGAAGACGAACGGCTTTTTCCGGCCGCCCCGGATCGCGGCCATCAGGTTTCGCGCGACCGCTTTCCCCTCGCGCAGGGCGTGTTGTGCGGTTGGCGGGTAAAAGGTGTCGGTTTTGCCATCCGGCACAAGGGCACAGTCGCCAAGAGCCCACACTCCCGGCCAATCAGGAACTTCCAAAAATTCGTTGACCAGGAGACGGCCGCGCTCCTTTTTGCACGGGAGATCGGCCAGCAGCGGATTGGGAGATGTCCCAGCAGTCCAGACCAACGTATTGGTTTTGATCACAGTGCCGTCGTTCAGTTCCACCCTGTCGTCGAACACCTGAGAAACCCTGGTGTTGACCCGGATCTCAACACCACGCTCACCGAGCTTTTTCTGCGCGAATCTGCCAAGCTTTTCACCGAGCTCAGGCAGAATCACCGCTCCGGGATGCACCAGCACGACACGGAGGAGCCCTGCGGTTAGGTGGGAATAGAAAGGGACGGCCTCACGGAGAAAGTCGTTTACCGCGCCGATTGTTTCCACACCGGCAAACCCGCCCCCGGCTATAACACACGTCAGCAACACATCACGTTTCCCAGCCGCACACTCAAAGTCGGCTTCTTCCAGGTTCGCAATCAGCCAGTTGCGCAGGTAGATTGCGTCTCCCAACGATTTCATCGTTAGGGCGCGCTCTTCGAGCCTAGGTAAGTTGTAGAAATTAGTGATCGAGCCCAGGGCTAAGACCAGCTGGTCGTACGTGAACTCGTGGTGGTGATGCGCCGTGCCGTGGGAAACCACGACGCGTTTACCGGGCAGGTCAATACTTTCCACGTCACCATCAAAGAAGCTCACGCGGCGCAGCAGTTTGCGGACCGGGTTGACGATATGGGTGATGTCGAGATCGCTCGCAGCCACTTCGTGGAGCATCGGGGTAAACAGGAAAAAGTTCTCCCGATTCACCAGCATGACTTCCACATCCGGGTCACGCGCAAGAGTCTTTTCCAGCTTAAGCGCCGCATACAGGCCACCAAACCCGCCGCCGAGAATGATGATTCGGTGCCGCTTGTCTGTACTCATGCACCAGCCCCTCCTTTTTTCTTGATCGCTAGATGTACCTGCGCCGCAACGATCGTCCGCAGGTCATATCTTCGGAGATTTACGGCGGAATCCTTCGGGATTAAGCAAATACGTTCCAGCGTGCCAGTCTCCATGCTCGTCTGAGAAGGTCCCTTCGAGGACCAGAATTTCCTCGCCCTCGGGACGGTCATGGGCTGGGAACGTAGAGTTTGGTTCATACCGTACCATAGACGTCACCTGCCCGACTTCTGCACTGCCGACCAAGTACAGACGTTTTCGCCACACCGTCCCGCTCGGACTGGTTTGCCACTCCATCGTACTTGCGTGCATCGCTACCCGCGGGGTTAAGTCACCGTTAATGGCTTGGATAGCGGTCATGGTCTCCTCCTGAGCTGAGAGCCTCTCTTCTACTAATAGCTGCCCGTACCCTGCAAATATGTGACACGCAAAAGTTTACATGTCTTTGAGAGACTCTCCCAGCAACCAGACGGCAGCCCCGAGCAGGACGAGGTCTTTGAGCACGAACTGCCCAGGTGCCACTGAGAGAGCGGGAAATCCGCCTAAGCTTGGCTCCCAGCCCGGGGTTGAAAACAAAAAGCTCACGGTCGTCAGGAACATAACTACGGCTAACGCGTTCCCGATAGCCGATACCCTGGCCGACACCGGGCGCAACGCAATCATCACCGCAATGGCGATCTCCACGGTCCCTAACACATTGGAAAAGGCCTGGACGCTAAAGAGGGTATACACCCAGCCCATAAACGGACTGTTTGCCACCATGGGCTGAATACCGTTAGCCTCATAGGCTGTAAACTTCATAGCCCCAATCCAGGCCAGGACGACTACAAGTCCATACCGCATCAGCACTTCCCCTAAGGCTTGCCACTTCTCGCTAGCCGCCTTCCAGTTCCGTGTCCAAATTGTAGACATCTCGTTTCTCTCCTCCCGTCGGGATGCTCACCCGTTTTTATCCGCGTACCACCCCACTTTTGTCGGCGCCATCGTTGTCTCTGGCGTCGTCGATGAATTCTGCCGGCCGTACGTATTGGACGCTGTGCAGGCGGCAGATCTTACTGGGGGGCTGAAAAAATGTATCCGTGCCAGACGTAAGATCCTACGGGAGCCAGCCGTGGGCGCTATGCACATTCCCAGGCCGCAACATCGCTCCCTCGCAGTCCCCCAACTGGTTGAAGCAGAACAAAGGATGATAACATAGCCAACAGTATCTCTTGATTTTCTGGACAGTGAATTTCTTCTTTTTTCAGACAACTCTTCAGAGTTTAACCCTGCGCCTCAGCCGCCGCCGGAAGCGGGAGCGAGGAACGAGCGTACGCTGTAGGCGGTCGGCTCCAGTGCTTGGTTATGCCTTGGCCGTGCTGTCGCTAGGTGTTGCCCGTCGCGGATTGGGCATTGCACCTTACACTACCGTCTTTTGAACTGGCTGAGCCAGCGCTCAAAACGGGTGGAGCCGAGGCGCGGGTTATCGCCGGGCACGAGGGAATAGTCATTCAGTGCAGCGCCAAAATACCGGGCACGTGCGTCGGCAATCACTGGGCGTGCATCGCCGGTTGCGCTCAAGAAGCGTCGGATGAGTTCATCCATGGGTAGCGGTTCAGGGCCGGCCAACTCGACAATGCCGTTCACCGGCGTCCCTACGGCCACGGCGGCCAGTGCAGCGGCCACATCGTCGGCTGCGATTGGCTGCATCCGGGCAGGCGGCAGGCGGACCGTGCCGCCGTCGGTGCTCGCTCCGGCAATGGCGCCCAGAAACTCGAAGAACTGCGTGGCACGAACGATGGTGTAGGGCACCGTGGCGGACCGAATCAGCACCTCCTGGGCGACTTTCGCACGCATGTAGCCACTGTCGGGCAGGCGGTCGGCACCCACGACCGAAAGCGCGACGTGATGTCCGACGCCGGCGTCCGCTTCGACGCGAAGGAGGTTTCGTGTGGAGGTTTCAAAGAAGTTCAAGACCGCTGCGGCCTCAAAGGAAGGCGAGTTCGTGACATCGACGACAACAGCGGCGCCCTCCAGCGCCTTGGAGAGGCCGACGCCGCTGAGCGTGTTGACGCCCGAGGTGGGTGACGCCGCCAGCGCTTCGTGACCACTGTCACGAAGCGTGTTCACGAGTTTCGTCCCAATTAACCCGCTGCCACCTATAACCACAATTTTCATACGTGACCCCTGTCTTTAGCCGCCCGCAATGCGGACGAGTATCAAGTGCACTGCTCACTCCGATTTTCTTCATCGGTGAATTTGTGAAGTCGACTCTTGAGAACCTGCGGTCCCGCCGCATCCCCTTTCACGACCGATAGATTTCTGCGCCGTCACTGGTCGTGATTGTCGACATTGTTCTCCTCCTCAATTGTTGAGTTGCCGGTTGTTGAACAATAAAAATTTGTCTATCGTGCGTGTTTCCAGCGCTCCGTCGCCGCTAATGGGAGCAAGCGGGAAAGACACTCCACGAGTCACTTCACTGGCAGTAGCACCGGAGCGCCCTTGTCCTTAACAAAGAAAACCAGGAATTTGGCTGGCTTGGTGCTGCTTGCGTTCCGGCTGACGACATGGACATCGTTGGGGCCTTCATAAAAGGTCTGCCCTGGTGTCAGCGTGACTTCTTCTCCGCCCTGCACCTGCATCACGATGGAGCCTTCCAGCACGTAAACAAACGCGTGTGCATCGTGTCGATGGACAGAGTCTGACCCGCCGGGCGCATACTCCGCTGTTATCATCAAACCTTCCTTCCCAGAAAATTCTCTCAGCTCCTCGGACATGAGCGACGTGACCTTGGCCTCCTGAGCCATCAGCGGGCCGGCAATGAGAGATAGCAGACCCACCATTATTATTTTCTTCCTCAGCATAATTGACCTTTCGTTCTTTGCCCGAGGCACACACGGTGCCGATTCGGGTCGATGTACGAGCCATGACCGGGCAGTGGACCGATTTGTGACACGGGTTATCTACGCAATACTCAGGCCCCCATCGACCGCTATAACCTGACCGGTCATCCAGCTCGCTGTGGGGGCTGCCAAGTCCACAATCCAGGCCGCTACTTCCTCCGGAGTCCCTCGTCTTCCCAGTGGCACGCGCTCGGTCTCCTCTTCTTTGATGTGTGCAACGATTGAAGCGGCTAGACCAGAGCGCTCTAAAATTCCAGTTTCCGTCGGCCCAGGAGCAACCGCATTGACTCGAATCCGATAGGGAGCGAGCTCCAAAGCCGAACAACGGGTGAGATGTTCCAGCGCGGCCTTAGAAGCAGCGTAATGGGAAATCAGTGGATGCTTGTCGCATCTCTACCTCCTTATTATAGAAAGGGAAGGGCAGCAGCGGGAAAGGAACAACCTGGAAGTTACCCGCGCTATACACCAAGTCGTGCACTCTTGTCAACAGAAAGGACGTACGGGGTGCATATCAAGTTATGGGGAATGCGGGCCTGAGTTCCTTCGCCCTCACCATTGGGGCGGACGGGCACGCCCTCCTAGAGGCGATCGATGCAGTTGACGCGCTGCCCTGGTTACGCGAAGTTCCAGCCGTCCAGACCAGCCGGAGGGTGTGGGTGCAACACGATTATGTCGCTCCGCACACGTTGCGCTGGCGGACGGCGGAACACGAGGGCATTCCTCCGCGCAGCTCTTCATCACCTCTCCCTACGATACGGAGGCCCGCTCTGCCAAAAGACGCAGCACGTCGTGGGTTGGCGACACGGTCCACCTGACGGAAAGCTGTGAGGAGGACAGCCCCCACCTCATTCCCCATGTCGAAACGACGCCGGCTCCCCCCTTGGATCATGAAGTGGTACTCACGGTGCATCAGGCTCTGAACGCCAAGGATCTCTTGCCCACGGTGCACGTGGTCGACAGCGGTTATATCGAGTCCGAGCAGCTCGTTGCCACAGAGCACGAAGGGCGGGTCGAGTTGTACGGTCCTCCCCGTGTGGATCCCCAATGGCAAGCGCGGGCCAGCAAGGGCTTCGACACCCCCAACTTCACCATTGACTGGGAGCGGCAGCAGGTCATGTGTCCGGGGGGCCATTGCAGTCGCACCTGGCGCCCCATCAGCGATCGTTATGGAAATCAGCTGATCAGCATGAAATTCGCGACCAGTGAGTGTCGGCCCTGTCCGCATCGGGAAGAGTGTACTCGGTCAACCGCTGCCCGGCGTATGCTGACGATCCGCCCACGGGAACACTTTCAGGCGCTCCAGCATGCACGGGAGCGGCAGACTATGGACGCCTACGCAACCGAGTACGCCAGATGAGCCGGGGTCGAGGGTACTCTGTCACAGGCGGTGCGGGCCTTCGGGCTACGACGGGCGCGGTACATCGGGCGGGTCAAAACGCCTCTCCCACATATTCTGACTGCGACTGCCATCACCTTTGTTCGAGTGAGCAGCTGGCTCGCAGAGCTGCCCCGCGGAAAGAGATCGGCAAAGAGGGCCTGAGAAATATAGCCCCGATCGCCAAACACTTGGTAGTGCTATTCAAGTAATGCTCTCATCAGATCCGTGCTATTCTTGGCCAGAACCAACACCGAGAGCGGGGAGGCTAGAGGAAGCACAATGATCAGGAGAGAAGCGTGTCCACAATGTGGATCGACATGGTATAAAAGAAATAGCCATATCCATACCGGGAAACAAAACCACCGCGGTAAGCACTGTGGCCGGGCCTTTGTTCTTACTCCAGAAAATTCTGTGATCACCGAGGAGCAACGCGAGCGGGTTGAACGCCTCCTACTGGAGAGAATCTCGCTACGTGGGATCTGCCGCGCGGTGGGTGTCGGGCTTCAGTGGCTCTTGCAGTTTATGAGCGCGCGGTTCCAGGCGGCCCCCGAAGATCTCTATGTCAAGCCAGCAGACGGCACCCCGGCGGTGATCCTGCAGCGGCTGGAGGCCGAGCTGGACGAGCTCTGGAGCTTTGTGGGCAAGCAGGCGAACCGGCAGTGGGTGTGGATTGCC
>CAZCWX010000194.1:0-15803 GCA_964502465.1 uncultured Enterobacteriaceae bacterium | reverse complement strand
AATGCTGAAGAGTTTCCTCAGCTCTTCGCGGGAGGTGCCTTTGAGACGATTGCTGGACCTCGCGTCAGTTGGGCCATTCTTAATTATGGTCGCCTGATGAACACTGTCCGGGTTCAGGATGCGCGCTTTCAGCAGCTCGTATTCGACTACGACAACACGGTGCTCCGGGCTCAACAAGAGGTTGAGGATGCCCTCGTCGTATACTTGCGTGGGCAAGAACAGGTGAGGATTCTCTCCGAAAGTGTCCGGGCTGCTGCTCGTGCGGTTGAAATCGCCAACATTCAGTATGAGTCAGGTGGTGCAGATTACACACGGGTGCTCAACTCGGAACAGGCAAAAACCCGCGAAGACGATCTTTTGATCGCTACCCGGGGGACGCTCGCGTTCAGTGTCATCGCTCTGTATAAAGCATTCGGGGGAGGGTGGGAGATCGGTGGGGGAAAAGATTTCGTGTCCGAGGAGACCAAGCGGGAGATGCGAACACGGGTCAACTGGGGCGACCTATTGACGAGCGAAGGGCAGGCGAGCGATCTCAAAGCGGCAACAGATGGTACTGAACAGGAGCGTGGGTGGTGGCGTTAGCGCTGGTGGGGGCCGAAGTGGTAAACGATGGAGAGCGGAAAACGCGCATGAGGGGGTGATGCCCTTCATGCGCTGTTTTTGCCCTGTCGCCGAGATGAAGGTGCGAAACCCAATCCTCATCTGATGGTGAGGCAACGCTGATTATTTCTTCATCGCAATTTTCAGATCTGTGATTTTTTTGCGCAGAGTGTTCCGATTAATGCCAAGTAATTCGGCTGCTTTGAGCTGGTTCCCACCAGTGTATTCCAAAGTGAGTTCGATCAACGGCTTCTCAACTTGTCCAACAACCATGGCGTGCAGGTCGCACGGTTCGAGCAGGACAGTCTGCTGAAAATACGCTTTGAGTTTGCGGCGCACCACCTCTTCGAGTGAGAGATCGGTAAAATCCTCTGGCAACGGCGGTTCTTTTGAGGGGAGTGACAAATCCGCAGCGGTGAGCATCCGTCCTGGTGCGAGCACAGCCGCGTGCAATAAGGTGTTTTCCAGTTCACGCACGTTACCTGGCCAGGGATGATGAAGCAGGAGGGTCAGAACTTCAGGCGTGATGCCCGCAACCGCAGTGCTCATCTCGCGGTTAATCTTGTCGAGAAAATAGGCGACCAGTTCGGCAATGTCCTCGCGCCGCTGGCGGAGCGGTGGGAGCGTGATCGGCACGACACGAAGACGGAAGTACAGGTCTTCGCGAAAGCGCCGTTCTTTTGTGGCCACGGTCAAATCCTGGTTGGTTGCGGCGATAATGCGAACGTCGGCTTTGAGGGTTTCCCGACCACCAACACGGGTGAATTCGCGTTCTTGCAAGACGCGCAGGAGCTTGGCCTGGAGCGGGAGCGGCATGTCCGCAACCTCGTCGAGAAACAAGGTCCCGCCAGTAGCCTGCTCAAACTTCCCAATGCGCCGCTCGACTGCTCCAGTGAAAGCTCCTCGTTCATGACCAAAGAGTTCACTCTCCAGCAAGTCGAGTGGAATTGCTGAACAATTGATGCCAACAAATGGGGACCGCCAGCGTGCGGAATAGTGGTGAATGACCTTGGCAACCAGCTCTTTCCCTGTGCCGCTCTCTCCTTGCAGGAGGACCGTGGCGTCACTCTTCACCACCCGCCCGATGATTTTGTAGACCTGCTGCATAGCTGTGCTGTGGCCAATAATTTGCTCGTTACGACCAGGGACGGATAACAGAGGTTGTTGCGCATCAGCGGTCAAGCGCCGAGTTTCTAGCGCTCGCACCGCCAGGGCTTTCACTTCGTTCAGATCAAAGGGTTTGGTTAAATAATCGAACGCTCCCCGCTTCATTGCCTCAATGGCGTTCGCCAGGGTTGTCTGACCCGTCATCGTGATGATTGGTGTCGGAAGCTTTGCTGTTTGAGCCCGTACCAGCAATTCTAGCCCATTCAGTTCAGGCATACGAATATCGACAAAAGCGACATCAAAGTTTTGTTGCTGCAGACGGGTCCAGGCCTGTTCCCCGGTCTCAACGGTCTCTACCGTGTAACCGAGTTCTGCTAAGGCATCGGCAAGAACCCGGCGAATGAGTTCTTCGTCGTCAGCAACGAGAATAGTGCCCTGGATCATGGTTACAGGGGGGTGACTGGCAGATGTACGTGAAAAAGGGTGCCCTGTCCTGGCGTGCTTTCGACCCGGATTTTGCCACCGTGCTGGGCTATAATCCGCTGACTGACTGCGAGGCCGAGCCCAGTCCCTTGACTCTTGGTGGTAAAGAAAGGCGTGAATAGGTGAGGGAGAAGATCGGGAGGAATGCCAGGTCCATTATCGGCAAAATCAATGGAGAGAAAGCGGCCGCGCCGTGCCGGAGAGCGATTACTTTTTCGCTCGGGAGGGGGTGCACTGAGTTGGGAAGCATTTTTTGTAAGGGGTACGCCGCCGCATTCCATGAGGAAGGCCCTGGGGAAAGGTGAGCGGAGGATGTGGAAATCTGTTGCCATGCGGGTGGTAATACTGAGTACGCCGCCACGCTGGCCTGCTAATGCTTGTAAACTATTCTTCACGAGATTTCTGAAGACCTGTGCCAGCTGAGCTTCATCGCCAAGAATCTCAGGGAGGCTCGGATCAAAATGCGTGCGAATCTGCACCCCATTGGTTATGGTTGCTCGTTCAAGCAGCAACACGTCGGTCAAAATCTTGTGGACGTTCACCCGCTGCGGTTCTAATGGGGAGCTGGCGGAAAGCTGCAATAGGTGTTCAAGCAAGCGGCTCAGCCGATCAATCTCACGAATCATGACCGTGGTATATTCCACGGCTGAGCGGTCACTACTAAGTCTTCCTTGCAGCAGTTGGGCGGCCCCGCGGATCCCTGCGAGCGGGTTTTTGATCTCGTGTGCTAGCCCCGCCGCCACGACACCGAGATCAGTGAAGCGATCTTCTTGTTGAACCTCTTCAGCCAGTTCTTTTTGATGGCTCAGGTCGTGGAGGACAAGAATCAGGCCGGTAGGGGTGGGGTCCCCATTAAAAATTGGCGAACACGTCAGGCGAACGGGAATCGGGCGCTGGGAGCGGTGCTGGAGTTCTCCTTCTCCTGCCGTGCGGCTGTGTCCAGAAACCAGGGTTCGCTGTATGACTTCGACGATCCACAGATTTGCACAAAATACCTGAGTATAAGGCCGACGCCGGACTTGTGAGTACGATAGCCCGGTCAACTGTTCAGCTGAAGGATTGAAAAAGGTAATCTGTCCTTCCTGATCAAGGACGGCGATGCCTTCCTCTAAGCTCTCCAGGATGTGTTTCCAATAATCTAAAGGGGGATCGGAGGGTGCCAGGGGCCCCTCGACAGACTTTTTTGTGCCTGCTGCCATTGCCATCCCATGACAAACCCCGTTTTTTTTGTCAAGGCGGGGTTGCCAAGCCTTACGGCGGCCAGTTATGTTAAAAAACCTATGCAGTACTCAGAAGCACTCTGCCGACACGTGGCCGACGCTATGATCACAGCACTGACCGAGAAGGATATAGTGCGATTCCGTACCGACAAAAAGCGTGTCAGCGACAAAATCACCGCCGCGTTGTTAGAGAATTTTCATCAAGAGGGGGCATTAGGGAAGGAAGCGGAGCGTCTTGCTGACGAGCACTTGCGGACCGCAAAAGGTCTGGATCGGCACAAGGTGGTACAACTCATCAAGCAGCGGCTGGCTGAAGAACGGAGGTTCGTTCTGTGAGCCGCATGTCTGACAACCGTATTGCAGCTCTTGCCCGCCTCGTTTTACGGGCCATCGCAGATGAAGGAGAGGTTGTCAGCGAGCGTACTGCCCTGACCGAGTGTAAGCGAGTCTTGGCAGAACATTTTCAGCGTGATAACAGAATTGACGAGTTCGTCCGGAAGAAGATTACCTCTCTTTCCCGACGGGTTGTGCCGGGCAGTACCGAGTGGGATGTGCTCTACCGGCGCTACTTCGAAGAAGAGCTGCGGAAGCAGCGATTCTAAAATTTTTCTCTTGACAAATATTTGAGAATGATTAAGTTGCCCCTCATCTTCAATGGGGCGGTGGACGCTAGCGCCTATCACCTCACTAAAATTCTGAAAAATAAAAGATTTATAGGAGAAAGGAGAGAGGCATGAAGATTAGGCCGTTACAGGACCGCATCATCGTGAAGCGGATCGCTGAAGAGGAGAAAACAAAAGGTGGGATTATTATCCCGGATACTGCCAAAGAAAAGCCGCAAGAGGGAAAAGTCACCGCGGTCGGCAAAGGCAAGATCAGTGAGGATGGTAAGGTAACCCCCTTGGATGTGAAGGCGGGCGATCGGGTGTTGTTCGGCAAGTATGCGGGCACCGAGATCAAAATCGATGGCGAGGAACATTTAATCATGCGCGAAGATGACATCCTCGGCGTGATCGAGGGCTAAGCGGATACGTGCAAGGAGGAGAGCAATTATGGCAGCGAAAACAGTGAAATTCGGTCAGGACGCGCGAGACAAGATCCTCAGGGGTGTGAATGTTCTGGCCGATGCGGTGACCGTAACCCTAGGACCGAAAGGTCGGAACGTTGTGATCGAGAAATCATTTGGTGCACCAGTGGTCACCAAGGATGGGGTGACCGTAGCGAAGGAGATCGAACTGGAAGACAGGTTCGAAAACATGGGCGCGCAGATAGTGAAAGAAGTCGCGAGCAAGACCTCGGATATTGCTGGTGACGGCACAACCACTGCGACGGTTCTGGCCCGGGCGATTTACGCTGAAGGCGTTAAGATGGTCGCCGCTGGGCACGATCCCATGAGCATCAAGCGCGGTATCGACAAAGCGGTAGGGTCGGTAGTTGCTGAGCTGAAAAACCTGTCCAAGCCCACCCGAGACCAAAAAGAGATTGCCCAGGTTGGCACGATTTCGGCCAACAATGACTCTACTATCGGTGAGATCATTGCCGAGGCGATGAACAAGGTGGGAAAAGAAGGCGTGATCACCGTGGAAGAGGCAAAGGGCCTCGAGACCACACTTGAAGTCGTTGAAGGCATGCAGTTTGACCGTGGCTACCTCTCTCCATATTTCGTCACTGATCCCGACCGCATGGAATGTGTATACGAGGACGTCTATCTCCTCATTCACGAGAAGAAGATCTCGGGTATGAAAGACCTCCTGCCTGTCCTGGAACAGGTGGCGAAGAGTAGCCGGCCATTGCTCATCATTGCGGAAGACGTTGAGGGTGAGGCACTAGCGACGCTCGTCGTGAACAAAATCCGTGGAACACTCCAGTGCGTTGCCGTGAAGGCGCCGGGTTTTGGTGACCGCCGCAAGGCTATGCTGGAAGACCTCGCTATCCTGACTGGCGGCCGCGTAATCGCCGAAGAGTTGGGTGTGAAGTTGGAGAGTCTGACGCTGAATGATCTGGGACGAGCCAAACGCATCGTTGTCGATAAAGACAACACCACGATCGTCGATGGTGCTGGCAAGAAGGCTGACATTGAGGGCCGCATTAAGCAGGTCCGTGCGCAAATCGAAGAGACGACCTCTGACTACGACCGTGAAAAGCTGCAGGAGCGCCTCGCGAAGATGATCGGTGGCGTGGCGGTGATCAAGGTCGGCGCGGCCACAGAGATTGAAATGAAAGAGAAAAAGGCGCGGGTGGAAGATGCCCTGCATGCGACGCGGGCAGCAGTGGAAGAAGGGATCGTGCCGGGCGGTGGCGTTGCACTCATCCGTGCGTTAAGTGGACTCAGTAAAGTTGAGGCAAGCGAAGAAGAGCAGGTTGGCGTCAATATCATAAGAAAGGCGCTCCAAGAACCCTGTCGCTGGATTGCCTCTAACGCTGGGGAAGAAGGCTCGATCGTTTTGGACAAGATCCGCAACAACAAGGGATCCTACGGCCTCAATGCGGCAACCGGTGAGTTCGAGGATTTGATCAAGGCAGGTATTGTGGATCCGACCAAGGTAGTGCGCATCGCACTGCAGAACGCGGCGTCGGTGGCGGGTCTGATGTTAACCACCGAGGCAACGGTCGCCGAGAAACCTGAAGACAAATCAGCGATGCCGCCAATGCCTCCAGGCGGTATGGGTGGCATGGGTGGCATGGGTGGCATGATGTAAGTCGCCTTCAATCCAATCTTTGGAAAGTAAGAGCATTGGAGGGGGGTATACCCCCTCTCTCGTGGTTATGACACGTGGCCCTGCTAGGCAATCCTGGCAGGGCCTTTGTGCCTGTGCCAGTTCAGTGAGAAAGAATCTGACTAATTCGGCAGGCCGGTAATGCGAATGCCGGCAGAATGGATTTTGTTGCGAATATTGAGGCGAATAAGCAGCGCAGTAATGGGTTCGACCAGCCGGGCCACCTCGAGCGGCCCAGCATCGATCGCGCGAATGCCTAGTTTTTCAATGAGTTGCATCACCGTTGCGCGGGCGTTTTTATCGCCTCCACACACTAACACGTCGCAGTCGATCGTGGCGTTGAGGTCGCGCAGTAAGTGCGCTGAAATATTCTGGAGCGCACCAACGACTTTGACCTCAGGGCCCAGAACCTGTTGGGCTTCTTCGCTCGCTGAGCCGGCTGCTGGCATGATCACCCGCCGCGGATTTTCCGGGTCGAGAGGAACCGATACATCAATGAAGATTTTGCCTTTCAAGTGCTCTTTCACCGTTTCCAACGTGCTGACATGCGCGGAATACGGAACTGTCAGGACGGCAACGTCAGCCGCAGCGGCTGCACTGCCATTGTCGGTCCCTCGCAAGATCTCTTGGCCAAGCTCTTGGTTGAGTTCGGCTGCGACCTTCTCGCCTTTCTCTTTCTGACGTGAGCCGATAATCACGGCTTCTCCGGCTTTGGCCCATCGGAGAGCTAGCCCTGGTCCTTGTTCTCCGGTCCCTCCCAAAATTGCAATCTTCACGCTGCTTCCTCCTTACTGTTTTCCTACTGATTCTTTAATGTACTTGATGGTTACCGGCGAGAGGTCATGCGGATCAACCATCACTTCGATGATGACAAACGATGGTGTCCTGTCTGCCTCGACGAGTGCTGTCCGTAGCTCTGCCACCGTGGTCACACGTACTCCTTTTCCTCCCCACGCTTCAGCGAGCCGAGCGTACGGCCAGGATGGTAGTGTCAAGAGATCTTGGCGTTCGGTAACCGGCCTGAAGATCCCCCACCCACCGTTGTTCATGACTAAGACAATCGGGTTCAGTTTATAGCGTGGGGCATGGCTGATTTCTGGTCCAGTCATCTGGAAGGCACCGTCCCCACACAGCACGATGGGGCGCTGACTGGTGCCGATTTGCGCGCCCAACGCACCGGGTACGCCGAACCCCATCGACGCATAATAGCCTTGTGCGAGATACGTCCCACGGTGACTCACCTTGATGTCGAGGCCGGCAAATAACATATCACCGGACTCAGCCACGACCATATAGCCTTTGTGCGCATGCAGGAACTTGTTCACCTCCCACAACATATCCGCAACTTGGATTTGCCGATTGTCCTCTGGCGGCTGTGGGCTTAAGTTATCACAGTACTCGACTTTTTCGTGATGCTGCTTGAGTGGTGCCTTGAGGAGTGTCTTGACGTAGTCACGCAATGTGACATTGGTGTAGGTGTGATAGCTAATATTGACGGTATTCTGCACTGCCCAAATTGATTTTTCCGGAGGGAGATTGGGGAGCCGAGAACCCAGGTTCATATCCGTTAGTAACGTGCCAAAATTGAGCACTAAGTCGGCCTCGTCTATCCGTTCTCGGATGGCGGGAGGAGAGATCGGACCAATGTTGACCCCCATATATTGCGGGTGATCCATGGGAAAGGCCCCTTTGGCAAGCACTGTGCTCATGCATGGCACGCCCATCTTTTCGACGAGTTCAACAATCTCCTGGGTCAGCTTGTAGCGAAAAGTTTCGATACCGATGATTGCGGCTGGCTTGCGCGCACGGTTGAAACGCTCGGTGGTTTCGCGTGCGGCCTCTTCCACTTTCCGCGGGTCAGAACGGGCATAGGAGAGGTTGCCATCCCATTCCAGGATCTCTCGTGGAACCTCGATCTCGCAGTCAACCATGTCCTGGTGAATTTCAATATACCCGGGCTGTTGGTGCAGCCAGATTGCCCGCACGACTTCGTCAATATCCGTGGCGGCAGTCCGGGGGTCAGCAATAATTTTGGCGGCACAGGTAATTTCTTGAAAAATATGAAATTGCGACTCGATTTCCTTGGCTTGGTGATGAATCAGTACCCCGAGCTTGCGCTTTTCTTCACCCGGACCACCACTGATCACGAGGATTGGGACGCGCTCCGAAAAAGACCCAGCGACTGGGTTGACGACATTATGCCCGCCCGCGCCATAGGTGACGCACAGCACCCCGATCTTCCCTGTCGCCCGAGCGTAGCCGTCAACCGCAAATCCTGCACCTGGCTCGTGGGAAAAGGTCAACACCTCCATGCCGCGTAGTTTTCCGAACTTCATGAATAACTGAATCACGAGATCTCCGGGAATGCCGAAAAGATGGGCCACACCGATTTTGCGCAGATACGCAACCAGATAATCACCGAGCTGCATGCGTGCTTTCATAACACTGTCCTCCTCGCCTATTGTAACAAACCTCTGGTGGGAAACAGTGCACGCGGGCCCTGTGGCAGGTACGGCGTTGGTGGAGATGGAAAAGTCCCCTTTTCCCCGGATGCGAGAGCAACCTAACCAAAGAATTCTTCGACATTGCCGGAGAGCACCGCGATGGTGTGGACAGCATTGCTGCGGAATATGCGGAACAGAATGGTTTCCCCCGCCCGCCGTTTCCAGAGTTGCTCGTAGAACTTACGGCGATCAGCTACTTTATAATCATCGATCGCAAGCACAACATCCCCGGCCTTGAGGCCGGCAGTATCACCTGGGCCACCCGGTAGGAGGCCGGCGATGACAAGGTGATCGCGGAGTGTGTATGAGTACATCCCGATCCACGCGCGAGACTGACGGCTGACTCGCCGACCATAGCGTAACAGTTCATCGCGGTACTCCAAGAAGTGCTCGACCGGAATGGCAAGGGAAAATCTCCCGACTTCATTCAGGTTCAACGACACGACGCCGACCATGCGGCCTTGCATGTCGATCATCGGTCCGCCCCCCAGCCCTGGATTCATTGCCGTACAGAGCAATGCACGATCTAAACAATACTCCCAGTATGCGTCGAATGGGGCAGTAGAGGTCACGCCGCCACCATTGATCCGCCGTCCGTTTCCTTCTTCTGAACTCGCAACGAGAAACACCTCATCGCCAAGCTGGAGACTAGTAGAAGGGTGGGATGGAAGGGCAGGGAGGCCGGCAACAGGGACTTTGAGCACCGCAATGCCGCTCGCAAAATCTTGTGCAACGACTTCAGCGTCATGTTGGCTATTGTCGAGAAGACTGACCTGCACGGTGGAGGCACCAATGACAATATAGTTAACCGTGAGAATATGTCCGGTTGCGTCGATGACCGCGCCTGAACCCATGCGTTCGGTGCCAAGGACCAGCGCAGAGGGATGCTGCTGAGGGACGGTCACGTGGATACTGACGGTCGAGGGAATCACTTGCTCAATGAGCCTGATAGAAGCGTTCACTGCTCTCCCCTGGGGCAAAGATTTTCCAAAGCTAATGACTTGTCTATGTGAAAGCAACCCCTTAACTGTAGCAGCTTCGAGGTGGCCATTTTTTGCCACTTATGTCACTATTCTGACGTTTTATTTCTACACATTTTTCTGCGTTCGCCGTTTGCTTGTGACCAGCAGAGCGTATATAAGTAGGCGTTAAATATTCATATTTTTAACAAGAAGCGCTAGCGTTCGCACCTGGCCGATCTTTTGCTAGACAAAAGTAGGCTGAAAGCACCATGGAACTATGCGGAAGAGGGATTGTTTAGCAAAGAGGTGCTCTATGACTCTACATCTACCAGATTTATTATTCCCAGATCAGTTCTTTTCTGACCGCTTGTTGCTTGGTCCTGTGGCGGGAGAACTTTCACTCAAGTGGGCAGTGTTTGCCGATGGGATAAAGCAGTATTGGAAATTCGCTGCTGATTCCCGATACCACGACTCAGAAGAATTTCTCGAAGAAGAAAAATGGGTATTGGCCGAAGATAGCGCCTGGCCGTTTTCTTTCTCTAACCTGTGTGAGACTTTTGGGATACAGACTGAATCGATCCGCCATGCCTTACTGGCGTGGAAGAGTACGCACAGCCCAGCCACGGTCACGGCGCAGCACGAGAAGAAATCTCAACGTATTGTCCAGTAGGCGAAGCTGCTAACCATGGTTCCTGCTGACGGGCAAAGGGGTTTTCCTCCTTTTCCTTTTGCTCGTCCCCTCCTTTCTCCTGGTACCCTAAAGTCCCGCGAATTTTCACGACAGCAGGCAGGGAACGAGATGCCGACCGGCACAAAATCTCAGCGCGTCGTTCACTTGCTGGTCTCGCCTTGTTGGGAGACTGAGAATCCGATAGTCTCTCCCGCTGGAGGGAGAGATGTTTATCACCACTATTGATGGTCTCCGTTGTCACTATGCCCAAGAAGGCCAAGGGACAGACCTTGTCCTTCTTCACGGTCTTGGCGGGAGTCTCGGCGACTGGGAATCTTTTGTCCCAACGTTCTCACGTTATCATCGTGTGCTCTGCGCCGACGTGCGCGGATTTGGCAGTACGGATAAACCGCCAGGACCGTATTCTCCACAACTGTTTGCCTCCGACTTAGCAGGCTTGCTGCGTGCGCTGCACTTGCCTGCTGCCCACATTGTGGGCATCTCCATGGGAGGCGCGATTGCCCAGCGGTTTGCCCTCGACTATCCAGAATTGGTCCGGTCGCTGACCCTGATCAGCACGTCAAGTGAGGTTGGTGAGCAGGCTCACGCGGCATGGGAGAAAATGGCTGCTGCAATAGAGCAACGAGGGTTTCCGTCCGGAACGAGTTTCGCAGAACGGATCTTCGCTCCAAGTTTCGTGCAGGCACATCCTGAAGTAGTGCAAGAAATGGCAGCACGGACGGCAGCGAATGATCCGCAGGCCTATGCTGCTGCCGCTCGGGCGATTGGTGCGTATAACTGGACTACTGAGCTCACCCAGGTTCAGGTGCCAACATTGATCCTCCAAGGGTTGAACGATGCTCTGACCCCGCCTGGCGGGTCGGTACGGATGAGTCACAATATTCCACGCTCGCGGCTCTTGATGATTCCTGATTGCGGCCATGTCATCCCAATGGAGAAACCCGAGTTGTTTGCCCACACGTTGCTGGCATTTCTGGCTGGTGTGGATTTGCGCGGCTAAGGACACCTCCGCATGGTCGCTGAAACACGGACTGCCACCCCTCCGCAACGTGCCGAGTGGCGGCGTGTGGCAATACAACTGCTCCCGGCGTTGATCATCTTGGTGGCCGGTCTCGGGTTTCTTTGGCGCAGCGGTCTATGGCACGCTGCCGTATTGCAAGCGCAGGCTCCACAGAAAGGAGATACCATGGCAAGTGAACCGGTCCGTGCTCCAGAACTCGAAGGAGGGATTGCCTGGCTCAATACCGAGCACCCGCTCACCCTGGCTGGCCTCACGGGGAAAGTTGTCCTGCTCGACTTCTGGACCTATTGCTGCATCAATTGTATGCATGTCATCCCCGATTTAAAGAAACTCGAAGCGAAGTACGCGAACCAACTGGTGGTGATTGGTGTCCACTCGGCCAAGTTTCCCAACGAAAGGGAATCTGACAATATTCGCCAGGCGATTTTGCGCTATGAGATCGAACACCCGGTGGTGAATGATGGCGAGTTTCGCATCTGGCGACGCTATGGCGTGCGCGCGTGGCCGACGCTCGTCCTCATTGATCCCCAGGGATATATCGTTGGTGGCATCTCCGGAGAGGGGCATTATGATGTCCTTGATCGCGTCATCGGTGAGCTGGTCATTGACTACCGTGCACGTGGGACGCTGAATGAAGAACCTGTACCACTCACCCTAGAAAAAGCGCGTTTTGCTGCGCCAGTGTTGTCTTTTCCGGGAAAAGTGTTGGCCGATCCAGAGCGAGATCGCCTCTTTATTGCCGATTCTAACCACAATCGTATCGTGCTGACCTCGAAGACCGGCAAAGTCCTGGATGTAGCTGGTGCAGGGGAAATCGGTGCTGCCGATGGTTCCTTTGACAGCGCAACGTTCAATCATCCGCAAGGCATGGCGTTGGACGGCAATGTCCTCTATGTCGCAGACACCGAAAATCATCTGATTCGGCGGCTCGATCTTGCGGCACGGACGGTGACGACGATTGCTGGTACTGGTGGACAAGCCTTAGGGCGCTATCAACGTGGCCCGGCACGAGCCGTGGTGCTGAGTTCACCATGGGATGTGGTCCTAGAAAAAGGGATTCTGTATATCGCCATGGCAGGACCGCATCAGATTTGGGCGATGAATCTGCAGCATGAAGAAATTGGGCCGTATGCCGGTTCCGGCCAGGAAGCGCGCATCGATGGTCCCTTGATGGAAGCTGCCCTGGCCCAGCCGAGCGGCATCACTTCTGACGGGACAACCCTCTACGTCGCGGACTCCGAGATCAGTTCGATCCGTTCTGTGAGCCTCAATCCCAAGGGGCACATCGTAACCGTGGTCGGACGCGATCTCTTCGAGTTTGGTGATATTGATGGCCAGGGGGAGCTCGTGCGGCTGCAGCACCCCCTGGGCGTCACCTATTATAAAGGCGTGTTGTATGTAGCTGATACCTACAACCACAAAATTAAAGAGATTGGCCCGACGCTACAGACCTCGGTGACCTTTCTCGGTACTGGCAAGCCGGGGTGGCGTGATGGGGAAAATGCCCAGTTTTACGAGCCTGGCGGACTCAGCATCGCTGATGGGAAACTCTATATCGCGGACACCAATAACCATGCTATCCGGGTGGCAGACCTCCACACGAAGCAGGTCACGACCCTGCAAATCACCGGTCTCACCAATGGGGTGAGTACCGCGCGCGCCGAGCTGTGGCCGAATTTGGCAGAAGTGACGCTGCCAAGTCAGACACTGCGTCCTGGTGACAACCGGCTGACCGTGAACGTGGTGATGCCTGCTCCCTATAAACTCAATCCGGGCTCGCCAGTGGAATATCAAATTGAGGTGGATGGGCATGCCTCATGGACCGGTAAGCGCACAGTGGTAAAGGATGGGCAATTCCCGCTGCAGATTCCCTTGTCGCTTGCTGCTGATGCCACGGCTGTGCGAGCGGTCGTGAGTTTTGTCTATTGCCGAAATGGGGAAGAGGGGATCTGCGTGATTCAATCCTTCCGTTGGGCCGTTCCTGTTCAGCTATCGCCAGACGGGAAGGAGGGAATGTTCATTGAGCACACCCTGGTGCCGGAACCGTTTCTGCTTGGAAATACCCAGTCGTGAGAACGCGATTGGTAGTGGCGACTTGAGTCGCTTGTCTGGTAGCAAGAACGGCTAAGGAACTGTTACAAAAGTAAATTGCTCGCTCCCATATTGTGGTGCAGGCGTCCCGCCTGCATGATGGAGTGCAGGCCAGAGGCCCGCACCACAAGACCTGACCGAGTTATTCTTGCCCAGGTCCTAAAGTCGTCACTACAGAAAAGGAGGGAAAAACCGTGCGACCAAATTGCCGAGTCATCGATGCCGATGGTCATGTTGATGAAAAGGCGGTGAACTGGGCCGAACTGGTGCCTGAACGCTATCGCGGCGATGCGCCCTGCTGGGTCAGCTTCCCTGACGGCCGCAAGCACTTCATCGTCGAAGGGAAATTATGGCCCAGCCGCCGCGATTTCTACGGCCAACTTGGGCTGTGGCCTGAGCCCCGTAAACCGAAGCATATGTGGGGCTGGGACCGCGAAGGGATGCAAGATCCGCATAAACGCATCCCGGATATGGATCTGGAAGGCATCGACGTTGCCGTATTGTTTGGTACGTTTGTGGGCTTAGGCGCAGCCTCCTGTATCGAAGACCCAGGGCTGGCGCAGGCGGTCTCTGTTGCCTACAACAACTGGCTTGATGACTATTGCAAGCCCTATCCGGATCGGCTGAAAGGCATTGCCTTAATTCCCATGCAAGACCCCCATGCCGCCCGTGCGGAGATGCGACGGGCGGTAGAAAAACTGGGCATGGTCGGTGTCCAGGTGCTGACGAACTTTGGTGGCCGGCTCTTGCATGAACCGCAGTTCGACCCCATCTGGGAAGAGGCCCAAGGGTTAGGCGTGCCTATTTGCGTACATATTATTTCCACCAATTCCGCTGGCATCGATCGCTTTGACCGCTACGTGTTCAAGCATGCCTTTTATCCCCTGGATTCTATGCTGGCAGCAGCCTCGTTTGTTTCTGGGGGCATTCTGGAGCGGTATCCCAAACTGAAAGTTGCGTTTATGGAGGCTGGTGTTGGGTGGGTGCCATGGTTGATGGATCGTCTGCACGAGCACTACGAGTTACTACCCCAACAGATGCCCTGGCAGCAGCGTGACCCTGAAGAGTGGATCACAAGTGAGAACTGTTTCTTTGCCGTCGAGCCAGAGGAGAAGACAATTCCGTTTGTGGCACAGATGATCGGCGAAGAGCGACTCGTCTACGCTTCTGATTATTCGCACTGGGATTGCTTGTGCCCGGATTCGGTCAAGCTGTTAAATGAGCGTGCTGATTTGTCTGAGGGGTTGAAGAAGAAGATATTTGGCGAGAATGCAGCACGACTGTTTAATCTATGAGATGCGATTAGCTGTCAGCTTTCAGCACCCAGATTGGTACAGGTTCCCTCTCCCCTGGTGGGAGAGGGCCAGGGTGAGGGGAAGTCACGCGACAGGGAAAATATATAGTGGACACGCCCCACCTTAGTCCACAAGGTGAACCATGAACAACAACTGGATTACCCCCGAAGGGTTCAAGACTGGCATCGAAGAAGTCGCCCCCAAAGTCTATGCCTACATCCAAGCCTTTGGTGAGTTAGGTGTGAGTAACGCCGGGCTACTGCTCGACAAAGAAGGCGCGATGGCGGTGGATGCCCTGATGGTGCCGTCGATGACCCGTCGCTTTCTTGCTGCCATCAAAAAAGTCACCAAGCAGCCGGTCACGCGGTTGGTGAACACCCATCATCACATTGATCACAGCGGCGGCAACTTCCTTTTTCGCGATGCCGAAATCGTCAGCCACACCTACTGTCGCGAAGAGATCGAGCGCACCGGTATGCCGGTAGACTTCTTCCAAAAACGCATTCCACGCTTTGCCGCAGAGTTTTCCAAGCTCAAGCTCGCGGTGCCCGAGGTGACGTTTGCAGACCGTCTGGTATTCCACCAGGCTGGGCGTGAAGTCGAACTGCGGCACCTGGGACCAGCCCATACTTTCGGCGATGCCTTTGTCTATCTGCCAAAAGACAGGCTCCTGTTTGCCGGTGACCTGGCCTTCTATTATGTGACGCCGTTGGCATTCCAGGGCCATGTGGGGAATTGGATCAAAGTGGCTGATCGCATCCTCAAGATGGATGTAGAGACAATCGTTCCTGGTCACGGCCCCATCGGCGGCAAAAAAGAACTGCGTGAGATGCGTGCTTACCTTGCCCTGATTCGCCGAGAGGCCAAGAAACGTTTCGACGCCGGCATGACCGCAGAGCAAGCTGCACGTGACCTGAAACTCGGCATCTACGTGCGTTGGCGCGAGCCGGAACGCATTTTGACGAACGTGATGCGGCTGTACCAGGAGTTCTGTCATGAACTGGACCAGCCGCTCGACGCGCTGCAAGTCTTCGAAGGCATGCGCAAACTTCGTGCGGAATGGCACGGGCACGACGCGGGCGAACCAGATATGTGCTGTACCTAAATGGAAG
>CAZCWX010000193.1:0-3342 GCA_964502465.1 uncultured Enterobacteriaceae bacterium | reverse complement strand
TCCTCGACCGGGCGTCGTGAGATCGGACCGTGCCCGCGTAGCTGGGGATAGCCGATCGGGACCGCAGCCGCGGTCCCCCATGGCTGGGGGATCGCCAGCAGTTCCCGCACCTCGGGCTCAGCCATACACAGCAATGTCGTCAGCACACACCCCAGTCCTTCAGCACGACAGGCGAGCAGCAGATTTTGCACTGCCGGGTAAATCGACCCTCCACCAACGACAGATAGGCGATCGAGTTTGGCGTCGGTCACCGCCAGTCCGTCGGGATGAAAACAAAAGAGACACAGGACCGGAGCCTCGCCAAAGTGCTCAGCCAGGTAGAGGCCGGACCGCAGCATTTTCTCGGCTTTCACTCGCTCGTCCTCGGGGAGCGTGGCGAACCTCTCCGCGTACGATTGCATAAACGGGGTCGCGACCTTTTTGTACAATTCCCCCAAGCGTTGTTTGCGCACCGGGTCTTTGACCACAATGACTCGCCAGGCTTGGCGATTACCGCCGGTTGGTGCCCAGGTCGCTGCCTCCAACACGCGACGGAGCACGTCGTCCGGAATCGGGTCAGGACGGAGCCGCCGCACCGCGCGTAAGGTTCGCATTGCTTCGTAGAGTTCGATTGCCGCCATGATAGTCTCCTCTCGCCAATCGGTTAATTGACCGCGAGCGATCCTGTTACCAGAAGTCAGACGCTCGGAGCGAAATTCTACGTGAAGTTCTCGCTTGTGCGCTAGTGCGTCTCTCCCCTGTTCAGGTTCTGCTGTGACGTGAGGGTTTCAAGACGACAACAAGAAGGCTAAAGTGAGCGGAAACATCCTGTCGCGTAAGGAGGGATATATGGCGACACAGGAACAGACGCACTCTCGGATTATCGACGTGAGTTCCGTGCCTTGGCAAGAGATCCAGCCTGGAATTCGCATGAAACAATTATGGATGGACGAAGCCACCAAACGCCGCGCGGTGATGGCTCGCATCGAACCAGGGGGACAAACACCACCTCGCCATCGGCATATCGGCGATGAACTCGTCTTTGTCATCGAAGGCACACTAACCGATGAGTTCGGCACGGTGACGGCGGGCAATATGGGATACCGACCAGACGGCTGCGTGCATACGGTGACCAGTCCGCATGGAGCGACCGTGCTGGCCGTGATCACCGGGGAGATCGCACCTCACAGCGAGATCGGATCTGCTCCGCCTTCGCAAATCTTCACGCTCAAGGATCTGGCCTGGACTGAAGCGCTTCCCGGCGTACGACAGAAACGTATCTGGGAAGATCCCGCGGCAAAACGTCGCGCGTTGCTGGCGCGTTTTGAGCCTGGTGCGTCATTACCACTCCATAGACACGTCGGCGATGAACTCATCTTTCTCCTTGAAGGCGCGAACGCCGATGAATCCGGCGAGGTCGCGACCGGCAATATGAGCTATCGACCGAACGGCTGCGTGCATACCGTGACGACCAAGCATGGCGCGACCGCGTTGGCTTTTGTCTGGGGACATACCGAGCCAGCGTAAGGCAAGCACCACCTGCGGGCACAGGAAAAGACAGGGGATTGTGCTTTCCTGTTGCCCGCGCCTCCTGGCTCCGCGTTGATTGACGCTACGCCCTTCGCTGCTCATCAAAGAGGGGGATCCATGAAATAGGGAGCAGGGGAAGAGAACCCAAGTCCTACTGTAATGTGGCTACGAAGCGGGGGCCGACCCTTGTTTGAACTGCTTCGGTTTCACACCGCGCAGGGAGGAAAGCATATCCCTGGCTGCCGGAAGTTTATACTCGCGTTGTAGGTACTCCCAGAACGCGATCAATTCCGGCAGTGCGTCATTCGCATCTTCCGGCGCGTGAAGGGTGATTTTCCGTGGAAAGACTTCAGTCAGGAGTTCACGGAGATGCAGTGGCTGCATCTGGGGTAACGTGACCCCCAGATACGTATATCCATAGTCAATCAATTGGTCAGCCCAGAATCCCATGCCTGGATCAGCCTGGACACGAGCCTGTCCTTCGGGGGACTGGAAGAACAGTTCCAGCAGGGCGTCTTGATACTCTGGAAGAGCTTCCTCGAAATCGTCGGACTCTCCAAGGTGATCGAGTCAATAAATATCAAAAGGCCTGTCATGTCTCCGCAATGCGGCCTGATAGATTTGCTTTTGATAGTCGACGCCGTGTTTTAAGTCGTAGCCGCTCTGGTCGGTGTAATTGTGATGTTCGTTGCAGTCCGCATACGGGCGCCTCCCATACGAGGGGCTATTGTACTCTCTGTCCTATCCTCCAGACCAGTAGGCAGCAGTCTGTCCTCCCAGCCGTTGCACGTTGGACTGAACTTTTGCAAGATGCTGAGCGAGGTATCCGCCATGAACACCAAGCTCCCAGCAACCCCTTTCGCAGCCCTCACCTGGGACGACGTTGAAGCCTGGGCAGGTTCCACGATTGTCTCGCGGGGGAAGAGTTATCAGCGGAGTCACCGAGTGCGCGGGTTGGCGCGTACTGCAAGCGGTAGCATCATCGCTTGGGTACAAGGAACCTCTGCGAGAATGCCGGTCTGGGGGGATGAAGACGACTGGGGCCGAGGCAGTAGCGGCAACTATGCTCGCATACAAACACACCTGGAAGCGCTCTTGGCAGCCGGGCACGCGGACGAAGTGCTCAGTCTGGGACAAGAACTCTTGAAAACTGGGACACAGCAAGTGGAAATGATCAACGATGAGGGAGAAATCGCGGGTGAGATCGCCGCATGTATGAACATCGTCTTCCGCGCGCTGGCGCAAAGCTCGCTTGCTCCCGCCGAACGAATGTTGTGGGCAATGAATGCAGAACTCAGTGACGGATATGATCTCTGTCAAGGAAAAGAAGAGTTCTGGCAGCATTCTTACTCGGCTGCGGATTGGCACATCGTCGCTGATTATCTTCACACTCGCCTGCAGAAATTCGCCAGCGAGAATCGGCGTGAAGGGTATGCCGCCAAATACCGCCGTGATCATCTCAGCAACCTGCTTATTCGCGCCTTGGAACATGCCGGACGGAAGGACGAAATCATTCCGCTGTGTGAACGCGAAGCGGAGAAAACCGAGAGTTATGTTCGTTTGGTTCACTATCTCAGAGAGGCGAAGCACTGGCAAGAAATGGAGCAGTGGATTCACCAGGGTATCGCCGCAACTCGCAAGCAGTCGCCAGGAATTGCTTCCCAGTTGCGTCTTGCTTTGCGTGAACGACGGGAGCGGGAAAAGAAGTGGCTGCAAGTGGCGGCCTTTTATGCTGAGGATTTTTTCGACCACCCAGGGGCACGGACACTCCAAGATTTACAAAAAGCAGCCAAACGGGCGGGCGTTGAAGCGGAAGTCCGAGCCAGAGCATTG
>CAZCWX010000192.1:0-12176 GCA_964502465.1 uncultured Enterobacteriaceae bacterium | reverse complement strand
CGGAGAATGCTCTGCCCTCCACAGGTGCGGATCGCGAGCGCTGCCATCCGGTTGGCCGTTTCCATAATCGTATACTGAGCCGCATATGCACGCAGGCGTGCTTCTTTGGACGGGTCCGGCCCTGCTTCCGCAATCACCGAGTGAAACAACGTGCGCGCACTTTCCAGCATGATCTTGAGTTCTGCCACAGCCACCTGTTTCAGCGGAGAGCGGCGGCGCTTCTCGCGCATCGGTGGGACTTCTCCTCGCAGATACGCCACAGTGAAGTCAAAAATAGCCTGACTGAGGCCGAGGTACGTTGGGGTCAAGGTGAAAAACATATACGGCCAGCGGACCGCTAATTGAAAATACGCGCCTGGCGGCAGTAGCATTAGTTCGTCCGGCACAAACACGTCCTGCAAGATCAGGGTGCGTGATACTGTGCCGCGCATCCCTAGTGGGTCCCAGTCTCCAACAATAGAGAACCCATCCGCGTCTTTCGGAATCGCCAGGAACAAGGTGTCTCGTGCCGTCGCGTTTGGCTTCTCTTCTGTCACCACGACGCTATAGTAATCTGCAGCGCCGGAGAGGGACGCGAAAATTTTTCTGCCGTTGACTAGCCATCCCTCTCCATGGCGGGTCGCAGTAGTGGCAAAAGGCATCTTCCCAGAGGCAGCCTGGTTCCCTTCAGAGAACGGCTGTGCATACAATGCGCCGTCCCGAACCACACGACGATACACCGCCGAGCGACGGTGGGCATGGAGCGCTTGTACGTCGCTCGGGAGACCTAAGTCGTCGGTCATGCTGCCGATCCACAGCATGGTGCAACAGTGCATATTGAAGGTCAGCGCGGTGGTCGCGCAGTAGCGGGCCAATTCTGCAGCGACCAGACAATAGGTTTGGTAGTCTGCTCCCAAACCCCCAAAGGATTCTGGAATGCACAGTGCCAACAGATTATGAGTGCGGAGATCATCGTAATTTTCAAAAGGAAACGACGCCTCACGGTCATATTTTTCGGCCCTGGGGACAAACTTTTCTCGGCCAAGGGTTCCCACCAGTTCAATGAGTTCTTTCTGTTTCGGCGTCAGATTAAACGACATGAAAGAGTTTCCTTGCTCGGGGCTGACAGCTGATTGCTGAGAGCTGACGAAAAATTTACGCTAACTCACCTTGCAAGACACCCTGCTCGACAATGACTTCACCATCAAGCGCAACGGTACAGTCGCGCATCGGCAGATCGAAATGCCCCTCGGTATAACGACCAGCAGTTTCGTTTGCACCAGTCGAAAACAAGAAATTCCCGGCGAAGGCACGCGCTTCAGTCCCGTTCACGTCTGCCTTGTCGTAACAAATCAAGGTGTCCCAACGTGCCCTCGGATTCATGCCCCAGCCCACATGGCTGACCGCGTAGGCATTGCGATCGCCCCAAGCCGACATGTAGCTTTGGAATAGTGCAGCATCCACGCCGGTTCCTTGCACCTCAACAATAAAGTCGTTGGCAATGGTTAGGGAGATCGGTGTTTCGATATACCGCTTGAAGGTCAGGTTCAGGTCTCCTGGTGCCAGCACCAGCCTGCCGTTGACGGTGCCGCTTTTGGGGAAACATAAGCACAAACCACCTGGCCAGTGGGCGACCATACCCGGTCTGTCTGCAAAGCCCCACGTGCCCCCGACTGGGGCGCCATCGACCTGAACAGTCAGCTCTGTTCCGGCAGCCGAGGTCACTCGCATGTGCTTGGCGCTCCGAAGCTTCTTGAGGCCCGCTCTGACTTTGCCTTGTAAGGTGGGATCAGATGGCAGGCGTTCGAGCACTTCGGGATGCTCGTTCGAGACCATCAGGACACGAGCCCCACCTTTGAGAATCTGTGGGAGTTCTGGCGCATGGAGCAGCCCTTCGAGGGTGAGATCGACGACCAACGTCGAGGACGAGAGCGCCGTGATCACCGGCGCGAGATTACCGATGACTTGGGAGGCACCAGTAGAGCGCACAGGCACTGGTGCTGTCTGACGTGGACTGGGCACAACAACGTGAAACGCACGAGCCCCAAGCAATCCTAGCGCAAGCTCACTGAGGTGAACGTTCACCTGACGACTTTGGCTTTCAGAAAGCACAGCAACAGGATCGCCCGATTGGACCCCGCACAGGGCGAATTGATTTTTGAATGCCTCGATCCACTTGGTTTCGATGCGATCGGCGAACATGTCGACCTCCCTCCTAGCTATCAGAGATTAGCTCCGAACCTGAAGATACAGCCTACGGCTTATGGCCTATAGCTGCTGGCGGGTATGCTGCCTCTACTATAGAGCGAACAAAGTGAGCGAGCTATATGCTATAAGCCAAGTGCTGATCGCTTGTTGTTTTACCAACTTCTTCCCGCTCCGCCGCCACCAAAGCCGCCCCCGCCAAAGCCCCCGAAGCCTCCACCAGCCCCACCAAAGCCGCCACCGCCGAACCCTTGACCGCCAAATCCTCCACGATACTGAGGTCTCCCGCCAAAACGGCTATAGCGCGATCGACGGGTGCCAGTAAAGGCCGAGACAATGAGAGCGAGGACAATGAGGGCGAAAAGCAGAAGGTCAAAGGTGGAGGGCGGTTCCCTGCCGACCTTGGGAGCAGTGCGGGGCAATGCATCGCCCGTGAGGCTCACTCCGTACTCTTGGGCGATCAGGCCAGCCATGACTTGCGTACCGGCGAGAATGCCTTGGGCGTATGCGCCCTGTTTGAAGTATGGCAGAATATACTCGTCCTGAATGGCGCCGACCTTTCCATCTGGGAGCACTCCTTCTACACCGTATCCGGTGACGATGAACATCTTGCGGTCTTTGGTGGCCACCAGGAAGACAACTCCGTTGTCCTTGTCTCGCGCTCCAGGCTTCCAAGCCTCAGCGATCTTCATCGCATAATCGAAGGGAGTGAGCGGTTGTGTCGTTTCGACCGTGACAATCGCAATCTCGGCACCTGTCTTGTCTTTGAGTTCCTGGAGCAGGCGCCCCAATTGTTGGTGCGTAGGTGGATCAATCACCCTGGCAAAGTCAGAGACAAACCCCTGAGGAGGAGGAAGTGTGAGTTCCTCGCCATTGGCCCACGGTGGTACCAGAAAAAGGGCGAAGAGCAAAAAAAACTTACGCAGAATAATCATGAGCGGATGGAGTGCCTGACGGTAGGTGGTCAATAATGCGAACGAATTGTTGCACTTCGGTCAAATAGTCACGAAAAAATTCTCCCTCAGCGTTTGCCGACCATTTCTGCTGTTTTGCCCGGATAGCAAGCAGGTGGTGCATACGGGGAAAAGGTTGCTGAAAATGTTGCTCAAACCGATCAAGCACCTCAGGGTAAGTCAGCGGACCGCTTTCACCTTGCATACGGATGAGGTTACGCATGAGGATCAGAAATGTTTTAAGCGAGTCGAGCATGAGAGTGCGCAACTGGTTCTGGTTACCGGCGCATTCGAGGTAGAGCGCTTCTAAGCGAAGCAGCTTGCTCCGCGCTTCATATTCCGCTTGGAAGCGGAGGTGGCGACTGTCGATGGGTAACTCTTGAAAAATGTCCTTCCCCCAGAGTAAGCGATGCTGATCTTTAATGTCGTAGAATTCCATGGGAAAAACGTCACGGCTGCGTTGCAAAAACTCTTGATCCATCAGCAAGGGGAGGGCAAATCCTTGTGTATGCCAGGCTGCCATACGAGGGGCTAGTTTCTGTAGCACCTCAAACCGTAACGTTTTCACGACGAGAATGACATTCAGGTCCGAATCCCCAGAAACAAAATTATTCCCTGCTCCGCTGCCGTAGAGGGCAACGGTCACAAGCTCTTCGCCAAGGAGGTGTTGCACTTCTTGCGTGAACTGGGAGAGTGTCTTTTCGATGCGCGCGTCAAGCATGACTACAATGATCAAACAGGATTACAGGAAAGTATACGGCCAGCATCGACGGGAGTAAACATGAGTAGCTTACACAGAATTGGCGGCATGCTATAGAGCCGGTTCACCCATCGACAGGCTCAGGGTGACTGGGTGCAGAGAAAATCCGATTGCGTAACCGTTCGTGCTGAGCCCTTCGGCAGGCTCAGGGCAGGCGCTGTCGAAGCATGAACAGCTTGGTAGCCTCTACTGTGTTGACTGAATTCCTGGTCGCGCTGCAATTTCTGACAATCGTGCGGGTCAAGAAAAACCTGCCTTTCAGCGAAGCTGCGCTAGGCCGATCTGGTGCTTTTTTCCCCCTGGTTGGGTTACTGCTTGGCGCAGTGCTGTGGGGGCTTGATTGGGTATGCCGTCCATTGGTTCCTTCGGCGTTCTTGAGTATTGTCCTGGTGCTTACCCTCATCCTGCTAAGTCGTGGGTTGCATCTCGATGGCCTAGCGGACACCGCGGATGGCCTTCTAGGCAGTAGCGAGCGGCAACGCAGCCTCGACATCATGAAGGATAGTGCGATCGGCACGTTCGGTGCACTTGCGGTGATCGTGGTTGTGCTGCTCAAGGTTCGTGCGCTTGACCTTCTCCAAGGGGGATACCGGGGACCAGCACTGCTGTTAGGGCCAATGCTGAGTCGCTGGGCTTGTGTCGTGATGGCATATAGTTCTCGTCCAGCACGTCCTGAGGGCCTCGGTGCAACCTTCGTGAAAAAGACACAGTTTCGCGAGTTTGCTCTTGCCAGCGTATTCGCTCTGGCGCTCGTTTTTGTGCTGCTGGAGATAGTAGGGCTGGTAGTGTTTATTCCCTTAGCCGCGTTGGTTCTTGCCTTTACCCTGTATTGTAATCGGCGTCTCGGCGGGGTCACCGGCGATACGTTGGGCGCACTCGGGGAGATGGTGGAGACCGCGGTGTTGTGTCTCTTTATGTTGCTGGAGATGGCAGTAGCGTCACGCTAACGCCTGTTCGGGGGGAACACCCGCGCGGCGTGGGGCTTCTCTCCCGCTTCCTCTAGTTCAAAAGCGACTGGTGTTCCTTGTGTCAGGTCATCGAAAGACAGTCCATCGAGAGCATCCCGATGAAAATAGATCTGACGGTTGCCGTCTGTTGAGATATAGCCATACCCTTTGGTACGGAGGACGCGGTCTATCGTCCCCACCGGGGGAGGGTTCGGCTCTTTTATGGAACGGGTACGGCTTTTCTTCTTCTGGCGATAGGAGTGATAGGTGTCAACTTCACGTTCAGCCGCAGCGAGAGCCGCGCGAATGACCGCAGGAATCTGCGCCCCGCTTTTTCTCACGGTGAAAGTTTGGCCTGAAACCGAAAGCACAATTTGCACTTGGTTGTCACCAATATGGTGGTGTGGATTGTGTGTGATAGTCACACGGGCGTGAGTGATCTCATTCGGGTAATGTTCAAGCTTAGTGAATTTGCGTTCGATGAGTTCACGCCAACTGTCTTGGATCTCAGTGTGACGCCCCTCAATGTCGATCTGCATAATTACCCTCCCTGGTCAGAGGACCCTCTGCGATACTCCTGATACAGAATTAGGATGGCATGAATCTCCGTGCCGCACAAACCCTCTGAGGGAAAATGACTACAGAATTCCCTGCTTTTGGGGAAGAAGGGGGTCACTGACCAGTCGCGAGAACACGCACAGGGGAGTGACAGGAAGCCCTCACTCTTTTGTTACGGAGAAGGGCTTCCTGCTAAGAAAAATACCAGACTGTGTTGAGTCTCTACGAAAGTTCTACACGGGCCATGATCTTGTTGTTGGACACAACAGTGACAATCGGTTGCCCTTGTTGTTGCGCATGCAACAGGGTTTGCTGCACTTTCCACTGTTTCAGGGCGTCACGCATCCGCCCAGGGTGAATCCCGAGGATTTCGCAGATGTTTTCAAAGGAAAAATACCAGTGGGACTCTGTTGAGTCGATCCATTCCTCAGCTTCTTGAAAGAGGCGTCGTTCGTGGGGTTTTTTCGCCAGAAGGTAGGTCTGGAAACAGTGGACAGCATCCTCTAGCATAGCAAGGAGCAGACGTTTTTCTCCCTGGAGCGGTTTTCTCCCGAGTAGAGAGAAAAATTGCTCTGGCAAGAGGGTATCGGGTTCAAACATGATATATCTCCTAAATAAATTAGAGTTCTATGAGAAAAATTGACTTGAAAGAGTAACGAAATACGTTTTATAAGTAAAATAAAAAAACTTTATAATGAATATTAGGAACTATCAGAAAATATGCACATCGAAACCCTGAAAGTCTTCTGCGACTTAGCAGAGACCGGAAGTTTTTCACTCGCTGCCGCGAAAAACTTTATAACACAGTCTGCTGTCAGCCAGCAAATTCGTAGCTTGGAGGAACGTTATGGGCGCGAGCTGGTCGAGCGTTCTAAGGGACATGTGCGGTTGACGCAAGCTGGAGAGGTGCTCTACCAAGCGGGGAAAGAGATCGTCCAGAAGTATCGGGAAATCGAGGATAGTCTGCAAACCCTTTCGCATTCAGTGAGTGGCACGGTGCGTGTGTCTACTGTATATAGCGTCGGATTATACGAACTGTCTTCTCCACTGAAACGGTATCTCCGGACTTTTCCAGATGTCAACGTCCATCTCGAATACACGCGGGTAAACAAAATCTATGAAGACGTGAGCCGAGGCGATGTGGACCTCGGGATTGTCGCGTATCCGAGCAAACGCCCGCAGATTCTGATCGTTCCCTTTCGCGAAGACCGCCTGGTACTGATCTGCGCCCCGCAACACCCGTTTGCGCAGTTACACCGTATCTCAATCAAGAAGTTGGACGGGGAGAAGTTTGTCGGCTTCGAACGCGACATCCCGACTCGCCGGGCACTTGATCGGATCTTCCGCAAGCGCGGTGTGAAGGTGCAGTACATCATGGAAGTCGATAACATCGAAACGATTAAGCGGGTCGTCGAGATTGGTTCTAGCGTCTCTATTGTTCCAGAGCTGAGTGTTGTCCAGGAAGCGAAAAACGACACCCTCAAAGTGTTGCACTTCACCGATGAGGTCATGATGCGGCCGCTTGGAATCATTTCGAAACGGGGCCGTCGCTTTACCCCAGCAGCGCAGGAGTTTATTGATTTCCTGCGAGGAAAGATGCCAAAAGATTCGACGGGAGGGCCAGATCAGGCATTACAGGCTACGGCGTAGCCTCCGGTTGCTACCTGAGACGTAAGCGTTCAGCCGTCAGCCGTCAGCAAGAACAGGGAGATCCTGCAAGCAAGTAACTCTTTTTCGTACCAGAAGCTGGACAATACCCCGTGGTTTTTCTTGTCTGGCTGACTGCTGAACGCTAATAGCTGAACGCTGACCCCGAGACTGCGCTTGCCCTCCCCGGCCTCTTCATACGACCCCCTCTTGGCGAAGTTGGCGAATTTCCTCAGTGGTCACTCCTAACTCGGCCAAAATTTCCTCTGAGTGTTCTCCTTTCTCTGGAGCCGGAGTCCGTACCGCGCCTGGCGTACGGCTGAGGGTCACGGGAAGCCCTAAAAGCTGAATGAGGCCGAGCTGAGGATGCCCAATTGGACATGCCAACCCCAGGTGTTGCACTTGCTCATCGGCGAACACCTGATCGATAGTCAGAATTGGTCCACAGGGCACACCAGCGGTGTTGAGTCCTTCAATCCATTCTGCGGCGGTTTTTGTTTGTAGCCGCTCTTCCAGTGCGACGGTGAGCACATCACGGTTCTTGGAGCGCTTACCAGGTGAGGCGAAGCGAGGGTCTTCATAGAGATCATCAGCACCAAGGACACTGCACAACCGCTTCCACATGTGTTGGCCGCTGGCAGCAATGTTGATGTGACCATCTTTCACTCTGAACGTGCCGGTAGGAATACCAGTCGGATGGTTGTTCCCAGCCTGAGGAGGGACCTCTTTATCGATGAGCCAACGGGTGGCTTGAAAGTCGAGCATCGATACCATCGCTTCGAGCAGAGACGTATGGACCCATTGGCCCTCACCGGAGCGTTCGCGATCGAGAAGAGCAACAAGGATGCCTTGCGCGGCTAAGAGACCAGCGGTCAGGTCTGCTACCGGAATCCCGACGCGCCAGGGGCCGCCGCCTGGAGGACCGGTGATGCTCATAAGACCACCGAGTCCTTGGGCAATTTGGTCATACCCCGGGCGGTCTTTGTACGGCCCCGTTTGGCCAAAACCAGAAATGCTCGCGTAGATCAGGCGAACATTGATCTGGCGTAAGTCTGGGTAGGCGATTCCCAAACGTTTCTTCACCTCGGGGCGGTAATTTTCGACAAGCACATCAGATCGTGCGACCAGCTTTTCTAAGATGGCGTTCCCGCGTGCATCTTTCAAATTCAGCACGAGGCTCCGCTTATTGCGATGGAGGTTTTGGAAATCTGAGTTATGACGACTGACTCCTTCTTCGTCGTCAGGCTGTTCGACTTTGATGACCTGGGCGCCCATGTCGGCGAGTTGACGCACACACGTTGGACCCGAGCGCGCCCGAGTCAAATCAATCACTCGAATATGTGAGAGCGGTAACGACACGATAAAGGCTCCTTTCTCGAGATTTCTGTATCATAGATACTTCGTCATGTGGTTGTCTTCTTTGGTCAAACGCTGCTAGACAGAGGCGGGTGGTCTGTGCCATGTAGGAACCACTGGAGGGAATTACGATGCGGGGAGTTTCTCATGTCGCCATTGGTGTCAGTAACATGGACAGATCATTGCCGTTTTACCGGGATCTGCTTGGCTTGCAAGTCACGCTGGACACGATAGAGAATGTTGGGGGTCTGCCTGCTTTGTTTCGTGACCTGAAAAAAGGCAAGCGTCGCGCGGTTTATATGCGTTGGGAAGAGGGGCCAGAGGCAAGCTTTATTGTGCTTTCTGCTCCGGTCGGGCCACCCTCAGGAGAACCCATTAAGCTTGACCAGGTTGGTATTCACCACTTTGCTTTCTGGGTCTCAGATCTGCGCGGCAAGGTTGAGAAGCTCACAGCGGCAGGAGTGCCCATTCTTGTGCCACCTTTGGAGGCGGATACCGTCGCGTATGGAGAGGCACCGGGCGGGAAGGTGCTGACCTGTTTGTTTCAAGATCCAGATGGGATTATTCTCCAGTTTGACGAAAGGTTGTAGCAGCGACTTGAGTCGCTGAGCAAAAACGGACGACTGAGGTCATCCCTACCTACTGTGTAGCAGAGGAGCGCGATCATGGCATTACGACGACCGAGTGCAGAGGATCTGCATCGTTTGGCTGAAGCGCATCATTTTGCCCTAAATGCAGAAGAGATAGAGGCATTCCAGTCTCTCATGCCGGACATGTTTGCTGCCCTGGATGCGTTGGATCAGGCGCCAGCGCAACTGCCTGTCATCACGTACCGAGAACGTGACCCTGGCGTACGGCCGAACCGCCAAGAAGATCCACTCAATGCGGTTGTCAGGCGTTGCTCAGTCACAGGTGCCACATCGGGCAAGCTCGCTGGCAAGCGTATCGGGATTAAAGATAACGTCTGCATCGCTGGTGTGCCTATGACGTGTGCGTCGCTGGTGCTGGACGGCTACGTGCCAGATATCGATGCCACAATTATTACGCGGATTCTTGATGCCGGCGGCGAGATTACGGCCATCCTCAACATGGATAATTTTGCGTTCTCTGGTGGAGGTGATACGAGTGCCTATGGACCAACACGCAACCCGCACAACCCCGAGCACCTCGCAGGTGGCTCGTCAGGAGGCTCTGGCGCCGCTTTGTATTATGATGATATGGACCTCACTATTGGTGGAGATCAGGGCGGCTCGATCCGTATCCCTGCCTCGTGGTGCGGTGTGGTTGGTCTGAAACCAACTCATAGTTTGGTTCCCTATACAGGGATTGTTGGCATTGACCCCACTTTCGATCATGCCGGTCCCATGGCTCGTTCGGTTGCTGAGGTTGCCCTCCTGCTGGAAGTCATTGCTGGTAAGGACCCCATGGACCCGCGCCAAAATGACGTCCCGGTCCAACCGTACACGCAGATGCTGACCCAAGATATTCGTGGCGTACGGCTTGGTGTCGTACGCGAAGGGTTTGGCTCCCCGGTTTCGGAACCAGACGTAGACGCGAAAGTGCGTGATGCTGTCAAGGCTCTCCAAGAGCTTGGGGCTCAGGTACAGGAGGTCTCGATTCCGGCACACCTCGAGGCAGGGGGTATTACCTGGGCCTCGATCGCTGAAGGGATGGCTGCGCTCGTCTATGGTAACGGCGTCGGGTATCACTGGAAGGGGTTGTACAATGTGAGTTTTGCCAACGCGCTAGGAAAATCCCTCAAAGCCCAAGCGCAGGATCTGCCGCCGCAGGTCAAATTTGTGGTGATGATGGGCTCCTATCTGAACCGCACCTACCATGGTCGCTTGTACGCCAAAGCACAGAACCAACGACGCGTACTACGAGCCGCCTACGATCAGGTGTTGGAGCAGGTTGACATCTTGGTCATGCCGACCACGCCGAACAAGGCACACCGGTACGATCCTCACCGTGACCTGAAAGGACTCATCTCCCACGGTTGGAACATGTTGGGAAACACTGCGCCGTTCGATATGACTGGTCATCCGTCACTCAGTGTGCCATGTGGCAAGTCGAATGGGTTACCAGTCGGACTGATGTTGACAGGCAAACATTTTGAGGACGCGACGCTCCTGCGTATCGCCCATGCGTTCGAGCAGCAGATGCCCTGGGAGAGAAGATAGAGAGGGATGGGTAAGGGCGCACTGCGTGCGCCCGGTGCATTACGGCACCATCGCCACCGCTTCGATCTCCACCTTCGCCTCGTCGTCGAATAAGCCTTTCACCTCGGCCAAAGTCATCGCCGGGAAATGGCGCCCGAGATGTTTCCGATAGACAGCGCCAATGTCACGTCCCTTCTCTTTATATTCTTTTTTATTCACGACTAGGAGATTGATCTTGACGATATCTTCCGGTTTTCCCCCTGCTTCTTGAACTACGCGTACGACACCACTCAAGGCCTGATCAAACTGGGCGACCAAGTCATCACTGACGATTGTTCCCGTCTTGTCTGTGCCAGTTTGACCGGCAACGAAAAGCAAACGACCAGTCCCAATTGCACCGTGACTGAAACCGCGGGGTGTCGAGAGATCAGCGGGATTAATCAACGTTGTTGCCATCACGTCCCTCCTCTCCATGCTCTTGACTGCGGGATGCTGCATACTGACTACTCTTTCTGTGGGAACCCAATCATGTGTCTTACGTCCTGTGGCCTTGCTGGCTCCCGCCCGTGCGCACGCGCCATATTCACCGCCCATGTCACAAAATCAGCGCTACTTCTGGCGAGAGAGCCATCGACGAGGGTAGCACGGTCTTCAAATCCCACCCGCACATGCGCCCCGGTAGCAATCGCCAGACTCGCAATAGTAAACACGCTGTCTTCAATGCCGTGTGCGACCCATATGGCGTTGGGAAACAGCTCTTTTACACAGTCTGTCAGATAAAAATAGCTGCGCGACGTCCCCGGCATGATTTGCAAGCCATCACCAAACCGTCCAGAGAACTCGATCAACAGATACCGAGGCGATGGTAGAAGACCATCTTGTACGAGGGTGGCCACATTCGTGAGAAAACCCGTATCGAGTACCGCAGGTTCGGGCACAATGTCGCGTTCACGGCAAGCCATGATGGTCTGGCGAATGTCATCGTAAGAATTCGGAATAGCGATGGTGCGTCTGGTACCCTGCGAGAGTGGTGTATTGAACACAATGTTTCCAGTGTTGAGAGAGACCATATCCACTGGCTCAGGAGTGTCTCGCAAGTACTGGAGCACCTGATCGATAGTCGCGTGCGGCTCACGTGCAGTGGTGTGGTTCACAATTAAGCCAGTCTGCGCGCGAATCAAACGATCCGCCTCGGCGTACCACGCTGGATCATAACTCGTCCCACCCTGGGGGGTACGAGCATGAATATGCACAATTGCAGCGCCGGCATTGGCACAGCGCTTCGCCTCGGCTGCAACTTCTGCGGGTGTCCATGGGACGTGAGGATTCTGCTCACGTCCCCGCGCACCATTAAGACAGGCTTTGATGATAATTTTATCCATACTGTCTCCTGTTTATAAACCAGGAGAGCACGGCAACGCCGTGCCTCTACTGAACACTCCTGACCGTTAATTCAGGTGGAGATACCGCTTGGCGTTCTCACTCAAAATACGTTTTTTGGCTTGGTCAGAGAGATCCACCCGCTCGCTGATGGCTGCGACTGAACCTGGAAACATCGCATCCCAGTGGGGATAATCAGAGGCGTAGACAATTTTGTCATCGCCAAGTACCT
>CAZCWX010000191.1:0-4494 GCA_964502465.1 uncultured Enterobacteriaceae bacterium | reverse complement strand
AGACAGCCTTTGAGGGTTCTTATGAGGCTCGTCTATTGTTGCGCTGATTTTCCGGACACGCGCAGGGGTGGCATGGATGTAGCCTTATACAGCTCCAACCCCTCTCATTATGGCACTTCGTCTGCGGTGGCGTAGCATCCGTCAAGGCCGTACTCATCAAACACGCATTCGGCTACGCTGTAGGGCGGCCCGAGCAAAGGGCGTCAATCTGCATCAGGTTGCTGATCGGACTGGTGTTACAAACCGCAGTCATTTGAGTTCACGCAGAACCTGCAAGTCCTGGTCGAGGTCTTCCGAGGTGTAGCGCACAGGAATCTGCCGTTCACCTAAGAGCTGGGCAAAAGCGATCCGCGTCATATCAGCCAAGCGACACGCCAGTGCTTCAGGTAAAAGCCCCTCGGCATACAAATGCACAGCCAACTCTTTTTTCAGCTCCTGTTTCAGGGTGCGTGGCGGAAGGCGGAGGTGAGCGATAACATCTTCGGGAATCTCAATGAATAAGGTTTCCACGGTCGTCCTCAAGGAAAGGTCAATTCCAGTGGCCATAAAGGGTCTATGGGAACCGGTCTATAGACCAAGCTTAGAATATGAGCAAGAAGACAGTCAAGCCTGGAAGGCTATGGTGCCATAGGGAAGCGGCACTGACACTACCGCCCGGGCTGCAGGTGTGGCCACGCCGCGTCCTCCTCCGGTCGATTCCCATCCGCGGCAAGGGCCTGCTCACTCAGCAAGGCAGTTTCCGGCACCTCTACGGTCGGCGCCTCTTCTACAATTGTCACCAGTGTGCGGCGCGCTGCGCTGAGCAGGACAGGTTCCAGCAGGCGCACGTTGCCTTGCTTGTCAATAACAACCTCGACTGTTCACAGCATTACTCACCTCCGACTTGGTTGTAGCGGTGGCTGCGTGCAGTCTGGGCGGGTAGAGCTTGTGAACATCCGCTGTTGCTTTGCTGCCAACGGGTGGAGAAATCTCCGTCACCCGGCGGCAATCGCCAAACCGTGTGCAGGGGATCGGGAAGAAGGCACATCGCCAGGGTTGCAACCGGTAGTGCGCGCCCCACTGTGCGCGAGGATGAACGGAGCAAGTGACTATGCTCCGTCAAAATGACGGAACGACAGCCGCACGAGTGATCGTGCAGAACAATGGACCGCCCAGTGCATGCGCGCGTCTGGTGCTGATCGCCGCCGTAGATGAGGAAGGCTTGCTGGAGATGGTCTTGGGCAAGATGTTGATAATATTCTAGACCATGGAAAAAATCCCCAGTGATGGTTGCCCCTGATTTGATCTCAACAGCAACAACCTTGCCGCCTAGATCGATCAAGAGGTCGATTTCCCGTCCTTTGTGGTCACGCCAGAAATGCAAAGCCAACTGTTGCCGATTATGGGCATTCCATTTGCGTACCTCACTCACCACCCAACATTCGAACAAATTTCCTCGCAAGGCATGGTAGCGGATCTCGTCTGGCGTGCGAATGCCCAGCAGCCGGGCTGCCAGTCCGGTATCATAGAAATACAGCTTCGGTCGCTTAATCAACCGCTTTGAGAAATTCTGATAGTGCGGCGTGAGCCGATAGACGATATAGCTCGCTTCCAGGACCGAAACCCAGGCGCTGGCAGTATTATGGGCGACGCCGGCATCATTAGCGAGACTCGCCATATCGAGCACCTGCCCGACACGTCCAGCACAGAGCCGGACGAAGGTCTGAAACAGGTTGAGGTTTTGGACTGCAGTGATTTGGCGGACGTCACGCTCAACATAGGTCTGAATATAATCCCCATACCAGTCGAGCGGGCTCAGATGACGATCGTAAAGGGGGGGATAGTGGCCTTGGAAGAGGAGATGATCCAAGGACGGAATGTTGACGCCCGCTGACTGCAATTCGCTGAGGGAAAACGGTAATAACTCAAGGAGCGCAACCCGTCCAGCCAAGGTCTGTGAGATCTGGGCAAGGAGACCAAAGTGTTGTGAGCCTGTGAGCACGAAAAAGCCGGGCTCTTGGTGTGCATCGACAATACCTTGGATATACGAAAAGAGCTCCGGCGCCCGTTGAATCTCGTCCAGCACCGCTCCATGTGGAAACCCCTGGAGAAACCGCCTCGGGTCCGCCAGGGCAAAACGTAACTGATCGGGGTCCTCGAGACTCACATACGTCTTCTCTGGAAAGACCATGCGGGCAAGGGTGGTCTTCCCGGATTGGCGTGGACCCGTAATGGCCACCACCGGATAACCTTGCGCGACCTTGCGCAATACGGCAGTCGCTTCTCTGGGAATCATACTGAAGAGTACAAATTTATAATCTTTTTGAAATATTGTACCGTCAAAGAAAAGTTGTCAATCCATTAGAAGACTTTGACAGCAGCGGGAATAATGAAGGTAACGGACTACCAGAGGAAACCGCCGCGTTCCTCTTCCACACTGTCCCCATGTCCCACGGTTTGATTTAGCGTGCCCGCGTTCGAAGCAATGCGTGACCCGCTCGTCTCAGCGTGCGCCATTTTTAGCCTCCCGCTACTGGCGGAAAGATGCTGACCGTGTCTCCGTCAGTGAGCGGGCGGTCGAACTCGCGGGTTTGTTCACCATTGACCAACACCATCTGCGCCATCTCTGAGGGAATGTTCAGATGGTGGAGAAGAGCGGTAATGGTAGCGCCACCTTCCAGGGCAATATGGGCTTTGCCCCCAGAGGAACCTGGGGGAAGCAGTTTTCGGAGATTGGCAAAAAGCTTAACTTCGACTTGCATCACAGGCCTTTCAAAACTGGGTCAATCTCATGGGGTCTGATTCAGGGTTTGGCCTTGCCAATTCCCGGCGTAGGTGTGGGTTTGAGTTCGGTATATTTCGCCGGCCGTGAGCCTACAAGCAACCCATGCGGCGCTTTGCTCCATGGCGGCGGCTTGAGATCATGCACCCGATAGTCACGGTCGCGTGACGCCGCTCCTAATAGGGTCTGCCGCACGAGCGTATCCGCCACCCCGCTGGCGATGTAAGCACGGCGCAGGTCAGTCGGATGTGAGCGAATATACTGCGCCCACGAGCCAAGAGGCTTCTTTGCTTGAATCAGGCCTTTGGCCATCCCTACATCATTGAGCATGGTAACATCATCGATGGGCCCGACAAAAAGTGCGCCTACCAGCAGAAGAACCTCAGGTTCTCCTTTTACTCCTTTTCCATGTAGCATCCCACTCCTCGTTCGTCACGTTGATTGGATGAGTTATCATTGGCCGCAGGCCGAAGACCCTCTCGTTCGGCAGCCTGTGGGGGGATTCTTCCCGCCAAAAAATTCTTATGCACCTCAAAAATACCCCTTCGTAGATTGTTGATAAATAACAGGGTACTATTCCATCTTGGAGTCAGGTTAGGAGCCGACTCACAATCGAGACAAGGAGAACCTTATGTCACGCATCATCGAAGAGAAAATCGACGCACTCAAGTTTACAGGGGCGGTCGACGCCGACGGCCACATCCTGGAGGCGGCAGATCTGTGGGAAAAGCACTGTGATCCCAAGTACCGGGCGACAGCGATCCGTATGAAGGTTGACGACCGGGGACTGGACTATTTGGAGATCGCCGGCCGTCCCTCACGTGTCAATCGGGGCGGGTCCTTCGCGGGTCTGGGCTTGATGGGTCAGGTGACACGCGAGAACGGCGAGGTCAACCCGCAGCTTCACTATGGCGAAGAGTGTCTGCTCGGCGCGATGGACGCCACACAGCGGATGCAACGCCTGGACTTGGAAGGGCTCGACGCCGCGATTATTTACCCAAGCATCGGCCTCGCGTGGGAGACCGAATGTGAGGATGCGGACTACGCGCAGGCAATGACCCGGGCCTACAACCGCTGGATTGTCGACTGGTGCTCGGACAGTGGCGGCCGCTTGATTCCAGTCGCCCATCTTTCACTTGGCGATCCCAAAGCTGCCGCTGAGGAGTTGGAACGCGCCGTCAAAGCGGGATGCAAAGGCGGATGGGTCGTGCAGTTCGTGATGACGCGCAAGCCGCACGCGCATCCGGATCATGATATCTTGTTCGCCAGAGCCCAGGAACTTGACGTGCCGTTGGGCATCCATCCGTCGCTCGAGCCGCAATGGGCTCTGCCAGGACGGTACGATCTGCAGTACGTACGCAAGCAACAATTCTTTCTGAACGTGACCGCTTCGGATGCCGCGCGTCACGCGCTCGCCAGTTTCATGCAGTACGGCACGTTCGACAAGTTCCCGAAACTCAAGATCATTATACTGGAAGTGGGTGCGGGTTGGGCGAGTTACTGGCTCGATAGAATGGACGCGGTGTACGACAGCATCATGGGCCGCTCGGTCCCGCTCAAAGAGCGCCCCAGCGCCTATTTCAAACGCAATGTGTGGATCTCAGCCGATCCGGACGAGAAATCGCTGCCGGCGATGGTCGACCTGCTCGGCGCAGATCGCTTCTTTTGGGCTTCCGACTTTCCCCATCCCGACCATACCGGAGATTACATTCAGGAACTCGAGGAGCTCACGG
>CAZCWX010000190.1:0-2518 GCA_964502465.1 uncultured Enterobacteriaceae bacterium | reverse complement strand
CGCGCTCTTCGACTTCGCCGCTGGCGCGGCTACGCTCAGAGCGAACGGAAAGAATATCGTTCAGCATGTGAAATACTGTCCTGAGCTCATGTGATCCGATTTAAGATCTATGGCCGAGCCTGTTGTTTCCATCGAGCAGCTCTCTTTCCGCTATCCTGGCGCGTCTACTCTTGCCCTGCAAGACATTCATCTCACGGTTGAACAAGGGGAGTGTCTTGCGCTCATGGGGGCAACTGGCGCAGGCAAGACGACGTTATGCTTAGCTTTGGTCGGAATCGTGCCCCAGTTCTTTGGTGGAGAACTGTACGGGGCTGTCCGGGTAGGCGGTCTAGATACACTGGAACATCCGGTGAGTGTGCTGGCCCGCAAAGTGGGTATGGTGTTCCAGGACCCAGAGACGCAACTCACCGCCACGTCGGTCGAATACGAAGTCGCTTTTACCCTGGAGAACCTGTGCGTCAGACCTGATGAGATCCGGACGCGGGTACACGACGCTTTGCATGCGGTTGGTCTTGCAGGTTTGGAAAACAAGCATCCGCATGAGTTGTCAGGCGGGCAAAAGCAACGGCTCGCGATCGCTGCGGCTCTGGCTCTCAGGCCTCAGGTGCTGGTGCTCGATGAGCCGACTTCCCAGCTCGATCCGGTCGGCGCGGCCGAGGTGTTTGCCCTGGTGCGTACCCTGAACCGCGAGCTGGGCATGACCGTTGTCCTGGCCAGTCATCACAGCGAGGAGGTGGCTGAGTTTGCTGACCGCGTGGCGCTGTTGGCCGAAGGTCGGCTCGTCATGGTGGCACCGAGCGCTGCCTTTTTTCGGGAAGTTGAGTGCCTAGCCAGACACCAGGTACGACCACCCCAGGTCACTGAGTTTTTTCATTGCCTCCAGAGGCGTGGGCTCGTACTAGACTCTCTGCCGGTTACCCTCGCAGAAGCGGTTTCGACCTACGAGACGGTGCGGCCACACCTGAGTTTCTACCCACGGCCGCCCGCCTATACACCAGCTCGCCACGGGGCCGTGCGCCTCACCGCCGAGAACCTTGTTTACACCTACGCCGACGGTACCCGAGCGCTCGCGGGGGTGACTCTCGACATTCGCGCCGGTGAGTACCTGGCCATCGTTGGACAAAATGGCGCCGGCAAAACGACCCTGGTGCGTCACTTCCTTGGTCTGTTGGAACCTCGCGCTGGCAGCCTGGCTCTTGATGGGCACCGGTTGCAGACCTTCACTATCAGCGATATGGCTCGCCACATTGGCTTCGTGCCGCAGAACCCAGATACGCAACTCTTTGCCTTCAGCGTCGCCGCAGAAGTAGGTTTCGCACTGCAGCAGGCCGGTCTCCTGCCGGTTGAGGTACAACGCCGCGTGGACCTTATGCTGGCAGCGATGCACCTGACCGCGTGGCGCGACTTCCACCCGTTCGCCCTGTCAAAAGGAGACCGGAGTCAGGTAGTAATCGCAGCAGTCTTAGCCAGGGAGCCGGAGATCCTGATTTTCGATGAGCCGACGACGGGACAGGACTATCAAGGGGCTTTGCGCATCCTGGAATTGACGCGCCGGCTCCATGCCGCCGGGAAGACGGTGATCGTCATCACCCATCACCTCCATTTGCTCCCAGGTTTTGCTGAGCGCGTCCTGGTGCTGGGCCAGGGCAGGGTGCTGCTTGACGCCCCGCTCGCCGAGGCCTATTACCAACCCGAGGTGTTGGCCGCCACAGATCTCAGGGCCCCGCAGATTGTCGAGCTGGCCCAGGTGATCGCGGCGCGAGAAGGGCAAGACTGCCGCGCGCTCAGCGTAGAAGAGCTTGCGGACTGCTTCACTGTCAGCGGCCAGCAGGATGTTGGATAGGTGATAGGTGATAGCGGAGAGAAGTTAGCTTATAAAAGGAGGTTTTTTCTCAAAGCCTTGTCTTTCCTAACTTTCTGGATTCCCGCTTGCGCGGGAATGGCGAAAACGGTGTGCGTCTCTCCTGCCCGTCATGCCCGCGTAGGCGGGCATCCAGGTTTCTTGCTTGAGGCTCTTGCGCTCAAAAAATTACCCATAAAAGGAAGAGAGGGGGATCTGTTTCCTGTTCCCTGTCCCCTGTAACCACGGTCGCTGAAAGCGAATAGCCAAGTACTTCCATTATCATGAACACCTTCAGGTTCGGCAGTGCGGCACGTCGTTCGTCTTTCTCCTCACTCGATGTGCGCGCCAAGCTTGCTCTCCTCATGGCCACTACAGTCCTGGCGTTTTCCTGGGAGAGTCCAGTGCTGAGCACTGCGCTCGCCGGTGCCGTGCTGCTCCTGTGGCCGCTCGCCTGGCTTGAGTGGCGGGACCTCAAACGCCTGTTGCTCCTTCTCTCCCCGTTTCTGGTGATCATTCTGCTGGTCCACGGTGTATTCAACGAGGTTGTAGGACGTACCTCCTTGTTCGGATCAGTGCCGGACTGGGTGCCGCTCGTCGGTGGGCGGTTACGCGTGACCAGCGAAGGGCTGCTCTATGGTCTCGTGGTCATCAACCGGACTCTGGCGCTGATCTTGA
>CAZCWX010000189.1:0-4504 GCA_964502465.1 uncultured Enterobacteriaceae bacterium | reverse complement strand
TTGAAAGTTAACACTCGGGTGTCTTCGCTACTCCAGGTTTGAACCTCCCCCAACGTGCCCGCAGTTTTAACCGCGAATCGCGGTTGAGTTAAACCGAGTGCTGACTTGGAAATGCCGGCGCCGCGGATTCAAGCAATTTTTTTGCAGAAAAGCACTCGGTGCTGTCCGGCGCCCGCATGGTTGAGGCTGACCGAAATGCTGCCGATTGCGCCGTCTCCAGGCAGGATCTCAAATCCCATCCTTTGGTGAAAAGCGATAGAGCCGGTATTGATCGGCGAGGTGATGCAGCGCACTTCATCACAGCCCAAACCGTCAGCTACTTCGCAAAAACGCTCGTAGAGCATGCGTCCGTAGCCGCGGCCTCGAAGGAGCGGCGAAACACCGACGAAATGAATGTAGGCCACTGTGGGAAACGATTGCGAGCGAAAGCCTACCAGAAAGCCCTGCAACGCACCGTGCTCTTCAAGCGCAAAACTTGTTGGGCGAAAATGCTCAAAGAACAGCCGCGGCAACAAACCGGCCACAGACCGGCCGCCCCACCATTCATCGACGACGGCGGATACAAACTCGAAATCTGCCGATTCCAGGTGACGGATCTTCATGCCAGTACCGCGAGAATTGTTTCATATGCCGATACGACGCAAAAAGTATTCTCGACCAAGCAAAGAATCCAGCCAGGCTGAAAAACACGCGCCGCGCCGACCGTGGACGAAGGAGAATCGTTCAAGGTTGCATCGGCTGATTCCAGTACAGATCTTTTGCGTCCCTATAACAGCTTCTTCACGTCCTCTAACCCGAAAACAACCGGCCGTCATTTAACCTATGGCCTGCAACCCGAGTGCGCTCTTCGGCGGGGCGATCTGCCGGTGACGTGAGACACCATAGATCGTTGCCGGCAGCACGAACGCAGCGACCGCCAGGGCCACGCTGCCGTCCGGGTGGAGCATCACCACCAAGGATGCGAGAGCCAGCGCCGCGCGCAGCATGATGTTTGCGCCCCTATTGTAGACCAACCGTCCGAATACAGAACAGGTCACACCGCAGGTGCCGATGGTCGCGAGCAGCGTATCCGAGATCCCTGCCCAGCCTGGGTTCACGACCATCGAGGAGCGGGTGAAGATGGCGAAGGACATGAAGATGATCGGCAGGCACAGTTTCAGCGCCTCCCACATGGTGCGCATGAATGATGCCTCCGCTATCCGTGCCGCGACCGCCGCTGTGAGAGAAGTCGGCGGCGACAGCTCGCCCCAGATCGCCAACAGAAATGCAAAGAAATGCGCGACCCAGGGATCGACGCCGAGCTTGGTCATGGGATCCACCGTGATGACCGCCAGAATGATGTACGTCGCCGTCGGCGGCAAGCCGGCGCCGACCAGCCAGCCGAACACCCAGGCCATTAGGATAAGCGCGATGATGTGCCACTCGCCGAGCTGCAGCAGCATGCCGCCCATGCGGTTGATGAAGCCGGTGACGGTGAAAAGGCCGATCATGATGCCGAGAGTGGCCAGGAGCAGCGTGAGATAAGACGTCATCTCGGCGTGGGTCTCGATCGTCGTGCGGAAGTTAGCGAGGAGCGACTCGCCCGCTATCGCCGAATCCTTCAGGACGTATCTAAAATACAGATAGCAGAGGAGCAGGAGCCCGAACATGAAGATCGCGGTATAGAGCGCCGCACGCAGGGCGCCTAAGCCGAACCATCCCATCAGCACGATGAGATACCCGATCGATAGGAAGAAGATCGCGGTCTTAACCCGGTCGTAAACCGCAACGGTCGGCACCGCGACCGGCTCCGGTGGCAACAGCCGGATGCTCAGAAGATAGACGGATAGGGAGAGTGTGACGAAGTAGACGAAAGAGAGAGCAAAGCCGCGGAGCACCACGTCCCAATAAGGCACACCGAGGAACTCCGCCATCAGAAAACCCGCCACCGCCATCAATGGCGGCATAATGAGCCCGCCCATCGATGCCGCGGTTTCCACGGCGCCGGCGAAAGCGCCCGGCACGCCGTAGCGCATCATCAGCGGAATTGTGAAACTACCGGTGACCGCAGTGTTGGCTGCCCCGCTACCGCTCACTAGGCCGACCGAGACCGAAGCCAGGACGGCGGTCTGCGGTACCGTGTGCCGCGAGCGTCCGGCGAGACGCCGCATGACGTTGACCATCGCTCCTTGCGCTTCGAACCCGCGCGCCGCCGCCGCCAGGAGGAGGAAGGCCGCGATCAGGGTCAGCGCAAGTTGGGCATAGAGCCCGAAGATTCCAGTTGCCAGTTCGACCGTGCTCGACGTTACTACCCGGTAAAACGATGTGCCGGGATGCCAGAAAAAATCGACCGGGCTCAGGTAACCGTACAGAGTGTAGACGATCAGGACGACGTTCACCCAGAACAGGACGGCATGGGCGTTACGCGACAACTCCATGACCAGAAGAAACACGAGCAGACCAACGATGAAGTCCTGTGTTGTGTAGGAGCCCTGTCGCCAGATGGCGATGTCTTCGTAGTAGAGATAGAAATAGCCGAAGGCATAGACGCAAATGCCTGCGTAAAAGAAAATCAGGATGTGGTTGGCGAGTGTGGGAAGACGTTTATACAGAAAACCCTGTTGATAGAGGAACAGAATCTGTAGCAGCAGTGCGATCGGCACGAGCTTGGTCGCAAGCTCGCGCGGTCCGCCGTAGCCGGTGTAGAAGTACCAGAGGAGCCAGCCAAACATGACGAGCGAGACGCCGAACGTCAGGTTCCTGAGGTTGGCGTGGCTTTTGAGCCGCTCACTCAACATAGCTGTCCCCCTCTCGGCCCAAAATGTCTTTCGCGTTCCGAGACTGAGCGTCGCAGGACAAAGACACCGCTCAACGGATAGAGAACCGTGGTTCGCCGGTCTCCTTTATCCGTTGTGCACCGCCCGATGCCCGGCAGCAGTGAGCTTAACGCACTACTGTGTGAAATCGGTACTCGGGTTAGTGCGACGGTTGCGCGATCACTTGCTGCTGGCGATCTTCCACTTGTCGTTCCAGCCCTTGTGTTCTTTCAAAAACTTGGCCAGCCCGGGATGTGCGGGAATATCGGGATTGCTGCTGATCCCCTGCACCTGCATACCGACGAAATCGCGCGCCATTGGCGTGAAGCCCGGATCGGACTTGGCGAGGGTTTCACGGTTCTTGTAGAACGCACTCAGCATTTTATAAACGACGTCTTCGGGCATATCCGCGCGCATGTTATAGGCGAACAGGATCGGCACCCCCAAGACCGATTTCACGCCAACATCCTTGCTGAAGGCTTGCTTCGGATCGACCTCCGCCACAGCGACACCCGCTGACTTCAGCTTCTTGACCTCATCCGCGCACGGGTTGATCAACGTCACATCGGCACGCAGCTCGGTCTCGCGCCAGTAGGACGCAAGGGAACGGCCCGCAGTCGTATAGGCAACGGCACCGACAATCGAACCGGACTGCAGCGCGTCGGCCTGTGTCGAAGGGTCGATCTCGACATGCTTGAAGTCGTAGCCAAGGACCTTGAAGTTACGGCGGAAATTCAGCCAGTTCATGAAACCGGCGGTGGTGAAGAATACCGGCTTGCCGCTGAAATCTTTCCAGCACTTGAACTGGGCCGCCTTGCCGGCAGGCGCTGCCATGAACGACTCCATCGGATAGGCGTACCACCCATGTACCAGTATGCCCTTGGACGGCTTGTAGTTCTTGAAGCCGCCTTCGCGATCATAAAGCTCGCGCATACCGATGTCCGCCGTATAACCGATCTCTCCGGTGCCTTCCATCGCAGCCTTCATGGCGCCGGTGGTCGAGGGATATGGATTTACGGTGACGGTGTATTCGCCGCCGAGGGCTTCCTCGAGCAGTCTGATCATCGCCGACGCGACCTTGTAGCCGTAGGAGCCTGTGTTGGACGTCGCCCACCGGATCGACTTGCGCTGCTGCGCGTGGGCCGGAAGGATCGCCGAAAAACAGAAGACGGCGGCGAGGGCAGCCACGGAAACGCAAACGGTTAAGCGCGGTCTTTTCTTTGACATATTCCCTCCTTAAAGAGTGCAAAAAAACTCTCTTTTATGAGCGACAAAAAAGATGCGCACTGTCTTAGAAAAATTGTCAACGCCTCCGTCCTGGCCGAGAGGGCCGAGCCACCGACCTGCATATTAACCGGATAGCCTAAAAGCCCTCTTACCGCAGCGCCGAACGAATGTCCACCATTGTCCGATCGAGGTTCGGAGGTGCTTTCTCGTCATCGCTTGAAGTATTCGACCAGCGCGCTTCTTCGGGGATCTCTACCAGCAACGAGCTATTTGTTCTCGCTCAAAAGTTCTTTCACTATCTTTGCAAGATCGATGAGCGCCGTGCGGCCGTCGCCGTGAAAACTCGAGCCGTGCATCACGGCGAGGGTTTGCGGCTCCAGCGCGGCGAGCCGGTGCAAAGTGCTCTCCGTATACGGCGTATAGGGCATGTCCTTAGCCAGCGGACCGGTCAGATTCGCCACGATGGCATCTCTAGCGCGCCC
>CAZCWX010000188.1:0-3933 GCA_964502465.1 uncultured Enterobacteriaceae bacterium | reverse complement strand
TTCGCCCTTCGACTTCGCTGGCGCTACGCTCAGGACGAACGGGGTATGGCTTACGGTGGCGTCGGGAACGTCGATAGGAATCAGACTCGGTCTTTTTATTGCCTCGTGGGCGAAAAAAAATGTCTGTCCAATCAAATCAAGAAAGAGAGCAGCTGAGGCAAGCGCTCAGCGCGGTCGTCGCTGCTTTGCGACAGGGACTTGGTGACAACCTGGTAGCGGTAGTCCTCTTTGGCTCGCGGGCGCGGGGTGACGCAACCGAAGCCAGCGATTGGGACTTGCTTGTCCTTGCGCGCCAACTGCCATCAAGAAAGCGCTCAAAATTCAACCCGACGGTTCGCTTGAGGAGCTGCAATCTCATGGAGGTGTGGCGCGACTAACCGGGAAAAGAGCAGTACGTAAAAGCCAACCGCGTCAGATCGATGTTGCAGAGGTGCCCTAAATATGGCAAAGCACACAGATAGGGGTTGACTCTGACGCTGAGACTCTTTATGCAACCGCGCCGTGGCACGTCCATGGCACGACGAAAAGGAGATATGACATGCCTGTGCAACAATTTGTCCCGATGACCAAGGATTTTCCCACTTTTGATTGTGACGCCCATGTCACTGAGCCCCCCTGGATCTGGGAGCGGGCGAAAGACTGGCTCTCCAAGGACGAACTCGAAGCCCTCAAGACCACCATGTGGTTTGATGCCGAGACCAAGCAGCTCATCGTCAATGGCCATGCGGGCGCGGGTCTTGGTTCCCAACGGATCGGTGGTACATCCGGGTTCGTCAACATTCTCACATCCGCCGGGCCGGGCCTCAAGCACAACATCCAACGCGCCCTGAACGTTCGCAATCTCAATCCCAAGACCGCTCTGACCAAAGAGCAGGCCAACTACATCGATCACAAGGGTTCCTACGAGCCACAAGCCCGCCTGCGCGACATGGATGTCCAGGGCATTGATCAGGTCATGATTATCCCTACTGACATCGATACCTATCCCTGGCTGCAGAATGCAGTAGGCGCGAAGGCCATGTGCAAAGCCTACAACGAGTGGGCGTACGAGTACTGCCAGGCGAACCCGGAGCGACTCTACTTTGCCGCCCTGCTGCCCATGCAAGACCCCGTGTTTGCTACCCAAGAGTTGTACCGCGTGGCCGCCAAGGGCTGCCGTGTCGGTCTCGTTCGCCCCATCGATGCCATGGGCAATTATCCGATTCAGCCCAAGTACGAATCCTTATGGCGCGCCATGGAAGAGACGGGGGTGGTCTACGGCATGCACCCCTTCCCGGCCACAGGGACGCTCAAGCCGCCGGGCTACACCGAACAATACTCCGGAGCCGAATTAATCGCCCGGACGGTATTCACCTCAGGCCTCCCGCACTTTTTCCTCACCAACGTGCAGAACTTCCAGGCCGAAGCCGGGCTGTGGGTCACCCTGGTGTTGCTGTCGGGCTTCTTTGACCGGCACCCGAAACTCAGAGCCGCTGTGTTTGAGGCTTCCTCCACCTGGCTGAGCTTCCTGTTGGACGAGTGCGATAAGCACTACAAGCTCTACCGCAACGAGCGCCAGATGCCTCGGCTGAAACGGCTGCCCAGCGAAACCTTCTTCGAGCACTGCGTCACCGGCTTTGAAGGCGATGAGTCGCCGCCCTCGCGCTTACCAGAGTTCTACCAAGACATCCTGGCCTGGTCTTCTGATGTCTACCACCATGATGGGGACGACGCCTGGCGGGCGATTGAGACGATGCGCACGTGTGAGCTGCCGGAGTCCTACCAAAACAAGTTCCTCGGAGAGAACGCGCGCAAATTGTACCGCATTCCGGCACCGAAGCAGTTCATTCGTGAACGGGTCACGGAAATTGAGCGACCGGACTGGTGGCCCACGGACGAGGAGGTCCAGCGCGCTCTTGAGCCGGAGGCGGCTATCGTTCGCCGCTATGGGGAAGGGGCGCGGGTGAATGGCCATGCACGGGAAGGAGCACGACCATGAACACGCCGAAGCGCTTTACAGTTTTTGACGCTGATACGCATGTGGTCGAGCCGAAAGCCGTCTGGGACACGTACCTGGACCCCGCATACCGCACGCTCGGCAAACACGCGCTGTGGCGGGAAGAGGGGGAATACAACTCGTACCTCAAGGTCAATGGCACGATGTGCCGCGACACGATGAATACCAACATTCCCCGGCATGCCATCTGGCGGCCGGGAATGACCTGGGAGCAGGTCGGTGACCTCGACCCCAATACCCGCCATGCGGCGAACGAGGGCGCGTCGAACCCTCAGGCACGGCTGCGCGATATGGACGCGATGGGGGTGGACCAGGCTTTTCTGTATCCCACCTGGTTTGCCGAAGGCTTTCATTTGGTCGAAGACCCTGACGTTGCCTATGCGCTGGCGCAGGCCTACAACAACTGGATGGCGGATTTTTGCCAGGCGGCCCCGGAGCGGCTTTTTGCCGCCGCCATGATTCCACTGCAGAACATGGACTACGCTCTTACGGAGCTGCGGCGCATCGCCGCGATCCCGTGCTTTCGCGGCGCCTTTATTCGCCCGATGTTTCTCGAGGGACATTACTTTACCCATCCCTCCTATGATCCGCTCTGGGCCGAGCTGGAGCGCCTGGGGGTGACGGCGGCCGTGCACCCCACGCCGGGATTATGGAATCCCGAATGGACCTCGCATGGGCCGTTTTTCGAGAAGGTGAGGAACCGGCTCCATGAACGCTCTTTCATCAGCCAGGCTGGCGGCGGGCCGTTTGCTGGCGGCGGAAATGGCGAAAATTTCTCCTTCTTTGCCTCACCGCCGTTAGGGCACCCGGTGGCGCCGGTCCTGTCCTACTGGTTGGACAATCACATGTTCGTGGCGTCGACCTTGATCGGCTTTACGGTGATGCAACGATATCCGCAGTTGAAGGTTGTGGTGGCGCACGGCAAAGCCTCGTGGATGGAGGAGGTCATAGAGAAGATGGAGGCTTCCACCCGGGTGGTGCCGCTGCTGCACTACTATCCCGTGCGGACCGATCCCGAAGAGATGTGGGAGGAAGGACAGGTGCTGTTGGGCTTTGATGCGGAGGAGCGGTTGATTCAGAAGCTGCCGCATATCTTCGCGGAAAAGATTGTGTGGGGCTCGCGCTATCCTCACCATGACACTACCAGCGCCTGGGACGCCATCCAGACCCTCACCCAGGCCTCTGTTGATGAACCCACTATCGCCCGTATGCTAGGTGGGAACGCCGCTGCCCAGTTCGGCGTTCAACTGGCGCAAAAGGTCGGCGCGTAGCCGACGGGCATCAAGCAGTTGACCCTCCTCATGTTGTGGTGCAGGCCAGAGGCCTGCACCGAGCCAGGCAGGCGCGGACGCCTGCACCACACGCATGGCGCAAGTGGTCTTGCACGTGTCCTGAGCGAAGGAGCGGAGCGTGCAAAGAGGCTGTCTGCACACTGCGAACGGTACTGACGGGTAGATTCCCGCTTTCGCGGGAATGTTCATGCGCCTGCGGCACACCCTGAGAGCATAAAAATATTCGCCGTGTCGCTGTCTTGTCATTGCGAGCGCAGCGAAGCAATCTCGTTTTCGGGCAGAGATTGCTTCGTCACTACCGTTCCTCGCAATGACAGAAACCGACCTCTGGTTCCTTTTTCAGAGGAACGACGCAAAATCGGGCGCAATCTTGTCATGCCCGCGCAGGCGGGCATCCAGAAAACAGATTTGCAGACACGCTCTAAGGCTTTGTGCCTTTTTCCCGATAATGTTCCCAAAGTTTTATATTTCGCTCCTGAGGAGGGAAAACGATGGCAGAACCATTGCTATCTGTGGTGACAACTACCGAGCCAGTCCAACCCCTGCCAGGCTTACCGTTGCCTCCTGGGCAATTGAACCTCTTTACGGGAGAGCTGGAACCGTTGCCCATTGAGGTGCCAGATCCCCAGGAACACGGTGAGATCC
>CAZCWX010000187.1:0-20110 GCA_964502465.1 uncultured Enterobacteriaceae bacterium | reverse complement strand
TGGATAACGTCACCTTAGCTATTCTGATCTTTACTGCCTTGGCAGCCATTTCTGGTCTTCTTATCCTCCGCTGGTTAGGAGGAAAATCATAGGGAGAGCAACCCTTAGTTATTCAATTCTTGCACGACCTCAAATAAGATTCGCGTTCCCTCACGTAAGCTAGCAATCGGCATCCGTTCGTTGGTGCCGTGGACGCGCCGGTAGTCTTCTTCTGTTAACGCAATCCCAGTAAAGCCGTAACTGACAATCCCTTTGCGACGAAAATAATGGGCGTCGGTGAAACCGCCCAGTACGGCCGGCACCACCGGCACCGTAGGATCGTGCCTTTCAGCAACGGCTCGGATCGCACGAAAGAGCGCGGTATCCGCCTCAGATGCTAAAGGAGGAAAATTGAGGAGAATAGAGAATTGGATATTGGGATCATCCACAATTTTCTTAAGCGCCGCGACAAACTGCTGTGGGTCTTCACCCGGCAGCAACCGGCAATCAAGCTGGGCACGGGCTTGAGAAGGAATGACGTTGGTTTTATTACTCCCCTCCAATACCGTAAGCGCAATCGTGTTCCGTACAAGCGCGTTGTACGTCGGGTTGGCAGTGAATTCCTTCAGGAAGGTCGGGTCCGCCAGCGCGCGTTGCAGGTCGCGGTACTGTGCGGCGGTAGTTGGCTCTTCGCGCTCAGCCAGGGCGGAGAAATACGCTTGCACAGCCGGGGTGACTTTGATTTCTGTCTCGTAGCGCAGGAGCTTAGATAATGCCTGGATGAGGCGGGTTGGCGCGGTTTCGGGCAAGGGACGCGAGCCGTGGCCGGCTGGACCCCTGGCGTCAAGTTGAATCCAGCACGGTGCTTTCTCGGCAATATCGACGTCGTAGGAGCGCTGCCCATTGCGGATGCGGATCCCGCCGCCTTCGGTAAGCAGGAACTCAGCGTCAGCAATCAGGTCAAAATGAGTGTCCACAAACCATCCTGCTCCTTGCTGCCCACCAGTTTCTTCATCTGCGGTGCCAAGAAAAATAATGTCACGCTTGAGGGGAACGCCGGCACGTTTCAGCAGGGCAAGCGTCATAAACTGCACCACTGCCACCCCTTTACAGTCGATTGCCCCGCGTCCATAGACGTAGCCGTCTTTCATAGCACCAGAGAACGGATCAACCTCCCAATCGGCTTTCACCGCTGGGACCACATCCAGGTGGTGCAAGAGAATCAGCGCCTTTTTCTCACCGCTCCCTTTCAGCCTGGCGTAGACGATTCCACGTCCCGCTTGCGACTCAAAGACCTGCGCATCGAGACCTTCTTGGGCAAAAACTTGCTGCCAAAATTCTGCAGCGGCAATTTCACTACCCGGCGGGTTGGTCGTGTTGATTTGGACGGAGCGGCTCAGCAGCGCGGCCGCTTCTCTTTCTACCGTTTTCCAGTCTGGCTCTGCTGTCCAGCCAGGCGTGACAACAAGGCAGCATAACAGGGTGGTAATAAGAAGATGGTGACATTGCCGTTCATGCTGAGCGTAGCCGCGTGAGCGGCGAAGTCGAAGCACAAAACTTGATCCTTCCCTTAACGGTATTATCCCCAATAGTGTTCGGCACTCGTTATGTAGGCTTAGCTATGGGTTCCTTCTCCCATCAAGGGAGAGGGGGAGAAAACAGAGGAACGGTCAAAATTTGTGCCGAACACTATTAGCATTGCCCCCTGGCAGGTGCCTGTGTTCTCTAGACACTCTCCGTCAGCAACGCCCCTAGTTCTTCACGACCGATGGTGTACCGTTCTCCGCAGAATTCACACGTCACGATCGCTTCTCCTTCTGTCGCCAGCAAATCTTCGATCTCCTCCTTGCCAAGGGCGACCAGGGTGCCAAGCACGCGATTGCGACTACACCGACAGGAAAACCGCACAGGCATGGTATCGACGGTCACCGGACCGAACCCTTCCAGGATATGACTCAGCATATCCTGGGGTGAGGCTCCTTCTCGGACCATTTGGCTGACAGGTTTGGTTTGCGCAATGCGCGATTCTAATTCGGCGACGATATCATCATTTGCGCCTGGCATGACCTGGACAATGAAGCCACCGGCAGCACCAATACTTTCGTCGGGATGGACAAACACCCCTAAACTCACTGCCGAGGGAATTTGTTCGGAGGTCAATAAATAGTGGGCAATATCCGCGCCAATTTCGCCTGAAACAATCGGCAGGATGCTGCGATACGGCTCCTTCCCCCACGGCTGCGTACGAATCACAGTCAGTGTGCCTGTCCCAATGGCACCTCCCACGTCGAGTTTGCCGCGCCGTAACGGGAGGTGCGTCCGTGGGTTATACACAAAGCCACGGGTATCCCCCTTGGCATTAGCATCGACGAAAATACCGCGCAACGGACCGTCTCCGATGAACTGCAGAGAAAGAGTTTCCTCTTCCTTCAGCATACTTCCCAATAATAATCCAGCAGTCAAAGTACGGCCCAGGGCAGCACTCGCTGTCGGTGCGGTCTGGTGACGGACTCGGACTTGATCAACAAGGGTGGTTGTGCTCACCGCCAACCCACGCAGGGTTTTGTCCGCGGCAGTGACTCTTACTAAACAGTCAGGTGTTTGCATACTCGAAAGGGAGAGTTAGAGCGATGCGCGACTCGCACGGCTGACTTTCTTTGCTGAGGCCGGCAGTTTTTCTGACATCGCCGCGTTGAGTGGGACACATGCCACAATTTCCAGCTCGTATCCAGGCAGGCTCACTAAACGACGCGGATAGTTTGTCAGCAGTCGGATTTTCCGCACGCCAAGGTCGCGCAAGATCTGCGCCCCAATGCCATAATCACGAAAATCGCGGATCTGCGATCCAGGACTGGTCGTCGGATGACGGGAGCCATCACGGAGGCGTTTGTTCGAACGCCCACCATTGGGGAACAGTTGTCCCCCTACCCCTTCCTGGCGCAGATAGAGAATCACACCCTTCCCTTCAGCAGCAATAATCTTCATTGACTCCTGAAGGAGGGCTTTCGTGTTGCTCTGCTCGTAGCCGAACACATCACCAGGGACATATTCAGCGTGAGCGCGTACCAACACCGGCTCCTCGGGAGAAATGTCGCCCTTCACTAATACGAGATGCTCCTCTTCGTCTACATCGCTCGTGTAGACATGGGCGACGAAGTCTCCACCATGGCGGGTGGGCAGACGGGCGGCAGCGACATGATGGACCAGAGAATCGTGGCGCAGACGGTACTGAATGAGATCAGCAATAGTTGCAATCTTTATCCCAAACTTGAGGGAAAACTCTTCCAGGTCCGGCAACCGCGCCATGGTGCCATCGTCTCTCATGATCTCACAGATAATCCCCGCGGGCTTGAGCCCAGCAAGACGAGAGAGATCTACCGCGCCTTCTGTTTGACCAGTACGGACCAAGACTCCGCCCCGACGAGCCCGCAAGGGAAAAATGTGCCCCGGTACCACCAGGTCTTCAGGCCGGACATCGTCGTGAATAGCAGCAAGAATGGTCTTCGCTCGATCCTCCGCCGAGATCCCGCGCGTAATACCGTGTCGCGCATCAATAGAAACGGTAAACGCCGTCCCGAGGGGAGCGGTATTCTTCGACACCATCATGGGTAAACCGAGGCGATCAATTTGCTCTTCGGTCATCGGCAGACAGATCAACCCGCGACCATATTTTGCCATGAAATTGATGGCTTCAGGGGTGACCTTCTCAGCCGCCATACACAGGTCCCCTTCATTTTCCCGATCTTCGTCATCCATAAGAATGATCATGCGACCGGCGCGGATCTCCTCAATGGTCTCCTCAATGGAAACAACATACGGGCTTTTTTGCTTAGGGGTGGGGAGGGGCGTTGCAAACATAGCTCGCCTCTTTTCTCCATTTCTCTAATGACAAGTGCACTTTAACGCTTATAACTGGTTGTCTAACGCTCTGTAAAGTATAGAGCAATATTCACACAAATATAGGCAATCAAACCCTGACAAAAAATTAACGCTTGACCGCCTGCTCAAGGCAAGGTAAATACAATAGTACTTGGCGTCTGTAGCGGAGGGACAGACAGCCAATTCCTCGGAGGTGGTCTCTTGGGGAGTGTCGTGAGCAGGAGATCATGGGGAGGGAATTTCCATATCCTGCTTTCTTCAAGGAGAGGGTTAATGCCAAACGTCACTATTGAAGGACCAATTGATCTGCGACAGATTGTCATTCGCCGTCCAGAGATGTTTCTCCGTGATCCTGATGGCATCAAGCGAGTGAGCGAATACTACATCAACACGGACTGTAGTAAACTCCTACTCGAAGCGCTTGTCATTGAGCCGGGGAAAAAACAACAGTTTTTTTTCCAGGTCTGTAAAAAGGCCGACGGTGCAATTATCCGGCTTGAGCCAATCAGCACAGTGGAGAAAACTCCCGGTGTGAAGCGTCTCATGGGGCAGATTGCTTTCGCTATCCGCTCCCTTTTTCCTGGCTCGCGTTACAGCAAGACAAACATTGCCGAGTTTCTGCCAGATAACGAAGGGGTGGTGAATTGCTCCCGCAGCAACGGCAAAAAACTGCGCGCGGTTGCATAAAACCCCTATTCTATCAGACAAAGATAGTCTTCTCCTCTTTCTCGGCGGCGACTAGCCTATTCACAGGGCTAATTGCCGCCCATGGAGAAAAGGACAGCCCCTATCAGGGTGCAGGGTCTATTAATCTCTCTTCTGACGTGGTCGCCAGCCGGCATCAGCCTCAGTCGCGGGATTACTTGCCCGATATTCATCGGCTTCTTGTTGTAGCCGCGTGAGTACCGAATGTAGGAAGTCCTCACTATAGAAGGCATACCAATACACCCCACAAGCGCCTATCAGCAGGCCGCACAGAAAATTCCGCAGGTTTTTCATGTCCATATCCTCTTGCATCGACACATGGACAAAAAAGCAAACCCCCTTCTTCCCTAAAACGGGAGTTGCCCTCGGACCCAGGCAGTAAGCGCCAGGGCAATCTTATAAGAACGGCTCAGGGCAATCCGCCTGCCAAACACGGCAAATTTTTGAGCAACGAGTTTGTCGAGTAGTCGGCGATAAATAAGGCGCATGGCTTCAGCTGCTGCAAGACTGTGACGATCTTCTGCCGCAAGCTTTGTCACTGCCTGTTGATAGTATTCCTTCGCCCGTTCGCTTTCAAAGGTCATGACCCGAACAAAGGCGTTATTGTATATCTCAGCCCGGAGTTCTTGCTCAGTATAGCCAAACCGTTCAAGGTCTTCCTGAGGAAGATAAATGCGGTCACGTTGCACGTCCTCCCCAACGTCACGAAGAATGTTGGTTAATTGAAACGCTACCCCGAGATTGACCGCGTAGTCACGCGCGCTCGGGTTGCGATACCCAAGAATCTCGATACAGACAAGCCCGACCAGCGAGGCAACATGGTAACAGTAGTCGTAGAGTGCCGTGAAGGTGGGATAGCGGCAACGACCAATGTCCATCTCGACCCCATCAATGATGCCAGCCAAATGTTCGCGATCGATGGGAAAACGCTGGATGGTATCTGCCAATGCGCGGGAAATAGGGTGTCGGGAGGTTCCAGTGTAGCACCGTCGCAGTTCGTCTCGCCAGGTATTTAACAGGACGGGAATCCGCTCTTTGACATCTCTTCCTTGAGTTGAGGGCAGCGATTCGGGTTGATCAGTGATATCATCCAAAAATCGGCAGAAGGCATAGAAGGCGCACAGGGCGTTATGCCGTTCTGTTGGGAGCATGCGAAAGGCATAGTAAAAATTCGAGGAACTCTGCTGCGTGATGCGACGGCAATAGCGATAGGCGTCGGCAAGCGAGAGAGAGGAGGGATCTGTCGCAAAAGCCGAGAGCTGCAGTTCTTCGCGGATGTCTTCGCTCTGATTCACCTGCTCTTCCCCATTCCCGCTCAGCGGAACGATTTACGTGGAGACCGCTGCACGCTGCTGCCCAAGACCCAAAGCGGTATACGCCTGAGAACGGGCCCAGCGATCGGCTTCGAGGAGCACTTCCAGGTTCATCACAGGTTGTGGGGTGTGCGCCGCGAGTACCCGACTATTCAGCTCAGCAATATCAGTAAAACGAATCTGGCCAGAGAGGAAACTTTCGACCGATACCTCATTCACAGCGTTTAATACCGCCGGGCAGGTTCCTCCTCGGGCCAACGCTTCGTAGGCCAGACCAAGACAGGGGAATTTGGCAAAGTCTGCGTGAAAGAAGGTTAATTGCGCGGTAGCTGCCAAATCCAGGGTCGGCAGGTGGGTCAGGAAAAGGCGGTCAGGATAGGCAAGGATGTAAGAAATGGGAATTGCCATATCAGGGATGCCAAGCTGCGCGAGAACAGAACCATCGGTATATTCAACCATCGAGTGGACAATACTCTGAGGATGAATGATCACCGACACTTGTTCCGGTGGGAGATCAAAGAGCCACCGTGCTTCGATCACTTCCAGACCTTTGTTCATCAGCGTCGCCGAATCGATGGTAATTTTATTCCCCATCTTCCAGGTCGGATGCTGCAGCGCCTCTTCGACACCCACAGCGGCGAGTTCCTCAGCCGGACGATGCAAAAACGGTCCACCAGAAGCCGTCAAAATGACACGTTTGACCTGCTCATGGGGATGGCCATGGAGAGCCTGAAAAACCGCGTTGTGTTCGCTATCGACTGGCAAGATCTTCACTCCATGTTCCCTGGCTTCGCGAGTCATCAGCTCGCCAGAAATGACCAAGGCTTCTTTATTTGCCAGAGCGATGGTTTTGCCAGCACGAATCGCCGCCAAGGTCGGGGCAAGGCCAACCGCTCCCACCAGAGCGGCCATCACCATATCCGCATCAGGATGCGTAGCCACCGCAGCTAACCCCTCTGGTCCGAACAGGATCTCTCCTCGGAACTCAGGTAACTGCAGTCGCAAAGCCTTGGCGTCGGCCTCGCTCGTCACCGAGACGAGTGCGGGCTGAAAGAGTCGGGTCTGCTCTAAAAGTTTCGTGAGGTTTTTTCCTGCCGCCAGAGCAACCGCACGAAAACGATCGGGAAATCGCTCCACCAAAGAGAGGGTGGTCACGCCAATCGAACCAGTCGAGCCCAGCACAGCCAGTTTCTTCATCACATACTCCCGTTCAACGGTACGGCCACCCCACTACTCTCCCAATCTCTGGGGATTGTTGATCCGGCGCGGTCTTCTCTTTCCCATGCATGATATTCGTAGCGAACAACCGCGGGGACCGTCAAGTGTCGAAGGGTCCTCGCTTTGATGACCATATTTCCTCCCCCCCTCTTTGTCTGCCACCCTCTTGCCCATTGGTCTGCAAGCGTTGCCACATCCGCTTGCGGAACTGCCCCAGGGCCATCAAGGGGAAATAATTACGGTAGCCGTAGTAGCGCAGATAAAAATGACGAGGAAATCCGGTGCCAGTAAAGAGTTCTTCTGGCCACGATCCCGCAAATTCTTGTTGCGCGAGCAAATAGTCAATGCCACGCACAACGGCTGGACTCATGTCTTCTTCTCCAGCCAGGAGCCCGAGGATCGCCCAGGCAGTTTGCGATGGTGTACTCTCTCCCTTTCCCGCATGGCTCTGATCCCAGTACGAGAGACAATTTTCTCCCCAGCCGCCATCCGGATTCTGCCGTGCTTTGAGCCATGCCACAGCTCGACGAACATAGTCCTGGTCCATCTCTTCGCCGATTTCGCGGAGTCCCACTAACACAGACCACGTGCCGTAGATGTAATTGACTCCCCACCGTCCCCACCAAGAGCCATCGGCTTCCTGAGTTTCTCGCACGAATTTCAGTGCGCTCTTGGCTCGGCGACAGTCGCGATCAAATCCAAACGTTCCCATGAGTTCAAGCAATCGCCCAGTCAGGTCGGCAGTCGGCGGGTCAATCATGGCCTTCATGTCACCGAACGGGATTTTGTTCCACACATCAAGGGTATTGTCGGTATCAAAGGCGCCCCAACCACCGTTGCGGCTTTGCATTCCTAAGGTCCAGTTCAAGCCATGGGCAAGGGCGTGATCCTTTTTGCGTTCATCAAGACCGGTCACCCGTTTGAGGGTAAACAAAATGACTGCAGAATCGTCCACATCTGGATACCAATCATTGGCAAACTCAAACGCCCACCCTCCTGGTTCGAGTGCTGGATTCTTGATCTGCCAATCTCCTCTCTTGAAGATCTGCTGATCAATCAGCCAGTCAGCAGCCTTGGTGACGGACGGATGATGGGAAGGGAAGCCAGAGTCGAGTAACGCTTTGATCGCCCACACCGTATCCCAGAGAGGAGACACGCAGGGCTGGAAGAAAAGATGCCCGCCACTTTCCATGAGAAAGTCGTCAATGGCCTGAATCCCTTTTGCCACCGCAGGATGGTCATCGGCATAGCCAAGGCTGTGCAATGCCATCACTGAGTTGAGCATGGCCGGCTGGATCCCCCCCCAACCACCGTTAACATCTTGATGATCCATCACCCACTGTTCAGCCTGCCGTAACGCCCTTCTGCGCAGCGGTTTCACTGGACTCTTGCCGAAAAACTTCAAAACTTTATCAACTCCAATAAAGAAATTTTCCCAAGAGACGAGCTGCGACGAATGAGGAAAACTCAAATCAGCATATGCAGGCGGCTCCTTCCACAGTTCAGCAACTCCGCACGAATCAGGAATAGCAATACATGGTCGATGCGCCAAAATAATACTGAGCGGTACGACCGTACCACGCGCCCAGCTGGACATTTCATACATATTGAGAGGAAACCAGTGGGGCAGCAGGACGACTTCGACCGGTAAAGCAGGAATCCCACGCCAAGGGAATTGGCCGAAGTACGCGAGAAAAATGCGAGTGAAAACTTGCGCCTTGGCTAACCCACCCTCGGAGAGAATAAAGTCTCGGGCTCGACTGAGTGCCGGATGATCAGCGGAATACCCAGTGAGTTTGAGGGCAAAATACGCTTCGATGGTATTCCCCAAATGACCAGGTCCTTGGTAAAACAGGGGCCATGAGCCATCGTCGGATTGGACCGCGAGCAAATGTTCACAGAGGCGTCGGTGCTTTTCCTCGTCGACGCGCCCCATAAAGTGATTAAAGAAGATATACTCTGCATCCATGGTGGCGTTCGCTTCGAGGGGATAGTACCAATACCCCTCAGGTTTCTGCTCTCGCAGAAAATAGCTTTGCGCTCGCACGATCGCATTCTCGACACCATAGAGAAATTCGTCACTGGTGGGTGTGAATGTAAAAGCGACTGATTCTTGCCCTGCCACGTCCCCTACCCCTAAACACGCAAAAATGATTAACCGATCGGTCAGGACAGGAGCAAAAAAAGAAGGCTTGTCGCCTTGTCTTTTTCTCCTGCACTCTAATGATTCCTATATAAAGCTTCACTTCTTTAGTGTCAACGCGCCCTTAGCACTGCTAAGAGCAGTTTCGTCTGCGTTGAAACTCTGTTATCGTTTTTTTACAACAAGGAGTTGTATGAGACAGAGCAAGTGTTTCTCCTATTGGGTCTTGTTTCTTGCCTGCGTCCTGCTCGCCGCCTCTACCGCACTCGGTGCCAATCTCATTGCGTATGTTGACGGCAACGGAGACCTGTACGTCATCCAACCTGACGGGACCAATCGGCGTAAACTCGCTTCTGGCGAGGTGCTCCAGCGTATCGCTTTCCCTACCCAATCGGTTCAAGAAGGGGGAGACTTTTATAGTTGGCCAGTCTGGTCTCCCGACGGCAATCGTCTTGCCTGCTTTCACGTTGCTCCTGGAGCAACAGGGAGTATCGATGGTCTCTACATTTTCGATGTGCTCAGTTCTCAGGTCTTGCACGCGTACCAAGAGCCTGGGTTACGGCCGATCTACGCATACTGGGCACCACACGGCGAACATCTGGCCGTGTTATTAGGAGGACAAGGGGCCTTTTCCTTGGGATTATGGCCCACCGTTGGGAACCAGCGCCCCAAAACAGTGGCACAAGGAGCTCCCTTTTATTTTGACTGGCGCGCCGACGCGCAGGCACTGCTCATCCACACTGGCAGTGATCCTGAGGCTGCGGAAGGACACTCTGTCAGTCTACTCAACATCGCCAGCGGCGAACGGCAACTCGTTTCCCGTGCGCCCGCGTCGTTTGGTCCGCCCTCATGGTCTGCTGATGGCAAGTGGCTCGCTTATGGTGACAACACGAAAGCCCAGGAACAGGCAACGCTGATGATTGCGACCGGAGATGGCGGCGCCCCAAAATCGTTTGGTGTGTTGCCAGAGAAGATGGCTATGTCTTGGTCACCTACTCAGCCGTTTCTCGCCGTCGCCACCAGTTCTTTCGCAGGCGACCCTCTCCTTGAGGAGCTTCGCCTCATTGAAGTGCCTTCAGGGAAAACACACACCATTGTCAAAGACAACTTTGCGGCATACTTCTGGTCACCAGACGGCAAACGCATTCTCTACGCCAAACGGAGACTTGGCACTGACTTATGGGCCTGGGCGGTTGTTGAGGTGCCGGAGGGGAAAACCTACGAAGTTGTCGATTTCGTTCCTTCGCGCCCGCTGCTGCTGGTCTTTCAATACTTCGACCAGTATGCGCTCTCCCATCGCCTCTGGTCGCCGGATAGCAAGGCCTTTGTCTTTCCTGGGGCGGCAGGGTCAGACGCCCGCCCTGCGGTTGGGTTGCGCAATCCGATAGTCTATACCGTTGAGGCCACTGAGCAAGCAACTCCAAAGGTGCTCTCTGACGGCCATATCGCTTTCTGGTCGCCCCGATAAATCCGTCCAACATGTTCGTCCTCCGGTATTGCTCAAAAAACTAGCAATGCCTGTAATCTAAGCATCAATCCAGATTTTTTCCGATTCTTTCAGGCCATTCAGCGTCAGAATTGGGCAACTTTTTGTGGCATCATTATTGCTCATCGGCAAGGCTGATTGTTGCACTCAACACTTTTACAACATGAGCCGCTATTATCGGGCAGGGGTAAGGTACATTTTTCAGAAGGAGGGGGAGAGATGGGTTCTACGAGGTCGAAGCTGCTCACCTGTATGGGAGGTGTGGGTCTGACACTGCTCATAACAGTGCAAGGGTGGGCAGAAGAAGCGCCCACAATCGATACCGGCGATACCACCTGGATCCTGACGTCTGCAGCGCTGGTGTTGCTGATGACAGCCCCGGGTCTCGCCTTGTTTTATGGTGGCCTGGTGCGACGCAAGAACGGCCTGGCCACGATCATGCAGAGTTTCGTTTTGATAGCGCTTATCAGCATTCAGTGGGTCCTGTGGGGATACACGCTTGCGTTTGGTCCAGACCTGGGTGGACTGATTGGGCGACTGGACTGGCTAGGGTTAATTGGGGTTGGTGGTGAACCAAATGCAGATTATGCCCCGACGATTCCCCACCAGGCCTTTATGGTTTACCAGGGGATGTTTGCCATTATCACGCCTGCCCTGATTACCGGTGCGATTGCTGAACGGATGAAATTCAGCGCTTTCCTGCTTTTCAGTCTGTTGTGGGCAACGTTCGTGTACGATCCCCTGGCTCACTGGGTGTGGGGAAAAGGCTGGATAGGCGCTATGGGTGCCTTGGATTTCGCCGGAGGGACAGTCGTCCATATCAGCTCCGGTGTTTCTGCGCTGGCTGCCGTGTTGGTGCTGGGGAAACGACTCGGCTATCCGCACGAACCGATGCCGCCACACAACCTCCCCTTTGCCGTCATGGGTGCAGCCCTCCTGTGGGTCGGCTGGTTTGGTTTCAACGCGGGCAGCGCCTTGAGTTCCGGGACCCTCGCTACCAGCGCTTTTGTCGCGACCAATACAGCGGCGGCAGCAGCCACGCTCTCCTGGCTGTTTACGGAGTGGGCCAGGAAGGGTAAACCGACAGTCCTCGGCGCCGCCACCGGCGCGGTGGCAGGTCTCGTTGCCATCACGCCAGCAGCCGGCTACGTCGATCCCTTGTCATCAATTGCGATCGGCGCCATTGCCGGAGTGCTGTGTTTCATGGCCTGTAATCTGAAGACACGTCTTGGCTACGACGATTCACTCGATGTTGTCGGTGTGCACGGTGTGGGCGGGACCGCCGGGGCATTGCTCACCGGACTCTTTGCCTCCACAGCGGTGAATCCTGACGGTGCCAACGGGTTATTCTTTGGCAATCCCGCTCAGTTAGGAATTCAATTCGTCGCGACCGCAGCCACTTTGATTTATTGTTTTGTCGTGACGTGGGTTCTTTTGAAAATCGTCGAGGCGATTTGTGGCTTGCGGGTCAACGAAGACGAAGAATTTGCCGGGCTCGATTTGTCGCAGCATGGGGAAAATGCGTATACCTTGTGATTCTTGTGCAGAGCAGGTAAGCCTCATACCATGAAGGTGAATCTTCCCCGTCTGTACCAGGCAGTACTCTTACAGACCCCGGTTTTGACCCCTATGCTCGCTCGCGTAGAAAAGTCGCAGCAGACCGTACTGGCTATGCGGGTCACCGACCTGTTCTCGTTTCGGCGAGAGGACATCGCCATTACCGTCCAACCAGTCGGCTACCAGGCCAAAGAAGGCATATGGGTGGTGGCGATTGCGTTCCGCCTCGGAGGCAGTTCCGCTACCCCCCGCGAAGGAGTCGCGTATATGAACCCCCACAAAGCCGACGACCGCGTTCTCCTTCAACACCTGGCTCAGCAAGAACAGTTACCATTCATATTCTTCAGCCTCCGCCTGCAAGTTGCTGTACAACAGACTGCATCGTGGTCTGTGCACCACCGACAAGAAGTGAGAATGCTGCTGGCTCGCCTTGAGCACTCGCCCATGGAGAGGGAGCCGGAAGGGGAGAGAGAGCAGGATTTTGAACAGGCAAAAAGAGAATTCCAGCGCCTGTATTCAGTCAACCTGCTGCTCCTCCCTCACGCGCAACGTGAGGTGCAGATCTCCTCTTCCTTTCACGGCGCAGTGCTAGACTGACAAAGGCCAATTTCATATTGTGGTGCGGGCCTTTAGCCTGCACCGAGCCAGGCAGGCGAGGACGCCTGCACTACAAGCATTGCTCAAGCTGTTTTTGCCCGTCTCCTTATCGCCGCGCCGAACCACTCCCCTGCTCTAATCGCTCGGCTTGCCCAGCCAGAGAGCCGAGCACATCCTGCACATGCCGCAATCGGTCAGCTAAGCAATCCTTTCCCTCGGTGCCACGGGTAGCAAGACAGCCGCGTTCGATGAGCCCAACAAATGCGCTCGCGATGTCTTCGAGACGCTCTTCCCCTGGGACATACCACTTGTGCAACCAGGCACACATCCCCATGACCGCGTAGACCACCAATTTCGCATTCACCTCGCGAAATACCCCCTGTATCATCCCTTCCTGCAAAATACTTTCGAGGTCAGCGACGAACTGTTGGCGGACGTCTAAGATCTCGGCTCGCAGCCGCGGGGGGAGGTCAGCTTCTTCGCTGTAGAAAACCGTAAACAGGGCCACATTTTCGCCAATGGTCCGGAGTAGCTCCTGCAGAGCACGGCGCAGCTTTTCGTCAGGCGAGAGCGATGCAGTCCTGAGGGGATGGATACTCTGAGCAAAGGTTCCAACAACTTTCAGAAAGATTTTTGTCAGCAACTCCTGCTTGTTCTCGAAGTAGCGATACATCGACGCCTTGGCGACCCCGGCATGACGAGCAATCTCTTCGAGTGTCGTCTGTCGGTAGCCGGTACTGGCAAATCGTTTAGCTGCCACCTCTAGCAGGTGCTCTTCCATTACCTCCCGCCGCGACGCAGCGGTCGGTTCTTTCTCCGTATCACTGGGGGAGAAACCAGCCGGGTTCTGGGGTTCCTTGCGACGCATTTTTCTGACTTGACTTACCAGTCTCAAAATTATACTCTTGAGATATCTATAAAGTCTCAAAAATATACTACATGGTTACACAAAACAAAAGAGCCCTCCCAAAAACAGAGGAGAATAAAAAAATGAGAAAATATTTCTCCGGGCTTATCGCTGTGATAGGAATTTTTGCCTCTGCCTCCCCGGCTTTCTCCGCAGTCAGCCTCCCAGAGATCGCCCGGTCAGCCTTTTACCCTTATAGCGTTGAACCTCTCCACCGCACTGGCATTACTCCAGGTCTGACGATTGATCAACAGAACTGGAGAATAGTCGAGTCTGTTCTCCCTGCGGAGATTCTCCATCTCGTGCAGGCTGGGGACTTTACCATTACTGTGCAAGAGACTACCGATTTGCCTCCTCGCGCCCCGTATATCGAGGCGACCATAGCCCACCAACAAGGCGTTGCACTGAACGGTGGCTATCATATCGATCAGTACCAAGGTGGTCGCCCCTTTCCAACACTTGATCCGACTGACCCTCGGGCCGGAGAAAAAGCGGCATGGAACCTGCGTTACCGCGATGTCCCAAACACCATGGAAATGCGCGGCACCATGCAGGGAGTGAACAACTCTGGGACAGTGTATAGCTCGAATGTCGGTCGTATGCGGGTACGGTATGGCATGTACCGCGTTGGGGAAGAAGAAAACGATCCACAGTGGGAAGCGCGTGGGGTGTACCTCAAAGCCTCGTTCGAATCCCTGGCTCCGTCCGATCAAGAAGGAAACATCCGGATCACGACGTACTATGATAATGGCGAACAACCGTATGACGATTTGAGTTATAGCCCGCAGAATCGGCGCACACGCAAGAGCTATGTGAATATGCTCATGCGCATGGGTGGGGGACGCTATGACGTTCTGTCGGAAGAACAACCCCCGTTCTTTTTCACTGGCTATTTGCATGAGTATGACTGGACGTATACGGGCGAGCAGGTGATGCTGGTCCCTGGCTTTCTCCAAGCTGACCACCTCACGTTTAGCGGCAAAAACAACTGGTATCCGAACGTGCCGTGGGAACTGCGTCGGGTTGTCGTGCTGGAGTCCACTCCCAAAGAAACGCACCCGTACAGCAAGCGGGTCTTCTATCTCGACGCCCAAACCTATACTCCGTTCTGCATCATCAGCTACGATGCACAGGGAACCGTCCTGCGCCTTTCCCTGATTATCCACGGCAACCCCGACTTCGCTCCAGGAAGCCATGGTATCCGTCTCCCGGTTCCGCTCGGCGCAGCCTGGATTAACTTCGCGCAGGATCGCGCTTCGCAAATGATTGTCCATGAGCCGGCTTTTGACCTCAACTTTTCCCCACGACGCTTCGAAATGATGGAGTTGTTGCGCAAGGGAAAATAAGCAGCCCTTTTGCCATTATTCCCCACCAGGGCGGGGACTCCTCGCCCTTCCCCCCATTTACCCTCCGCTTGCTATTTGGCAAACGTACAGCATGCAGGTCCATTTCGAACGCTCTGGAGCAGGGGCTCCGCTGATCATTTTGCACGGGCTCTTTGGCTCACTCGATAACTGGCGGACCCTGAGCAAGACCTGGAGTCAGTCTTTCACTGTCTTCGCCATCGACCAGCGTAACCATGGCCGGTCTCCACACAGCAATGTTTTTACGTATCAAGCCATGGCAGAGGACGTGAAACAGTTCTTGTATCAGCAAAATCTTCCCTCTGCCCACCTTCTGGGGCACTCGATGGGTGGGAAAACGGCGATGCAGTTTGCTGTCACCTATCCAGACATGGTCAACAAACTGGTCGTGGTGGACATCGCCCCCAAAGCATATCTTCCCGGATACGACGACATCTTCGCAGCGTTGTACACTTTGGACGTGACAGCCCTTCGTTCTCGCCAGGAAGCTGACGCAAAGCTTGCCCAGACCATCCCCGCATTAGCGGTACGACAATTTTTGCTGAAAAACCTGCAGCGCGACACGTCCGGAACCTTCAGATGGCGCATCAATCTCGATGGCATCTCCAACAATTATGACGAAATCCTCAAGGGAATTGCGACCCACCGTCAGTTCGCCAAGCCCACGCTGTTTATTCGCGGTGGCAACTCCCATTACATCCGAGACGAGGACGTTTCAGCCATCGGCACCCTATTCCCCCAAGCTCAGACGATCACGCTCCCGCACGTCGGACATTGGGTGCACGCCGAAGCGCCGCAAGCATTCGGCAAAATTGTGTTGGACTTTCTCTCTGTTTTTGAGTAGAGGCATACAGAGGAGTATCACGCATGGCAGGTACAGAGACTCTGCTCAGTCAGAACAGACCGGTAAGCGTCCGCAGCACTTCCTTGCCGAGACGCCAACGGTACTACCCCTCTCCAGCAGACTGGCGAGACGAGGTCCTCTATTTCCTGCTCCCAGACCGCTTCAGCGATGGTCAGGAAGGGACCCGCCCGCTGTTAGACCGCCACCATCTTGCGGCTGCACGCCCATCCCTACCGAACGGTGATTCCTGGCGTTGGGACCGTTGGGCACAGGCAGGCGCTGAGCGCTGGCAAGGAGGGATGCTCCGCGGGATCCAGTCGAAGATCGGCTATCTCAAAAACCTGGGCGTTACCACACTGTGGATCGGTCCTATCTTTAAGCAGCGTGGGCACCTTAACACCTATCATGGTTACGGTATTCAAGATTTTCTCGACGTTGACCCGCGTTTTGGTGACCGACACGATCTGGTGGCTCTGGTCGCTGCCGCACACGCAGAAGGTCTCCGCATTCTTCTCGATATTATTTTCAATCATTCAGGTGCGAACTGGTTATACCCAACTGACACTCCAGGTGGAGAGTTCAAACCAGTCTACACCCCAGGGCGGTATCCATTCGGCACCTGGCGTGGAGATCAAGGCCAACGCCTGGAAACGATTCACGGCAATGAAGACGGCGTGTGGCCCGTCGAGTTACAGCATGAAGAACAGTATACCCGGGCGGGCAGAGGCGACCTGGGCGCCGGTGATATCGACGCGCCCGACGCTGAGCATAAGCGCAGCGATTTTGAGGATCTGCGGGACTTCCATCTTCCCGCTTCAGGACTCTTGAACGACTTGGCCCGCTGTTACAAGTATTGGATTGCCTTAACAGATTGTGATGGCTTCCGCATCGACACGCTGAAGCATGTCTCTACAGAGGAGGCGCGGAATTTTTGCGGCACAGTCAAAGAGTTCGCTGCGAACCTCGGGAAAAACGACTTCTTCTTAGTCGGTGAGATTGCCGGTGGCGACTACAACCAGGACCGCTATCTTGATGTCCTCGAACGAAACTTAAATGCCACATTAGATATTGGCGAAATGCGCCTGCACCTGAGGGGCGTGGCGAAAGGTCTGGAACAGCCAATTGTGTACTTTAGTGGCTTCGATCCCGGTAATGCCATCATGGGGTCCCATCGCAATCTCGGCCACCGCCACGTCTCCATCCTGGACGACCACGATCATGTTTTTGGCGAGAAAATCCGTTTTTCCAGCGAGGCTCCCTCGGAACATCAGGTCGTCGCAGGGGTAGCGTTACAACTCTTCACGTTAGGCGTTCCGTGTATCTATTACGGTACCGAGCAAGCCTTCGCTGGCCCTGAATCGTCAGAGAGACAATGGCTACCGGGATGGAAGGGGTCGGATCTGTACCTCCGCGAGGCGATGTTTGGCCCTGAGCACCCCCGCAAGGACGGACGCAGCGGGTTACACGCACCACCTGCGAGCCTGGACCTTGATCTTCCTGGCTTCGGTCCGTTTGGTACGGCAGGTCATCATTGTTTTGACCCGCTTCATCCTGCCTACCTCCGCATTGCCGCGCTGGCAGCGCTGCGGAAGCGATACCCCGTTCTCCGCTACGGACGACAATACCTGCGGCCCACTGCTTTTCTTGGGCAACCGTTTGATCTGTATGGTCCTGGTGAAATTGTCGCCTGGTCACGCATTCTCGACGACGAAGAAGCGCTGTGCGTGCTGAATTCCCATAGGACGGATGCCCGCGGCGCGGATATTATTGTCGATGCCGACCTCAATTCCTCTGGCAGCGCCATGACGGTCATTCTCAACACCAGCGAGGCAGCAAACCCGGCTGGATATACCGGGTCACATCCAGTTGGCTCGAGCGTGCCAATTCAGAAAACAGCAGCGGGGACGGCTTACGTCGAGATCCGCAATATCAGTGCTGCAGAAGTGCTGGTGCTCACCAATTATCCTTAGAGCCTATCCGAACAACTCTTAATCCTCTTGCTCCGCTATGCTGCACAAATCCCCCGCTCGGCTGCGCCTTCGCTGCCCCCTTTGGTAAAGGGGGCCGACAGACGCGGAGCGGCTGACGGGGGGATTTTTATCCCCGGATATACTCTTAAGAGGGTTTTTCGGATAGTCACTTAGCCGACAATCCCGCGCTCTCTGAGTCGAGCGATTTCTTCGGGACTGAACTCTACCCTGGTAAGCACCTCCTGCGTATGCTGACCTAGAGTAGGCGGTGGACTTTGGATCTTTGTCGCTGTGTCGGAAAAACGCCACACTGGTCTAATCGCCTTGAGCGGTCCCACCGTTGGATGGTCAATTTCTTGGACAATGTTCAGTGCCTGAACTTGCGGGTGAGCAAACACCGTCGGATAGTCGGTGAACGGTACCGCATCCCCGTGAAATTCGTGGATGAGCCGAATGGCCTCCTCGTTCGTCATCTCTTTGAACCCTTGTTCCCAGATGGGTTTCACTTCGGCAGCATAGCGACCGATGCTGGTTGCGTCTCGACCGAAGCCGGCAAAGCGAGGGTCATTAATATACTCCTCTAATCCCAAAGAGAGCATCAGTCGGTCCCAATCCTCCGTGCTCCCCCGTCGCAAGCCAAAATAGACCCGGCCAGTTTTGGTTTTGTATCCCTCATCTGGTGGCTTCGTATAATTGTCGAGATGAAACCCGTACCAATCGTCAGGATCAGTCATTGCTGTCCACATAATGCCACGCATATGCAGCAGTGTACCCAACAGGCTGACTGCCACGCGCTGACCTTCTCCGGTGCGGGCGCGATGAAAGAGCGCGGCAGTGATTGCTTGTGAGGCAAAGATGCCAGTATTGAGGCTAGCCACATCAGTGCCAAGACGGACCGGAGGTTCGCCAATCCGACCGAGTGAATTGGTGTAATCCGCCATCACTTGAATGACAAGTTCAGCCCCCGGGAGATCTCGCAGTGGTCCTTCTTCTCCGAAAGCACTAATAGCGCAAGACACCAGCCGCGGATTCAATTTCTGCAGATCCTCGTAGCCGAGACCTAGCTTTTCAGCTTCACCCGGCCCGAGATCTTCGAGAACAACGTCGGCCTGTGCGGCAAGCTGCCGGACAATATCCTGCCCTTCAGTGGTGGATATATCGAGCGCCAGACTTTTCTTGTTGCGGTTCAGGCTCAGAAATACGGCACTCTCATTGCCAATGAATGGTGGTCCCATCGCCCGCGCTGCATCGCCAGTGAGCGGTTCGATTTTGATAATCTCTGCACCGGCATCACCGAGACGCATGGAACAAAATGGGCCGCAGAGGCCCTGGGTGAGATCAATGACGGTAAATCCAGACAGTGCACCAGGCATGTTCACCTCGAAGCAGCAATCAGCTATCAGCAGTCAGCTTTCAGCAAAAACAATTCAAGGAAAGAACCCCTTTATTGTGCCTTGTTCGGCTGACCGCTGAGTGCTGAATGCTGATCGCTTGTTCTTTCAACAATCCCCAACTCCCGCAACACCTCTTCCGTATGTTCCCCCTTCAGCCCGCCGGGACGGATTGGTCCAGCTGGAGTCTTGCTAAACTTCCAGGGTAAACCATCGACACTCAACGTGCCCCAGTGCAGAGTCTCAAGATCGACCATGAACTGGTTTTGGACAATTTGAGGATGATAGCGGAGCGCCTCAAAGTCCATGATGCGGCTGTTCGGAACCTGCTCCTTGGTCAGACGGATAGTCCACCATGCCGCCGGCTTTGTACGGAAACGCTCTTCGAGCAGGGGGATCAGTTCAGCACGATGCTCGACTCGTTGCGGATTGGTCACAAATCGTGGATCGTTTTGCAATTCTTCCAGTTTGACCGCCCGGCAGAATCGCGGCCATTGATCCTCTTTGACTACGCCAACCGCAATATATTTTTTGTCTTCACACAAAAACGCTTGGTGCGGAACAGTCGTCGTGACTGCACTGCCCATTGGCTTTGGTTGTTCATTGGTGGCAAAGTATTCGGCGACACGGCTAGTTTGGAGCGAGAGCGCCGCGGCTAACATTTCGATTTCAATGTGTTGTCCTTTCCCTGTGCGCTCACGTGCGAGCAGCGCCTGCAACACCGCCTCAACAATCATCGTGCTGGTGTTAATGTCCA
>CAZCWX010000186.1:0-6410 GCA_964502465.1 uncultured Enterobacteriaceae bacterium | reverse complement strand
AAGAAGAACATCGCCTCACACCAGAACGCATCGACCAACTCGCTACTTTCATCGAAGACAATCTTGACCTTTCATTGTTTCTCCGACAGCTTCCTCCTCTCCAAGCCTCAAGCCTCAAGCCTCAAGCCTCAAATGAGATAGGGATTCAGGCAGGAGGAAAAAGAGTGCGGTTTGGTATAGCAAGAGATGAAGTGTTTTGCTTCTACTATCCAGATAACTTGGAGTTATTAGAGCAGGCCGGAGCTGAGTTGGTTTTCTTTAGCCCGCTCCACGACTCTCACCTCCCCAACGACTTGCAGGGGGTGTACTTTGGCGGTGGTTATCCCGAGGTGCATGCAGCCCAGCTCTCAGCCAATACCTCAATGCTACGAGAAGTCCACGCGTTTATCGAACAAGGAGGCGTGGTCTACGCCGAATGTGGTGGCTTCATGTATCTCACACAAGGGATTCGCGACATCGCAGGCACGGTCTTTCCTATGGTAGGGACTTTCCCCACTACTGTACGCATGTTCCCTCACCTCAAGGCGCTTGGATATGTTGAGGTCACCGTTGAGCATGCTGCTGGCCCTTTTCCTCAGAAACCAGTACGGGGACATGAGTTCCACTACTCAGAGCTAGAGAGGGAGATTGTTCACGGAGATGCTATCAGCCTGCTGTATCAAGTGCGGAAGCGTGCAGGTGACACCCCTCGCTCTGAAGGCTATCTCTACAAACGCTGTCTGGCGAGTTACCTCCATCTGCACTTTGGCAGCAACCCAGCATTTGCCGCAGGGCTCGTTTCCACTGCTCGTCGGTAGTCAGTTGACCGTTCGCATATTGTGGTGCGGGCCTCTGGCCTGCATCGAGCCAGGCAGGCGAGGACGCCTGCACCACAAGCATTGCTCAAGTTAAGGAGCATCTTCGCACGCTCGCCGTACTGCCCTGAGCATGATGAGGCGAATCAGCCGGCTGAAGGGCCTGACCATCAACCAATAGGCACGGAACTTCCACCTGCTTGTTGCATCCCCACAGACAACACGGGTCTCGGTGGACAAGAGAGTCCGCCCGGTGCTGGCCTCCTGAACCGTAAAGTTCCAAACCGCCCGGGCAAGGCCTGGAGGCACCGGACCCTGGAAGTGCTCTGGACTGAAGGGCAAGATATTGCCGCTTGGTCGCCAGAATCGACCTGCTATGCCGAGCACGATTTCTTGTCCTGGCTCTTCGGCCAGTCGAGCAAAGCCGGATTCAATTAACGTGTGGAGAGTGATCTTCTGCTGCGGGCGTGATCGGCGCCCCGGATGCAGGATACGCTCAGGCAGGGAACGCAGAGCCATCAACCCCTTGACCACCAGAGAGCCACCCAGGTCTGCAGTCCATAGAGCCTGATAAACGGCCTCACACGGTGCCACGATTTCAATTCTGTGGGTCTCCACGGCATCCGGATTCGGTGCGAATGAATCTATCAGCATCACATCCAGCGCTACCTAATACTGCAGCTTCAGAGCTGCGCGAGCGGAGCAAGCATCAGCTTGCAAGCCATTGTTAAACCTGAAAACCGAACCTGATATGCACCACACCTGGTTGAATCGAAGTGTCATAATCACCGGGTGTCGAACAGGTCTCGCTGGACATTGAACTTTCTTGGGTTCCTTTGCTCCCATAACCGGGTCATCGTATCCTCGCTGCCGAGTTCGCGAGCCAGTGCGAGGAGATCAAGGCGCCGGAGAATATCAATGGTAATGGGGCGCTTCGCATCCCAAAAGAGGAATGCGGAGAAGAACTCCCGGGCGGGAGACGAGTTCAACAGGGAAGCGATGAAGTGGGCTTCCTGTTCAGTTTGGCACGCAACGAAGGAGCACGTATCGTCCAGCACGACTGGTTTTCCAAAGATGCTGCCAACTGTGGCGAACTGGAGTTTCTGATAGAAGCCAGATATCGCTACCTTCCAGGGAGAGAACGAATAATCTCCGACGCCAAAGACCGAGAAGCGAGGTCGCTTTCTGTAAATAGCGCTAGCTCGGCGATCCAATACGTCACCGTGCTCCTGGAGATACTTCCATGTCTTAGGAGCCTGGATACGTATGGTACTCGTATCATCCCCCACAGCCCTTTGTGTGACGAGCATCCAACGGTTGGGTTCCCTAGTGCGGTTATTAGCAAGTTCGGAGCTCTTCAGCATTGGGTAAAGGTAGTCGTCTTCAATATCTACCAGTTCTCCGAGGCCATTCCAGTATTGATTTCCTTCCTTATGTAACTCCATCACTTTGGCGCAGTCGTGCTTTATCCCGGAACGCCACTTGTAGACTTCCGCACCATTAAGGTGCTTCCAGCGGTTGTAGGCCCCGACGTCGGCGATGAGCAGGCCATCATGATAGCCGATAGTCTTCGTTGGGTGATCGTCTCCGATTTGACGAAAGACACGGCAGTTGTGGTTGTGTTGAGAGGGAGAGAGAGAACATACTAGTAGGCAGGCATCCACTGCCGCGCCGAAAAGCGCGGCAGCATTGATTGCATGAATCTCGGAATTCTCAAGGCTGATACAGTTCTTCCATGCGTGCATGAGAACTTTACGAGCGACGGCGGTCTTGCAGAGCATCGCTATCGTTGCCTGACGGCCTGCTAGCAACTCTAGCAGTTTGATGAGTATCCATTCCGAGATGTCGAAGTTGCTCTTACCGGTAAGAGCAGCCAAACCATCATGGTTCTGGAAGTTTGTTTTTCTAGGAAGGTTCGCGCTCCCCAGCACGCCGAGCTGGGCGTTGGTAATCCAGGGAGGGTTGCCGATAGCAAGCAGGGGGTCTGGGAGGTCACGCAATAGGGTAACCAAATCGACGTGGAAAAAACTCTCTCGAATAACCCGGACCTTATCCGCGTAGGGGCAGGTTTGCAGCGTAGCGATGAGTTTGTCCACGTATGCCTGGTTGATTTCAACTCCCAGTGCCCTTCTCACTGTCGGGAATTGATCGAGGGCGGCAAACAGGAAATTACCGATACCGCAAGTTGGCTCGACCACTGAGGCCGGAGTCAGCCTCCGGTCTGCCAGGAGTTTGCAGACCTGCTTGGCTAGCATACTCGGGGTTTGAAAATCCCCAAACTCGTCACCTTTTAGGCTGTGTACCATAAAGACTAGATCCCTATCTAATCCGCGTGATTCCGTCCACCTCTCCAGCTTTGGAGATGACCCTGCCGTATTGGAGTCGCCACTGTAGCGCGTTCGAGATGGTCAGGTATCCCTGTTCGGGCGGATGACGGAGGAGTTCTTGAGCGATCCGATGGGTCTCTATGTCATCAAGGGGGAGCATCTTGTCCTGCATGAAAGCCACAAGGTCGTCCTCGTTCCCTTCGTTATCAAGGATGTTGAGTAATCCGCGAGTCATCTGAAAGTCAGCCGTTCGGTGTGCCTCGATAAATATGGTGTGCAAGATGTTCAAGGTTGCGGTGCGGGTCTTTGGGTTGTCGCTCTTGTCATACACGAAGACCAGGAGCGAATAGCCGAGGCCGTAAATCTTCTGCCGGGCGGACTTGAATGGGCATGAAGACTGAGGTTGCTTGACGCTCGTCACTTTCAAATCAACAGCGAGGCCAGGGAAGTCAATTCCGCTAGCTGAGCTGCCCGGCGCGTGCACGTACTTGCGCTCAAGGTGTGCGTGAAACTTGTGTTCCAGATAAGTGCCAATGGCCTTGCCATCCGTCACCCCAAAAATAGTCGGCTCCGGGTGGGTAGACTCAAGTTTGGCGAACTGTCGGGCCTCATCTTGAAGAATAGCAACCGTCAGAGTTAGCTTCGGCATTTTGCACGCTCAAGGAATCTTGAGCGGTTCGGTTTTCCACGTCGGCTACATGCAATTGTTCGGCAGTCCTATTCCTTCAAACCATGCTCGCTGATGCTGGCCGCAACCTTCTCGCACCACGATAGCAGTGCAGTCGACTCCTGCTCCGACAGCTTATGGTCAATCAGACACTTGAGTTCACGACCGGCTGGCCGGAATAGTCCTGTCGACTCTGCTTCCGTCCAGAGAGACGTTATAACATCCTCAGGTACAGAAGTCTTATTCGTCATGCCTCCACGGCCCATTAAGGCGGTATAGACAGACTGTTTGTACACCGAATCGGGAGGATAGCCGAAGCAAACAGCAACATGATTCCCATCCAAATCAACGTTCAAAGAGAACCCCTTGGTTCCCCAGTGGATGGGCATGGACCTCTGTCTAGCGAACTCAAGAAACCGTCCAAAAACCAGTCTCCCATTTTCGTCCAGCGACCGCATGAAATCGTTTTGCGATACGATCGGAAGTGAACCGGAGGCAATGTGGGCAGGTTTTGTCAGCTCCCGTCCTACAACAATATCTTGGGAGAGAAGGCGCGTGCCTCCGCTGGACAAGAAAAAGGAGAATTCCACGCATGTCACGCGAACTCCTTTCGACCGCAGGAAAGAGGCCGTTTGCCTGATCTCGTTCGTCACCTTTTGACCCACAACGACAATCCGCTGATCCTTATTGAAGGCTATGGCTTCGTCGGAGGCGAGTTCGAAGTATTCCCGGTGATGCTCGGCAAGGCTGAGAGAGTCGTCATTCAGATACGCCCGAAGGATTGCTTCAAGCTGTTCGGTATCAAGTTGCTCGACGAATGACACGTATTCGAGCGCCTGCGCAAGCGTATCACGGGGTGTCCGGTCTCGCTTCAGCTCGACCACTACGACATCACCCCGCCGGTCTAAAGCGAGCAGGTCAATAACGCTGCCGAGATTCGTGCTGACCTGGCGACCAATGATCAGCAGTTTGCCGTCCTCGACGATCCCATCAGGATTGCTTTCTAGCCAGTGCTCGAGAATAGCCTCTTCGTGCTGCACTTGAAACGGAGTCTGGATGTACTCTTTGAACTTGCCGTCTGGTTCTATCCCAAAGACTCGCATGGTTTCATTTCATTTGCCGAACGCCGACCCTTTTATGCACCCTTCTGGTTGTGAAAATTTTCGTCATTTTGTCGCAGCCCTTATAACTAGCGACAAGTCACATGATTAGTCCTCATGCTGCTGATCATTGTAGCAATGATCTGGGCCATAATCTCCACGAGAGCAAATGCAGACGAATAATCAAACGGGTAGGTTTTCACAGAACCGCTCATGTTTTCTGCTAAACCTTGGCCTTGAACCTGACAACAAACTGAGCTTTCTCTGACGATTCGATGCTAATATTATCCAAAATTTTTTCATCAGAGATGAACTCCTTGCCCAACCAGTAGGTCAAAACAGCCCATAATTGACCACACATCTTCCGCAACTCCTCACCGCTCGCTGCTCTCCTCTTTTCCTCTTCGTTAAAGTGCGTCAAGTAGTTTCTAGTCCTCACGGTCTTTTTAATCAGCTGGGCACGGTAAACTGCAATATCCCGAGGGTTATCACAAATCGGGTATAGCGTGTTTTCTGGCACGCCTTCTAGTAGGTCTTCCAACTTGCTCTGCAGCGAAAAATTATTGAGAGAACCAACTCTCGATACCAGCAAACCAACAAAGTTGTCACGATTAGCAAACCGCTGCGCTACCCCTGAATGCGGGGCTATGTCTTGCGGGAAATTCTCACGAAACCACTGTAAGAACTTCCTCCATTGTTCCGTAGAACAGTAGCGGGAACGGTCACGAAATATCTGTGGGTGCAGGTACTCTAAGGCTTGCGTAATGTTCAGGAATACCGTTTCTTCATGCATCCCACTTCCATACATTAGAGAGAAATAAAGCCTGAACGCAGTGCCATACATCTCACTTTTGCGAAACCATTCCCTCAGGGTTTCGGGCAGTGTCGAGCGTAAATCCTTGTACCGTGTAAGAAAGTCGTGAGGGTGATTCTCATGGATTTCAGGCACGTCCACAGAGAGGAAGAGTTGTAAGCGCTCGAAAGCCGGTTGAGACTCTTCGGACCTTGCCTCTACGGTTTTGAGTTCAGGAACCAGTTCGAGCGTGTAAACTGGCATACCGATCACAAAGCTGAAGAAGTCCCGCAGGGTTTCAACTTTGTTTAAGAACCAATCCAGATGTCTATCCTCATCGGCTTCAATCACCAAGTAGTGCGAGTACCCAAGTTTGATCTCGGTTGCCGAAGGAATGACGGGGAAAGAATATGATACTAAGCTTTTGACTAGGAACTCAGCTTCGGAGACTCTACACTCGAATGGATCTTCCTCTCTGACAATTTGAAGTTTTGTCAACGAGTCCTGGTAATCCATACGGTATGGCGGCTTGAACCATTCATCCAGGTGGCTAAACTTTACCGAGAGACGCCGAAAACGCGCCGAGTCTCGCGTCTCAAATGTCGCACCTCCTATCAGCCGGTCATGAGGCCGGGCCTCGCCACACCGGATGAAAAGAAGGCAGCCACAGGCTACACTAGCGTCGGTCCTGGCGCGACAGAGGTCGAGAGGCCTTGGTGCTTGCAGCCC
>CAZCWX010000185.1:0-14760 GCA_964502465.1 uncultured Enterobacteriaceae bacterium | reverse complement strand
TTACGCGCGACACGGTGGTGACGCTGCTCCATGATCAGGGCTATTCGTTAGCAGAGGAACGTGTCACACGAGATGAGGTCTACCTTGCTGATGAAGCCTTCTTCACTGGCACTGCGGCTGAAGTCACACCGATCCGCGAGGTCGATGATCGTCCGATCCGCGGTACTGTGCCTGGAGAAATTACCTCTGTTTTGCAAGAGCGCTTCTTCGCGATTACCAAGGGAAGAGAGCGTAAATACAACCATTGGCTCACCTATGTGTAAATTGTCGATTGCGGAATGCAGATTGCGGAATAAATATTTTCGCTTTCCTAATCCGCAATCCCCAATCCGCAATCCCCAATACTGCTGATGTCATCACTTCGCCGTCTGTGGTTTGACAATCGCCATTTGTTAGGAGACAAAGCTGGTCAGACGTTGCTCGCCGAGCTTGAGGCGTTGGACGCTCGAGCCCGCGAACATCTCTTGAGTGCGGGCGACCGTCTTGCTGCTGTGTCCCTTACCCTGGCGCAGATTTTCTGTCGCAACGCCCCAACTGCCTGGCATGTCTTTGGCAAGAAAGAATTTGCTCGCTGGGTGCAGATCGGCGAGCGTTTGGCGAGCGAGGAGCCAGTGTCACGGGACGGCGCAGCCGCGTATTTTGCGCTTCCTCCATCTGTTTTTGTTCGCCTTGGACTCGATGTAGCGGAAGAATGGGTTGCGATTGGTCGCGAGACCCTGAGAAGATCGCGCCGTCTCGGGACGCAGTTCCTGCAAACTTCAGCACCGTTGCTGTCTGCTATGCCAGAGCCGATTCTCCCCCAGTTACGTGCGTGGGCCACTCACGGCAGTGCTCTCTTAGGACAGCAGGGTTGGAAGGGTGAGTTCCTGGCAGTCTCGTATTTCGAGGCTGCACCTGTCGCCTTGCCGGTGCTGGCCCCTGCAGAGATGTTACACTGGGCCAGGCTTGGTGTCCTGGTCCAGGAGTCTGGGCCAGGGACTTTTTATGCCAACCTACCGACTGGCTTTTCTGATCTGGCAGAACAGGAGCGTCTCGCTGTGCTGGCGGGTTGTCAGGAATCGGCAACCCTCTCAGCCAAGGCTGCAACTGAAATCTTTTTCCGTCTGCCGGCGGTGTTGTGCGGGCTAACCACTGAAAGGCGTGCATTTCTCCTGGCTCTGCTTGCACCAGCCCTGTGCTCCAATCCGACAGCGATCCCTCCTGTTATTCCTCTGCTCGCGCCTCTGCTCAGATCTTTGAGCCTGGCACCTAGGTCAATGCTCCAAGACAAGCTTTTGACCGTCGCGCGCGAATTTCCTGCTGGGATTCCTCCGCTGATTCGCACCCTTCCACGCGTCTGCGAAGAGACTGATGCAGAAGGACTCATCAAGTGGCTGGAAAAGGGCCTCACCGTTGCCCACGATAACCTTACTGCTGGAACGGCATTTTTTGCCCTGGAATCGCGCACCAGTTTGCGGGTCCTCCGCCAGGCATCTCCTGGAGTGGATTTAGAGGAAGTCCAAGAAACTTTACGCAAATATATTCAGATGCTTTCTGGCTCTTCTGTCGGTATTCACCGCCAAGAGCTGTTCTGCTACCCACCGCCTCTGGAGGAGTTCCCCACATATAGTGACGGTCTGCCGTTGCCTGGTCGCGTCGATTTCTTTCCTACCTACGAGGAAAATTTTAGATTACTCCGAGTGCTGGCGGCACAGCAGGCTGGTCGGCGTGAATTCGGCACTTACGATTTTTCGCTCACTACGCTGTGGCCACAGCTTCCCCTTGCTCTCCGCCAATTTCTTGGTGAAGGAGTGGCCCCTGTGGGTGGACTCCCTGACTACTTTGGTCGCTTTCCCCATCCAGACGTCGTTGAGGCCCTGTTCCTCTGGATAGAGACACAACGAGTTAGCACCTGGATCGGCCGTGCTTACAGCGGCTTGCGCGAAGATCTGGACTGGGCAGCTACTTTGTCCTTGCCTTCCTTGCTACCGGATTTCCTTATTGCCAGTGCGTCGAGACTCACATGGGACGCTGACCTGTATCCTACGGTTTACGACTCGGCGCTCTTGGCGGCGGAGACCTATTTCCAATTATTGTCCTCGCTCGCAGCCGCACGGCAATCTCGTGACCCGGCGTCTTTCGGGTCGATCATCTTCGACAAGATAACTGGCGATGCGCTGCTTGATCCAGACATGGACGATAGCCCACCTCCGCCGGACGCACCAGAATTGCCACCTTTGGAACTCGAACCCGAGACAGATGACCAAACTGGTGGGACACCGCTTTCCCCTGAAGAATTGAAGGCGCTCCTTGAGGCAGGAGTCGATCTCCAGATTCGTCAAGGCAACCACGATACCATCACCCCGCAAGGGCTGTATATCAGCGATCTCATCGGCAAACTCCCCGGAAACGGCAAGCGCGAACAGGTGAGTCCAGAGCAGGGGCTCACCATTGTCAATGGCTACCGGCGGCGTGAGCGCGAGGAGGGACTGACTTTTTTCTATGATGAGTGGGATTACCAGGTCGCTGACTACCGTTCACGCTGGTGCCGGCTACGTGAAATCGTACTCGCCGGTGACGCCGGAGAATTTTTCTCTGCAACCCTTGGGAACTACGCTGCCATCACCGCAGCGGTGAAACATGAATTCCAGCGCATTCGCCCGGAATTGTACCGCACTCTCCGTGGCCTTGAAGATGGGCAGGAGGTCGATTTGGATGCAGTGATCACCGCAGCGAGCGATCTCCGTGCCGGCGTGTCGCCGTCGCCGAAGCTCTATACTATGCGACGCCAGACCGAGCGGGATGTGGCTGCCTTGTTCCTGGTAGACATGAGCGCTTCCACCGACGAGCCGGTGGTGCAGGTCGTACCGCAGTACGGTGAAGAGGACTCGGAGGACTGGTTGACAGCATGGAAAAAACGCCCGATGGTGTCTCATTCAAAACCTCGCCGGATTATTGATGTAACGAAGGAAGCCTTGGTGTTGATGGCGGAGGCGCTGGAGGAGATTGGTGACTCCTATGCAATTTATGGTTTCTCCGGCCAAGGCAGGGAGAATGTTGAATTTTACCATGTGAAATCATTCGCCGAAGCGTTGTCTCCCACGGTCAAAGGGCGCATTGGCGCGATTGAACCCAAACGTTCGACGCGGATGGGTACAGCGCTGCGTCACTCATTAGAAAAACTCAAAAGCCTTACCTGCCGAGTGAAGTTGTTGATCCTACTCAGCGATGGCTTTCCTCAAGATACAGACTATGGAACAGACCGACGTTCGATTACCTATGGTATTCGCGACACCATGATGGCGTTACGTGAGGCTGACCAAGCTGGGGTGCTCACATTCTGTCTGACTGTTGACAAGGCTGGGCATGATTATTTGCGCGAGATGTGTGAGCCGTCTCGCTATCTTGTGCTGGAAGATGTCGCTTCTCTTCCGACAGAACTACCCAAGGTGTACCAGCGCTATATCAGGCCGGTGGGATTCTAGGATCGAGAGGGGCCAGGAACACTAGACGTGTACGATCGCAAAGACGCTTTCTACAAAAAAGCCAAGCAAGAAGGGTATCGCTCCCGGGCAGCCTATAAACTGCTGGAACTGCACAGAGAGTTTCACCTCTTCAAACCTGGGAACCGCGTGATTGATCTGGGCTCCTGGCCTGGGGGGTGGGTACAGGTTGCCGCGACCTTAGTCGGCAAAGACGGAAAAGTGATTGGTATCGACCTGGTTGAACTTGCACCTCTGCCCCTGGCGAATGTTGTGCTGCTGCAAGGTGATGCCACTCATCAGGGTCAACAGGAGAAGATGATGACTTTGCTCGGTGGCCCTGCCGATGTTTTGCTCTCAGACATGGCACCTAAGCTGAGCGGGATCAAAGAGGTAGATGAAGCTCGGGCGATGGAACTGTGTCGGGCAGCGCTGACCTGTGTTTCGGTGCTGCTGCGAAAAAGTGGTACGCTCTTGCTCAAAGTTTTTATGGGACCGGAGTACAAGGATTTTCTGACAGAGATGCGGACTATTTTCGCGACGGTGAAAACCACTCGACCCGAGGCCACACGCAAAGGGTCGGCGGAAACGTATGTCATCGCTGCAGGCTTAAAAACCCCCGTTTGACAGTGAGAGAAGGCTACGATATAAGGCCGAAACTCAAAAGTGGCAGGAGTGGCTGCCCATTCTCTTGATCCCTCCAGCCTGCAACCTCATCAGTCCAGCAAGTAACTTGAAACTCTTCCAAAGGAATCCCCCTATGCGCTTTCATTACGATGTGTGGGTGTGTGCCCAGCTTGTTTTCTTCCTGTTCTGTGCTTCGCCTGTTCGGGCGGCGCCCCGCATGATGATTCTCGACAACCCGGCCCGTATGATGTTCTCTGGTTTTGCTTCTGCGCTCGCAGTCGTTGGCGATATCGATGAAGATGGGATCTCAGATTATCTTGTCGGTGCCTATGACCATCCATGGAACCAAAACGATCATCAAGGCCGGGCTTTTGTCTATAGCGGCAAAAGTGGCAAACTGCTTTTTGCGATTGATACCCCTACTCCTCAACGGGAGGCGGCCTTTGGCTGTGCGGTCGCCGCAGCTGGTGATGTCAACCAAGACGGTGTGCCAGATTTGCTGATTGGCGCGTTTGGCCAAGGAGGGGGTGGGAGAGCTTTTGTCTTTAGTGGAAAAGATGGGAAACCACTGTTCTCTCTGCAAGCACCACAACAGCAAATTGGGGCGGCCTTCGGTTGGTCAGTGGCTTCGCTTGGCGACCTGACCGGCGATGGGATTCCTGAGTTGATTGTGGGTGCCTTTGCCCAGGATGGGGATGGGAAGGCGTTCGTGTTTAATGGACAAAGTAAAGAGTTGCTCCGAACCCTGGAAGCGCCGGCCCAACAAGGAGGGTCGGCCTTCGGCTGGTCTGTCGCTAGCGCAGGCGACCTTGATCAAGATGGGATTCCGGACATGTTGGTTGGTGCTCCCTATACCTCTGTAGGGGATATTACTGTGCAAGGTCGGGTCTATGCTTTTAGTGGTCGGGATGGGAAGCTGCTCCGTACATTTGACGATCCAGAACCCCGTGCGGGCGAAGTGTTCGGCTGGCGAGTCGTGTCCGCTGGTGACCTCAACAAAGATGGGGTGCCAGACGTGCTCATTGGCGCTCCGTACAAAGACGTAGGGTCGAATCCTTCGCAGGGAGCGGCCTTTGCTTTTAGCGGCGCGGATGGCACGTTGCTCTTTACGTTGAACAATCCTGCCCCCACCAAGGCGTACTCCGGGTTTGGCTTTGTGGTCGCGGAGGGACCAGATATCAATCAGGATGGGGCGCCAGAAATCCTTATTGGTGCGCCGTATCAGACGGTAGACGAGTACCACGTCCAGGGTGAGATGTTTCTGTTCAATGGTCGAGACGGTCGGCATCTCACCACCTTCGACAATCCCTATCCCCACCAGGGATCGATGCTGGGATACTCTATCGCCTCGCCTGGGGATGTGAACGGTGACTCAATTCCTGACTTTGCGACTGGGGCCCCAGGGCAGAGCATTATGGATAAAGCCGCCGTGGGCCGGGTGTTCGTTTTCCTGTCACAACCATAGCCTCTCCCCCATGAACGCGTTTTTTTCTTGCTGAGTTGACTGAGACGGTGTTCCGCGCCTAGAATGCGCTACCGCAGAGAACAGAAGCGTCCTGACCGCTTTTTTCCAAGGAGGTGGTTATGAATCCTACAGCGAGATCACTGCTCACCATCTCCCATCAATACGGCAGTGGGGGAAGCCTCATCGCCCGTGCCTTAGGCCGCCGCTTGCACTGGACAGTGTGGGAAAAGGAGATCGTGCGCAAAATCGCCTTGCAATATAAGGTGTCAGAGGAGTATGTGGACTCGAAAGACGAGCGAGTCGATTCCTTTATTGAGCGCATGGTCGGCCTCTTCGGCATGGGCGGATTCGAGTCTGCCTACGAAATTCCCCCTCCGTTATGGCTGAATGATGCCCAGTTAGTACGCATGACCAGGACGATCGTTGAGGAAGTTGCCAGAGAAGGCCGCGCAATCATCGTGGGCCGGGGTGGGAACCATATTCTGGCTGGTCGGCCTGGAGTGCTGCACGTGTTTCTTTTTGCGCCGCTCTCGGTACGGATAGAGCGTGTGATGCAAACCGAAGGGCTCACGCATGCTGCTGCTGAGACCCGCATCATCGGTATGGACCGATTACGGGCGGATTATGTCCGTACCTTCTATCACGCTGACTGGCTTGACCCGACTCACTACCATCTCTTGATCGATTCCGGGATGTGGGATGAGGAAGGCACCAGCGATTTAATCGCCTGGGCGCTGGAGCATATGCCGTAGGCTCGCAGACCGGGCGTAACATGCAGTGGCCTGCCGGTTTTTTTCTTTCTTTTCCTCTGGTTACAGCTCTCACGCCTGTAACCAGCCCCTGTAAAGAGATGCTCCCTGTCGGTTTTTTCCCGCCTCGCATTCCCAAGAGTATTGCGCGCGTAACCCAAAACCAGTCGTTGTGAGTCTAAAAGGAGGTGTTCTGCCCAGTCGGATCCGCAAAGAATTTTGCGCCCGTAGCTGTATATGTTGCGTTTGCAGTGTATGTTCACCTCTACAAGAAAACTTCTGGAAATCTGTGATGGAGAGGATTCTCCTGGCGGGTACAGTGAGACGAATTGCCCGTATCCTGCAGCTGTATCGATTTGAATCATCCTTGGGTGCGGCTTGGTTCCTTATAATCATTGCGGTGGCCTTCACAGCCTGTCAAAGCAATGATCCGGTATCTGCGAAACAGCCTTCGACTGCCGAGGAGGCGAAGTCCCCTCAGCAGGTAAAGGCGGTAGCTATACGGGAAATGTCCCTAGAGCGCACAGTAACGGTCCTCGGCTCGCTGGCGGCACATGATCAGGCGACTTTGAGTGTCAAAGTTCCAGGGAGGCTTGACACTATTCCGGTTGATTTCGGCAGCGTTGTCCAACGTGGGCAACTGATAGCGCAAGTGGAGCCACGAGACTATCAGCTGCGGCTTCGACAAGCTGAAGCTGCACTTGCACAGGCACGTGCCCGTTTGGGTCTTTCACCACAAGGGACAAATGATCGTGTTGATCCAGAACAAACCAGTACAGTTAGACAGGCGCGGGCGCTGCTGGAGGAAGCGCGCCAGAACCGTGACCGTTTAGCCTCGCTGTCAGAACGGGGCTTTGTTTCACGCTCTGAGTTCGACTCAGCCGAGGCAACCTATAAAGTTGCCCTGAGTCGGCATCAGGATGCCATCGAAGAGATTCGCAACCGTCAAGCACTGCTCATGCAGCGTCGCTCAGAACTTGAGATCGCTCGCCAGCAGCTCACCGATACGGCCGTGTTTGCACCATTTGATGGCATGGTCCAGACCAGGCATGCGAGTGTGGGAGAATATTTGGTAGCAGGTATGCCTGTTGTCTCTCTTGTGCGGATGGATCCGCTGCGCTTGCGTGCTGAGGTGCCTGAACGCGCCGCGCCTAGCGTGCGAGCAGGGCAGAAGATACGGGTAATGATCGAGGGAGATCCAACCGTTCATGAGGGCCATGTTATGCGGCTCGGTCCTACGATCAACGAACAAAATCGTATGCTGACCATCGAGGCCGATGTACGGAACAATGGATCCCTGCGCCCCGGTTCCTTTGCGCGGGTTGAGATTGTGACAGACGAGGAAGATAAGGCGCTGACTGTTCCGACGAGTACGATTGTGTCCTTTGCCGGTATTCAGAAAGTGCTGCTTGTCCATGATGGCAAGACCGTCGAAAAAGTTGTGACGACAGGACGCCGTGCGGACGAGTGGATTGAAGTCACGACCGGCGTGAGCCTCGGTGATATGGTGGTGATCAACCCAGGAAATCTCCAAGCGGGACAAATAGTGCACGTCGCGCCATAATCTGAAGAGTTCATGCAGAAGCTTGCCGCCATTAGTATCCAGCGTCCTATTTTTGCTTCAATGATGATCCTCGCGTTGGTCGTTATTGGCGCGGCGAGTTATCTCCGTTTGGGGGTCGACCGCTTCCCCTCTGTGGATCTTCCGACTGTGCGGGTACGCACGACTTTGCCCGGTGCATCTCCAGAAGAGGTAGAAAATGAAATTTCTCAACGCGTTGAAGAAGTCGTCAATACCGTAGAAGGGATCGACCAACTGCGCTCAGTGTCTGGTCCCGGGACTTCAGTCGTTGTTGCCACCTTCAAGCTGGATCGGGACATTGATACCGCCGCTCAAGATGTGCGAGACCGTGTGGCAACCGTGGTTCGTGACCTTCCTGCAGATGCTGATCCTCCGGTGATCTCGAAGTTTGACAATGATTTAACGCCGGTCCTGACGGTGGCGCTGTACGGGGATCGTTCCGTCCGCGAACTGACGGAGTTAGCGGATAAAGTGGTGAAAGTGCAGCTTGAGCGTTCTTCGGGAGTGGGGGAGGTGGCAATCGTCGGGGGGCTAGAACGGGCAATTAACGTGTGGGTCGATGCAGACCGCCTCGCGGCTTACCAGATTCCTATTACTGCGGTACGGGTTGCGCTGGCACGCCAAAACGCGGACATCCCAGGGGGAAACGTCACCGCCGGTTTGCAAGAGCAAACGCTGCGCACGATGGGGCGGCTTGTTGACCCACACGCGTTTAATGAGTTAGTCATCGCCACTGTGAACGGTGCGCCTGTACAGGTGCGAGACATCGGTTGGGCTGAGGATGGAACGAAAGAGCAACGGTCGGTTGCACGCCTGAATGGAGTCCCAACCGTTATCCTCGATATCCGGCGTCAATCTGGTGCCAACACGGTTGAGGTTATTGAAGCTGCGAAAGCGAACCTGGCACAGATAGCCGCGCAGCTCCCGCCCGATGTGAAGTTGGAAGTGATCCGGGACCAGTCCCGCTACATTTATGCAGCGCTGCATGAAATCAACGTCCATTTAGTGCTCGGTAGCATCCTGGCCTGTATCGTTGTGCTCGTCTTCATGCGGAGTTGGCGTTCTACGGTCATTGCGGGTATCGCCATTCCCACCTCAGTCATTGCGACGTTCGGCATGATGTGGGCGTTAGGGTTCACCTTGAATAGTGTCACCATGCTTGCCCTTGTGCTCATGGTCGGGATTGTCATTGATGATGCCATTGTCATCCTCGAGAACATCTTTCGTTTTATCGAAGAGAAAAAAATGCGACCGTTTGAGGCGGCACCTGCCGCCACGGCGGAAATTGGTCTCGCCGTTATGGCGACCACCCTCAGCCTCGTCGTCATCTTTATTCCTGTCTCTTTCATGTCGAGCATCTCAGGACGGTTTCTCTTTCAATTCGGTATCACTGCCGCCGTCGCGGTCATGGTGAGTCTGCTCGTTTCCTTCACGCTTACCCCGATGATGAGTGCACGCCTCCTACGTGCTGAGGACTCAACCGCCGCGGATGCCCAGAAGGTGGCCGCCTCACGGCGTGGTTTTTACGCCTGGCTCGATCGGGGATACATGTGGATCCTCGCACTCGCCATGAGAAATCGGCTGGTGGTGACAGTGTTTGCACTCGGAGTGATCTTCTCATCTATTCCTTTGTATGCATTGGTCAAGCAGGAATATATCCCGAGCGATGTGGATGAGGCAGAGTTTACGGTCAACGTGACCGCGCCAGAAGGGGCAAGCCTCGCGGCCATGGACGAGGTCATGCAAACGATTGAGGCTGAGTTGCATGCAACACCAGGGGTGCGGCTTGTCTTGTCTTCAGTGGGAGGAGGATTTCTCGGCAGTGTCAATCAAGGAGGGGTCTATGTCCGCATTGCCCCACACGAGGAGCGCACGTTTTCACTGCGGCGACTCTGGCAAGAGCTGCTCCGGGGGGATATCCTCGAGGCGTTTCGCGGCAACTACACTCAGCGGGACGTCATGCAGGAGATCCGTCGTCGGCTCAGCCAATATGGGGATCTGCGGACTTCGGTGCGAAATGCGCCGACGTTTAACATCGGCGGCGGAAACTGGGACATCGACTTTGTCATCCGCGGGCCGGACCTGCAAGCGCTGGCTGCGTATGCTGAGCAACTGCGCAACAAATCCCAAGCGCTTGGGGGCATTGTCGATGCCGACACAACGCTGAAGCTGGACAAACCAGAGTTACGCATAGAAATCGACCGGGACCGTGCTGCGAAGCTGGCGGTTGATACCGCGGATATTGCGACAGCTTTGCGGCTCATGGTTGGCGGAGACGAAGAAGTGTCACGGTTTCGTGATGCATCAGTGAATGATGAGTACGACGTGCAACTCCGCCTTGCCGATGGTGATCGGAATGACTCTGCCACTATCGAACGGCTCTATGTCCCCAGCCAAAACGGCGGTCTCGTGCGCTTGGACAACCTCGTTCGCATCGTTCCCACACCCAGTGCGTCGCGTATTGACCGGCTGGACCGACAGCGCATGGTCAGTCTCCGGGCTTCTGTTGGGCCTGGATATGCCCTTGCTGATCGCCTTGAAGCGTTGCATGCAGCTGCTGAGGATCTCAATCTTCCTACGACATATTCAACAACAATCTCTGGCCGTGGGCGGGAATTGGAACGCACATTTCGTGAGTTCATGTGGGCGTTTCTGCTGTCGATCATTTTCATGTATATGATACTCGCAGCACAATTCGAGAATTTAGTCCACCCACTGACCATTTTACTGTCTCTGCCGCTTTCGGTGCCGTTTGCGCTGTTCTCACTCTGGCTGACCGGAAATACGCTGAATCTCTACTCAGCGTTAGGTTTGTTAGTGTTATTTGGTGTCGTGAAGAAAAACGCGATCTTACAGATCGATCATACCAATACATTGCGTGCAGGCGGCCTAGACCGTCTCACGGCCATTATGCAAGCCAACCGGGACCGGCTTCGTCCCATTCTGATGACCACGCTAGCCCTGGTCGCTGGGATGCTGCCGCTTGCTTTGGGGACTGGTCCAGGTGCCGAGGAACGACGTACCATCGCTGTGGTCGTGATAGGTGGGCAAACCCTCTCGTTGCTCCTGACTCTCCTTGTGACTCCAGTTGCCTATTCGCTCTTCGACGACATAGGTGCGAATGTGTTCGTGCGACGTTTCCGTGCCGTGCATGCCTACTGCCTGAGTGCCTTTCAGGGCGTCGCTGCTCGGCAGCGCCGGCTCAGAGTGGAAAAAAGAGAGGTGTCGGTCAATCTCGACATCATCTCTCAGAGAACCGAGGAGAGCGAACGCCCCTAACACACGTGTTGTGGATGTCATTCGAGAAAAACACTTCTCTATGGAAGGATCGCTCCTATGCAGCGTTTCATCGTAGTCGTTTTGCTACTGAGCAGCATTGTGCCTCTTGGGACGGTGACAGGGGAAACCGCCTCAGATCCTGTTCTTACGCTGCAAGAGGCGGTAGATATTGCTCTTGCCCAGAACCCGAGTTTACGTATAGGACAGGCCGGAGTCGAGGCTGCACAGCAGCGCGTACGGCAACAGGTGGCGAACTATTTGCCGAGTGGCGGGTATACCTACGTTTACTCAAGACAGCAACGTCCGGTCTCCTCCGCAGTTGGTGGGGTCAACGTGGGCGAAGGTCAGCAACGGCGGAGTTCTGTGCAGCTCTTTAATTTTCACTCAACTAATGTCAGCCTGAGTCAGTTACTGTTCGACTTTGGCCGCACCCTAGACTTCATTCGTTCCTCACAGGCGTCTGTAGAATCAAGTGTGGCCGATCTTGAAACGATCCGGCAAACTATCATTTTCAATACCAAACAGTCCTACTATAGTGTTCTTTCAACCCAGCGCCTGCTCCAAGTGGCCGAGGAGACGATTCAGCAAAGCCAGAGACACCTCGAGGAAGCACAGGCACGGTTCGAGGTCGGCCTGGCTCCTCGATTTGATGTCACGCAAGCCCAAGTCCAACTTTCTAATGCGATGCTGACCCGGGTGATTGCTCGCAATAATGCTGCGCTAGCGCGTGAGACTTTACGGACGGCTATGGGAATAACCGGACCTTTCGCCTACACCTTAGCGGATACACTCGAACGTGAGGTAGTGGTGTTTGACGACGAGGCAGTTCTGACGCAAGCCTATGCCAACCGGCCTGAACTCCGCAGTTTACAGGCGCAAGAGACGGCTGCAGCAAAGAATGTTTCTGCACTGCAAAAACAATACCTCCCATCGGTCTCTGGGAATGCGCAATATAACTGGACCGGACGTGAATACCCACTGCAGGAAGGGTGGGTTTGGGGTGTCACCCTCACCGTTCCCCTGTTTGACGATATTCTTACTGCTGCTCAAGTTGGTGAGGCTCGGGCCAATCTGCGGGGCCTAGAAGCCCAGCAAGAGGGTCTTCGCCTGCAGGTTGCTCTCGAGGTGCGTCAAAGCCTGTTAACTTTACGGGAAGCCGAAGAGAGTATCCGGGTGAGTGAACAAACCCTGGTGCAGGCGCAAGAGAATCTTGACCTCGCCGAAGGGCGGTATTCAGCGGGAGTGGGGAACATCATCGAGCTCACTGATGCGCAGGTGTTGCTGACTTCGGCCCGTGCGAACAACATTCAGGCTTTGTATATCTACAAGACCGTAATTGCAGAGTTAGAAAAGGCGGTTGGCCGACGTTTCGACTGATATGCGTAAGACAAAGAGCCTTCTTATTCTCCTCGTATTGGCAGCAGGTATTGTACTAGGCACTTGGTGGTACGTCCGTGACGATCACACGCAGGTGACCTACTTCACTGTGGTAGTCGAGCGTGGACCGCTCTCGCGCGTGGTGAGTGCCACTGGCACGGTGAATCCGGTCACCACCGTACAAGTAGGAACGTATGTATCTGGCCCGATCCAGGAGATCTTCGTTGACTTCAATTCTCCAGTAGAAAAAGGGCAACGGGTGGCACAAATTGACCCTCGTCCCTTTCTTATGAAGGTGAAGCAGGCCGAAGCGAATTTAGCAACGACCCGTGCCCAGGTAGAGAAAGACAAAGCAGACCTCAACTTTCAGCAGCAGGTGCTCAGGCGTTCTCGCGAGCTCTTCGAGCGCAACTTGATTGCCAAACAAGAAGTGGAAGCTGCAGAGCGCGATTATGACCAGGCGCTAGCGCAACTGCAACTTGACCAAGCCCGCCTCAACCAAACCGCAGCCGCGCTGGAAGAGGCCAGGATCAATTGGGAATATACTAACATTGCCTCCCCAGTCGATGGTGTGATCGTCTCGCGCAACGTGAATGTGGGCCAGACCGTTGCTGCCAGTTTCCAAACTCCCGTGTTATTTGAAATCGCTCAGGATCTCACCAAGATGCAAGTGAACACTAGTGTGAGTGAATCTGACATCGGGGTAGTGAAAGAAGGTCAGCGGGCCTTCTTTACGGTTGATGCGTATCCTGAACGGCAGTTCTGGGGTGCCGTGATGCAAGTGCGCAACGCCCCGCAGACGTTACAAAACGTCGTGACGTATGACGTTGTTGTCAGCGTGGATAATAGTGATCTGGCCCTCAAGCCTGGGATGACGGCAAACAGCTTCATTATTACCGCCCATCGCGACGACGTCCTAAAGATTCCACTTGCTGCCCTGCGCTTTCATCCACCAGCCGGGAGAGCGAACGGGAAACGAGACCGTCCAGTAACAACCCGTCTGCAGGGAGAGCGCCAGGTTGCACCTGGCAGCCCAGAGAGAGAACAGCGCCGTGTGTGGGTACAAGCCGACGGTCAGGAATTGAAGCCTGTGCCGGTGCAAATCGGTCTCAGTGACGACACCTATGCTGAACTCCTCAGTGGAAACCTCACAGAGGGAGCAAGTGTTATCACAGGAATCCAGACGTCTCACAGCAGTGAGGCTCGGCAAACAACCGTACCGGGATTTGGTATGGGTGTCGGTCGGCGTCCGCGACGGTAGCAAGAGGTCAGCATACACATGGCGGAGGATCGATTTTTCTTTGCTGCAAGCCTCACTCCGTAAGCCGAAATCCTCAGTTGCCAAGTATTATGGACAGCACTACTTTTCTCCTTGTTGAACACCTCACCAAGATCTACCGCGTAGGGGAGGTTGAAATCCACGCGTTACGAGGCGTGTCGCTCGCCATTAGCCGTGGTGAATTCGTGGCGATTATGGGTGCATCTGGCTCGGGAAAATCGACCTTGATGAATATGCTCGGCTGCCTCGACCGCCCGACGATGGGCCGGTATGTACTCGATGGGGTGGACGTCTCAGCTCTCAGCGCTGATGAGCGGGCTGAGATCCGTAGCTCGAAGCTCGGATTTGTTTTTCAGAACTTTAATCTTTTGCCGCGTACCACCGCTCTCGAGAATGTCGAGCTGCCGCTTGTCTATAGTGAGGTTTCTTTGAAAGAACAACATTCCCGCGCCCTGACCGCTTTGCAGGCGGTGGGCTTAGCAGGACGTGAGCATCACGTGCCAAGTCAGCTCTCTGGTGGGCAACAACAACGGGTGGCGATTGCTCGTGCTCTAGTCAATGCACCGGTGCTCATTCTCGCAGACGAACCCACAGGCAATCTCGACAGCGCGACGAGCACGGAGGTTATGGAGATTTTCACTACTCTCAATCGGCAAGGGATCACCGTCATTGTTGTGACCCATGAACCCGATATTGCTGCCTTTGCCAGGCGACGCATCGTGTTTCGTGACGGGCTGGTTGTTACAGATGAGCGTAAGGAGGTGCTTCCAAATGGCTCGTTTTTTCTAGAGACATAGCATGCTATGTCTCTATGCCCAACGAGCGTCCTTGAGATTCCCGTTTTCGCGGGCATGATACAAGCTCTGCAATTAAATCGGTAAATCGTGTCCCTCCGGCAAGCCTGCTTGACGGCACTCAGTGAAGGCCAAGTCAATAGCGCC
>CAZCWX010000184.1:0-15289 GCA_964502465.1 uncultured Enterobacteriaceae bacterium | reverse complement strand
GCCAAGTCATTGCGATTGACTTACTGCAGAAGAAGTTGGACTTCGCCAAAACTTTCGGCGCGACCCATTTTGTCAATCCTTTGCAAGACGATGCTTTCAAGGCCGTCATGGATCTGACAGGGGGACGTGGCGTCGATTACGCGTTCGAGGTGATCAGCACGGCGAAAACGATCGAACTCGCTTTCAAAATGACGGCGCGGAGGGGCGTGTGTACGATCGTTGGCGTTTCAGCTGAGGGAGCGCGCATTTCGTTGAATCCCAATGTATTTATGATGATGGAGAAAAAGCTCCAAGGGTCTTTCTACGGTTCAACCCGCCCGCGCATCGATATGCCCCGGCTGATCGACCTCTACATGGAAGGCAAGGTCAAGATTGATGAGTTAGTGTCGCGTACTTTCTCTTTGGCAGGTGTAAACGAAGCCTACGATCTGCTCAGACAGGGCGAGGTTGCACGCAGTGTGATCAAGTTTTTCTAGTGCTCCCGACAGGGAGGGGCAATTCATGAATGGCCCCTCCAAGGTGCAAAAAGCCAAAAGCTGTTTACAGCGCTACGGCTCGCTGATCGACCTGCTGCAAGCGTGGCATCACCTCGCTGGCAAAGAGACGGATGTTGCGTTCCGCCTCGTCATACGGCATACCGCCATAACAGAACACGCCCGTGAACGCATCGCACCCCACTTTGGACTGGATGTCATACACCTTCTCAACACACTGCTCTGGCGTTCCCCAGACCTGCAGGTTGAGGAAGAAGTCAGTGACCCCATCAAGGCCAGCCTTTGACACCTGTTCAGCCATCTTGCCGTAGTACTCGTACCCTTTGGTCTTGGCGAAGTGCTCACCGGTAAAATTGTAGTGTTTCACCGCTGATTGCCAGTAGTTGCCGATGTAGAGTCTCGCCATTTCGTGGGCGCGCTTCTCATCGCGATCGCAGAACACCCACCCACCGGCGATGGTCGGAGGAGCCTCTACACCATGAACCTGACGGTAGATGCCTCTGTACATGTCCAGTTCTGACGCCACGGCTTCCCAAGGTTTCTGCGGGATAATCAGAATGCCAACCCCTAACCGGGCCATGATCTCTGCTGATTCAGGAGAGACTGCCGCTGCATAGGTGCGACCTTTGAACGACTTGAACGGCGCAGGACGAATATCCTTATGCGGTTGTACATAGAATGTGCCGTTGTATTCACAATAACCCTGCTCCAGTCCGGTGAGGATCATTTCTGTGGCTTCGACAAAACGCTCTCGCGACTCGCCCATGGGCACGCGAAAGCCGTCAAATTCGACCTCACCAGCACCGCGTCCGAGACCAAGAATGAGCCGGCCGTCGCACATGTCATCAAGCATGGCAACCTGCTCCGCAACCCGCATCGGGTCGTGCCACGGCAGCACAACGACCATCGACCCGAGATTAATCCGCTTGGTCCGTCCTGCCATGTAGGTCAAAAACTGCAGGACATCAGGAACCATGGTGTAATCAGTAAAGTGATGCTCGACACTCCAGATTGAATCAAAGCCCAGAGGCTCTGCTAAGTCAGCCAGGCGCAACTCGTTCTTGTAGACCTCATAGTCTGCAATCCGCCGGTCAGGGTTCTGGCAGATTGTGGCGAGGCCGACTTTCAGGGGTTGGATGCTCTGCATAATAGGGAATCTCCTTTCCTTAGCGCAGGCTGAGTTCCGCCCATCGGTGCGGGCTCCCTGCTCAATTCATCATGAGCGTTCGTTCATATCCCTTATTGACAAATTTGTCAATAAGAAAAATCCCTTAGTCTACCGCAACGCTCTCTTGCTCTGTGTTTGGCGTTGTCTGGGCCGACACGCCAACCCCTTTCATGAGTGGGTAACTCATGACCATCAGCAGTGCATTCACCACTCCTCCGCCCCAAAAGGCGGCATCGAGGCTGAAACGGCTCGCAATCATGCCATACAACGCCGGCCCGATCATCATGCCCACCCCATGCGCCATCATCAGAAAACTCATCACCGTCCCCATGCCATACCCACGGGCATGTTCCATGGCTAATGCGGTGTGCGCCGGGAAAGCAAAGCCGTAGGCGACGCCAACCAACAAATTGAAGAAAAAGAGACTCCAAAACCCGGTCGCAAAAGGGAAAACTGCCAGGGCAAGCGCGCTGGCGAGACCTCCGGCACTGATCAGGTATGCTTTGTTCACACGGTCAGCCAGCCTGCCACAAGGAGCCTGCAGCAGCGTACTCACCATCACATTGATAGAGATGAGCAAGCCAACCTCAGTGGTGCTGAGTGGAAGCAGGTGGGTCGCCAGAAGCGGAAGAAAGACCCAGGTTAAGGCGTTCGTGAGAGCGTAGCCAAAGCGAAAATATGCCACCCCAGCGATCGGACGGCATGACAACAACCCGCGGAACGACGTAGCGGCATGCTGTGTTCTTGGTATGCCTTTTGGCACCTCTGGCAAGAAGAACACCATCAGTATGAGAGCAACAAAACTGAGGCCTGCCATGGCAAAAAAGTTGGCTTCCATGCTGAAGAAGTCTTTGATGACGCCACCGAGAATCGGTCCTCCGGCGACTCCCCCCAACAAGGCGGTGTTGATGTACCCGCTATAGGCTCCTTCCTGTCCTTTCGGCGCGAGGTCCCCGACATACGCCGTCGCCACCGGGTGGACGACTGCGGTGGCAACGCCATGCACGACCATGATGAGGAAAAACGTCAGCAACTGCCCAGCCGGGAAATAGGCGAGCGAGGACAGAATATAAAAAACGACACCGATAATCAGGAAGGTCTTTCTATCCCAGCGATCAGACAGGGTGCCGACAAAAGGCAGAATGACAATCCGCGTCGCGGCATGCACACTAAAGAGTAACCCTGCACCAACTTCACCAGCTCCGAACTGCTGGACATAGAGAGGAAGGAACGGGATCACCATGCTGTTCCCCGCCATGGTGGAAAACACCGCCAGGCACAGGACAAAGAGGGCGCGTTTGTGCATGTCGCCTTTCTATAGGAAATGGGAGTTTGCACAAGGTGCATCGGACAGAGAAAGACTGGCTTTCTTCTGGGAATGAGAGGGATGATTGCGCAGAGACCTGAGCTCGCCAGCAAAGCCCTTTATTCAGTTTTGAGCACCTTCCGTAACGCCGCATGCGGATCATGTGTCATCGGTACGCCATGATTAAAGCAGAGCACGGAGAAGCGCAGATTGAGCAGCCGCTCTACGCTCCGGCGGGTCTCGGCTGAGTCATCGTGAAACTGCGTCGGAACAAACTCCAACGCTTTTCCTGCACTATGCATCAACAAATCAGGGCAAAAGAGCACTCCCGGTTCCCGCGCCAGCCAGAACGCATAATGCACATTTTCTGGCCCAGGAGTATGGATTGCCTGTAAGCCTCCAGGCAACTGCTCTCCAGCACGGTAGAAGACATCCGCTTCTTCTTCCAGCGACCGCACCCCTTCAGGCGCGTACACTTTCACGCCAAACATTTTCCGATAGCGCCAGGCCGACCGCTGGTGACATTTTGCCGTCAAACAGATGGCTTCTATGGTCCCCAACCGCCTTAACGCAGTCTCTGCGAGAGGCAGAGGATCGATCAGTACGACTCGGCCCTGCTCGACAACCGCGTGGGCGTCGCTCTCGTAGTCGATCCGATCGTCATGCACAGCCCAGCGCCATACTCCCGGCACGATCTCTTCGGCGTGTTGGGCGATTCCCTGTGGCTCCGACATAGTCCCTCCTGTCCGTTGCCGATTATGGATTGTGGAATGCAGTTAATTTTTTATTACCCTGGACGATTATATAGGAGGAAAGCCAGTCTGTCAGAGAAAAGGGAGAAACTCACCAGATCATTAAAGATTGCTCTGTATCTGACGATAGGCGTCTTAGCCAGACCCAACCATCAGAGAAAGGAGCACCATATATGACACGAACAGTACCACCGTAGTTTGGAGCGCTCCACAGAGTGCAGCAAAACAGTGAGCCCTGATAAGGGCAAACCACCCGAAAGGGTGGGACGCAAAGCTACTGGCCTACGTCTAGAGGAATCTAGATAGGGCCGCAGAGCCGCCGGGCGAACACAGTACCTCCTCGGGGCTGTGCGCACGGCCATTACGTGAGGAGGAAAAAACCACATGCGTATGAGAACGCTATTTTCTCAAACAATGACTGTGACTGCTTTTCTAGCGAATCTTTTTTTGCTTGGGCAACCTGCCCCAGCACTTGCGGGTTGTGGGTGTGACAAGCCGCCCCCGGCACCGGCAGCAGTGATACCGAATGTTGCCTTCACTGGACTGTCGATCTCCCTCTTTCATGACAGCCTCCAGGTCGGTGAGAGCTGGGAAGTTGTTTTTCAAAACCCTTCGCAGAAGGATGCGAAAAAACCTGCCGTGAAGGCCCAAGTCGTATCGAAACGCGATGTGACTGATCCCAGTGGAGAGACCTACACCCCGCAGTTGGTTGTGCCAGTGCCGAACATCCCTGTGGGACCGACTCGTATCATCGCTTCCTCGGCTAAAGCTTCTTTTGTCGTGCCCGAGGAGGCCTTCACGATGATTGCGAAACCGATCGTCGTCTCTGAGCAGGACACTGAATACACGATGAAGTATGAGACAGGAGTAGGAGCTGACGGCACGCTGTACATCAGTATCGGTGGACTCGATAAGGTTTGTAAAGCCATGGAGTTTGACGGCCGTTTCAAAAAATATCCTCTCCGGTTTGTCGAAAGTGATATCGTAATCTTCAATGCCCAGGGTTTCTTGATTGAAGCGCTCGGGAAGGACACTTTGGATCACGCTACTGTGCAGCCGGAAACGAGAAAAGGGCACGATAGCGACAAATTGTACTATTTTCGGCATTCGTTCGAAAAATACTGCACCACTCATCTTCCAGGCGGAGAGGATGAAGTCGATCCCAATGATCCAAACTGGCATCTCGATGGGACTCCCCACGTAGACTACTCTACGCTCATCTTTGCCGTTGCTGGTCATTTTGACGATAACTCTTTCCCCACACCAGGAAGCGCGTCGTTCAAGATCGAGCTCGAAACCGAGGCGGTTGATGATGAAGGGGCGCTTGGTGCTGACGAGCACTGGGAAGAAGAGCGCGTGAAAGGATCCGAAAAGCCGAAAGGGAAAAAGAACAAGTAATCTCCCCATACCCTTTGGGATAGGCAACGCATGAGGAAGATGATGAGGGAAATCAGGAAAGAAGCTGCAACCATCAGACAAGCAAGTATGACTGGTGTTGTTGGTTGGCAATCTTTTCAGCGCTTTGCTTCTCATCTTCCTTGCGCTTGAGCCTGCGGGTGCAAATCAGCGATAATGAAATGAAGGATAAGGACAGGGGGAGAGAAACCGACGTCCTCTCATTGGAAGGAATAAGGCGTGGCACGCAAACGGACTGCTGTTGGACTCTCAGGATACACGATTCTTGTCGTTGACGATCAAGAAGAAGTGCTGATTTCTGCCAAGCTCCTGCTCGAGCGAGATGGCCATCGGGTCATCACGGCTGCGAGTGGGGAAGAGGCGCTGGCTCTCTTTCGCGATCACGCCATAGACCTGGTGATCGTTGATTATTTCATGCCACGCATGAGCGGGGAAACCGTCGTCCAAGAAATCCGCAAAGTCGATGAAAATGTACAGATCCTCCTGCAGACAGGCTATTCGGGTGAGAAACCCCCGCGAGAAATGCTCCGCGCCCTGGACATTCAGGGGTATCATGACAAGTCAGAAGGACCAGATCGCTTACTGTTCTGGGTCGATGTCGCATTGAAAGCGGCTGCTCAACTCAAAAAGATCCGCGAAGCAGAACAGCTCAAGGCACAGCTGCTGGCCAATATCTCCCACGAACTCCGCACTCCGCTCAATGTAATTCTCGGCTATAGTGAACTGCTGCTCGACGAGCAAAGCAACCCGCTGCCTGCACACGTTCATCAAATGATCGAGACCATCTACCGACACGGGCATGCCCTGGGATTTCTCATCAACAATTTTTTGAATCTCGCCAAGATCGAATCCGAAGTCGCCACCACCGCGCTTGATAAAATCCACATTGCCGATTTTTGTGAGGAAATGCAGGAACTCATGCGCATACTCCTGCGGGGGAAATCGGTCGTTTTCTCCTGGCAGGTCGATCCCTTCTTTCCCCTGGTGTGGGCTGACCCACAAAAGCTCGTGCTCATTCTCCGCAACTTACTCTCCAATGCGGCGAAATTTACTGAGCGAGGAGAAATCACAGTCTGCGCCGCTTTCACTGGGTCTGACGACATCGCCCTCCTGGTGAAAGATACCGGGGTTGGCATTACGCCAGAAAACCACGGCAGTATTTTTGAAGTGTTCCAGCAGGTTGATAGCTCCATGACCCGCCGGTTTGGCGGGACAGGGATCGGTTTGGCCTTGTCACGGAAGCTGGCTCGTCTGATGGGGGGGGAGATCACGGTTGAGAGTATGCTCGGAGCAGGGGCAACGTTCACGCTTACCCTGAAGGCCGCCCCTGACGTGTCGTATGCTCCCCCCGGAGAATCTCTCTTATAGAACGCATCAACGAAGAGGGGGCTATGCCTTTCCCCTATAGACAGGTGGTCAGGAACATCGCCCTCCTTGCCCTTGGTGCTTTCCTCTACACCCTTGCGTCTCCCCCATACACATGGGCTTGGGCGGCGTGGTTCGCACTGACTCCGCTCTATCTCGTCCTGTACGGCAAAACCTGTTGGACCGCCTTTGCTGCGGGGTGCTTGTACGGCGTCCTCTTCGGGGCAGGCATTACCGGGTGGGCGTACGCTGCTATCACCACATACTTCCCCCTCCCCTTTCCTGTAGACGCGTTGTTCACCCTCTTGAGTTACAGTTTTGCTATAGCCCCCTATACGGGTCTTACCGCGGTACTGTCTTGCATCCTGATGCGGCATGGGAATCCCCTCCTCCGTTGGCTAGGTATTCCTGCCTTATGGGTGAGCAACGAGTTCGTCCGCTCGTTGGTCTTCTTTGGCTTCTGTTGGGAGTTCCTTGGATACACTCAGTATCGTACCCTCCCGCTCATCCAGATTGCTGATATCACTGGCGTCTACGGTCTTTCCTTCCTGATCGCTTTGCTGAGCTATGTCGTCGCCGAAATTCTTCTCTCTTTCCGCTTCTCCCGGCCTGTCACTCATCATGCGCCACTCACCACGTACACGCCATTCCCCTGGCCGGCGCTCAGCTTGATAGCCGTGGGGGTAGCACTCGTCTGGCTGTATGGCACGGTGCGCTTGCAGCGCTATGCGTCGGTCTTTTCTCAATCCCCCTTAACGGTCGCTCTCGTTCAAGAAAATGTGCCGAGCGCACAACGCTGGCAGCGGGTACGGTACGCCAGCAATCTGCTCAGGTATGTCGCGGCTACTCGTCATGGAGTACAGGGGACACAGCCAGATTTGATTGTATGGCCCGAGTTTGCTATCGGCTTCTACCTCGACAGAGAGCCTCTGCTTCGCCTCCAACTCGATCAGCTCACCCAGTATTTGCAGACGTTCTTACTCCTGGGAGCACCACGGCTAGAGGAAACCGAGGACAGGCTACGCTATTACAACTCTGCGTATCTCTTGTCTCCAGATGGCACGCTGGTAGACACCTATGACAAGATGTACCTTGTGCCTTTTGCCGAGTCCCGTCCACTGACAGTTCCTGCACTCCTCCATCACAGTCCTGAACATCCCAGCGAGTTCACCGCTGGTGAACGCTCAACGGTCTTTGCGCTGCCTCAGGGCTCCTTTGGAGTCCTAATCTGCTACGAAGCAACCTACCCGCAGCTCGCTCGCCAGCTGGTTGCCGGGGGGGCAGAGTTCCTGGTGAATATGTCCAACGACACGTGGCTGGTTGCGGGAGGGCAAGCCGCAGCCACACAACATTTTTCCATGGCCGTGTTCCGGGCAGTGGAAAACAGGCGCTACTTAGTTCGCGCCGCTACTGCGGGGATCTCAGGCTTCGTCGATCCTAGCGGTCGTCCGTACCACCTTTCCACCGACAAAGAAGGCGTTCTCCTCGGGCAAATCTTCCCTCTGCAAGAGCAAACCGTGTACGCTCGCTACGGCGACTGGTTCGCGTGTGTCTGTGTTGGCGTTTCTGCTCTGGCCCTCCTGAGCATGAGGCTGCACCCATGACACCGAAAATGCCCCCGCTGTGGCGCAAAGGGTGTGCAGGCGTTTTACTCTTGGCGGTCTTTGGACTGGCCATCACGTGCAGCGTGACCAGCTTCCGCTGGGTAAACACGCCGTTTCCCGGCTTTTTCGTGATGGCGAACCGGGTGGTTGCTTCAATCAGCTTGCCCCATTGGCCAGTCGCACTCCACAATCAAGTCTACCAGCATACTGTGGTGGCGGTGAATGGTCAGTCGCTGGAGACCCCAGAAGAGCTGTACACCCTTGTCCGCCAGCTTCCGCCAGGTTCCCCCTTCACCTACACCTTAGAGAAAGACGGTCACACCTCCCAGATCACCCTTCCCTCCCTGGTCTTTACCTCTAAGGATTATGTCCTGCTGTTCGTTGCGTACGTGTTTAACGGGCTGGCGTTGGCCTGCATCAGTATTGGCGTATGGTTCTTAAAGCCAAAGGACCTGGCCAGTCAGGCGCTCTTTACTCTCGGCCTGGCAGCAGGCTGCTGGGCACTGACTGCGGCCGACCTCTATTCTCCCTATTGGTTTTTCCGCCTCCATGTTTTGTGTGAAGCCTTTTTCCCGGCTGGCTTCGTGCGCCTGGCCCTGATTTTTCCGGTCGATCGGCTGCGTCGTTTCCGTTCAATCTTTCTGCAGGTACCGTACCTGGTCGCGCTCATCTTGGTTGCCGCGTACCAATGGTTTTTGTACCAGCCTGCTGCTTATTCTTTGATCCATAACCTCTGTACGATCTACGCTGCGATCGGGCTCCTGATGCTTTTGGGTGGCGTCATATGGGACTATGCGACGACTGCTCTGCCCCTCGTGCGTCAGAGAATCCGGGTGATCCTCCTGGGCTTCCTCGGCGGATTTGCCTTTCCTGCAGGCCTGATACTGCTCTCTGGCCTGACAGGAGGAGCAGTGCCAGTCAACTATGCGGCGTTTACCGCCTTTCTGTGCCCGTTGAGCCTGGGCTATGCCATCGTCAAGCATGACCTCTTCGAGATCGATGCCCTTCTCAAGCGTGGTGTGTACTACCTCACGCTAACAGCGGTGTTGACCTTCAGCTATCTCGTCTTGCTTGCGCTGCTGAATTTCACTGTCCAGTCTTCAGAGTTTGCCCAGTCATCCCTCTTCCCGCTTCTGTTCACCTTTATCGTGGTTCTTGTTTTGAATCCATTGAAAGATGTGCTGCAGCGGGGTGTAGACCGCGTCTTCTTCCGTCTCCGCTACAATCCCAAAAAGGTGTTGGCAGCAACCAGCGCCTCTTTGGCTTCCACCCTCCATCTGGAAGATATTCTCCCGCTGATTTGGCGGACTATTAACGAAACGGTCGGGGTGCAACAGGGAGGGGTTTTTCTCCTCGCCCGCAACACCGGGCACTATGTGCCAACTTATCCACCAAGAGACCATGTTCCTGCTCTCCCCATAGAACATCCGCTGATCACCAGGGTACAGGAAAAGGGACGAGTGCTCTCTCTGTATGATCTTCCTGACACGCCTCCTGCCTCGGAACAGTCAGGAGGAAGCCGTCAGGACCTTGAAGACCTTGGGGCTCAGCTCCTTGTGCCTTTCACCTTCAAGGGAGATCTCATTGGACTCCTGGCGTTAGGCAATAAAGAATCCGGCGCGTTCTTCTCGGCTGATGATATCGACTTTCTCCACACCCTGGCCAATCAGAGCGCGCTCTCGATCGCCAACGCGCTCGCCTATCAAGAGATTCATACGCTTAACACCAGCCTCGAGCAGAAAGTCAAGGAGCGGACCAAAGCCCTTGCTCACACCAATACCGAGTTGCAGTTGTCGTTAACGCGCCTGGAACAGGCCTACCGCGACTTGGAGCATAGCCAGGAAAATTTACTGCGGGCTGAGAAAATGGCAGCATTGGGGCGGCTGACTGCCGGCATTGCCCATGAAATGAATACCCCGTTAGGAGCCTCGCTCACTTCCATCAAATTGGTGCAAGAACTGGTCGAAGAGTACAAAGAGTCGATCGGTGACCCAGAGGTGGGCGCACATGATCATCAAGAGATCGCTGCTGAGATGGACAAGTTAGTCCGCACCACCCAACAGTGGATGGAGAAGGCCGCCTCGCATATTCGCAGCCTGAAGCTGCACACCCGCGACTTACAACGCGGCGAAGAACGGGCTTTTTCGGTTCTGCAAATCATTGAAGATACCCGCCTCCTGCTTTCGCACCGCTTCCGCCTCTCTCAGTGTGTCCTTTCTGTCTCCTGCCATGCTCCTGACCCTGTTCTGTATGGAGACCCAGGCAAGCTCGGACAGGTACTGACCAATCTCATTGTCAACGCCATCGATGCCTATAAGGATGTGGAGCGAGAGACGAAAGAAATTTGCCTCGAGGTGAGGGAAGACGAGTACATGCTTGACATTCGAGTGAGTGACCAAGGCTGCGGTATCCCCCGTGAAAATATGGACAAAATTTTTGAAGAGTTTTTCTCCACCAAACAGCTGGGTGAAGGAACTGGTCTGGGACTCCCTATCGCCAAGAATATCGTCACCAATTTCTTTAACGGCACAATCAGCGTTGAGTCAGTCCCAGGGCAGGGCAGTGAATTTCTCCTGCGCTTTCCCCGCCTGAAGAAAGAGGTTCAGCAGCAGCCCGTCGTGGCAAATCTCCCAGTGCCACCCGTAGAGGCACATCTGTAAACGACAGCATGTGTAGTCGCGACTTTAGTCGCTTTTGCGGTACTCGGTTCGGCCGGTGATGTTTGAGCTGTTCCGGCAAGGGGACAGCTCCTCGACACGCCGCTACGACGGGGCTGGATTAGGGCTCTACGTGGTGCGGCGAATGCTGGAATTATTAGGGGGCACAGTGGAGATGGAGAGCGAAGTCGGACGCAGCTCGACGTTTCGCGTGTGGATACCTCAGGGATGAGCCTCTGCTATTGTGGTGCGGGCCTCTGGCCTGCACCAAGCCCAGCAGGCGAGGACGCCTGCACCACAAGAATGGCTCACATGATTCTTCCGCGCCATGTGTAGTCATCCGGCATGATCCGAAGCGCTCGTTGCTCCCGATCTATACTGAACGCGGACACAATCTGCTTCTCTCGACCCAACTGCAGATCTTCGACCACCTGCCCGAAGCCCGACGCTTACGCGTTAGGGGAGACCTGCGCAAAAAAAGTGCGCAGACGTTCGGCCAGCTCTTGCGGTTTCTCTTCAGGAATAAAGTGCCCGCAGTCGGCGATCGCGCCCCCCTCGGCGTGGAGGGCCACTCGTCTGAGCGACTCGACCACCAAGTCTCCACGTCCCCGCGAACCGCCACCGCCCAATCCCAGAGTAGGCATCGATAACTTAAACCCAGTTGCCAGCGTCGCGTGATTATCCGCAATGTCCTGTGGCACAGCCCGGTACATGTTAAACCCGGCTCGCATCGCTCCCGCCTGGGAATAGGCACGCACATACTCACTGATGTCTGCCTCACTGAACACACCGGCTTGATCGGTGCCCCAATTGAAAAACCATTCCAGGTAAAGCCGCTCACGGCCAAAGGTTAAGGCCTCTGGCAAATCTACTACTTGGTGGAACAGGTGGTGCCAACGCGGGAGTTGCCCGTGAGGGATCAAGCCACCCATGCTCTCGACCCGCTCGCCGATGACCGGCACATCAAGCAGCACAAGATGGGTGACCGCCTCGGCATGATCGGCTGCGAGTCGAAAGGCGACGACAGCACCGACATCATGGCCAACCACTATAAAGTGCTCGTATCCGAGATGCTTGTGGATCAACTGCCAGATGTCTTCCGCCACCGTTTTCTTGTCATATCCAGCAGCAGGTCGCGATGAGTCACCGAGACCGCGCAAGTCAGGTGCGACCAGACAGTACTCATCAGCCAACAAGGGCATCAGCAAGCGCCATTCATACCATGTCTGTGGCCAGCCATGCAGGAGCAGAACGGGTGTCCCTCGTCCCAGTGTCACATAATGGAGGCGTACCCCCTCCAGGTTTGCATAATGGTACTGAAATGCTGCCCTGTTCATTCTTCTCCCTCCTGTACGAGTTGGAGCACTGCGTGCCACAGCTCACGGTCATGTATATTGTAGCGGTACTCGTTATCAAGGGTAGCAAGCAACTGTCCTACCTCTCGCCCCGCTTCTCGATCGCCGTTCCAGTCCCCGGCACGTTCGACCACAGTTTCCAACAAGCCATGGAGTATTCCCAGGACTCCTCCACACCGTTGTGTCAGCACCTTGAGGAACGACACATGGTTCAGGGCAAAACCAGGACCACGCAGCAGCCACCCTGCAAAGCCAGGTTCCTCCTCAGTCATCGATTGCTGCCACCAGTGGAGCCAGGCGAACGCTACCATCACTTGTTCGGCGTGCGGCAGTTGGTAAAAGGTCGTCGCCCACGTGGGAGGAATGTCCGTGTCAGTAGACGCGGTTGGTGGGAGGAGCGTCTCCCATTCCTCAGGGACATACAATTCACTGCGGGCGGCCAGCTTTTCCCACCGCGACATCGCCCGGCCAAGCATGGCATCGACCTCCGCCTGGCCAGTGGTCCAGGTAAACAAGTAATGCATGATTGCTCCTTGTTGACGAACTCTCTAAACCTCTTGTTATTTTAGGCTGTTGCGGCTAGAGGAAAAAGCAGGTGTCAGGTGCAACCTGGACATGCTCGCAGCGGCTTCCAGCGTTATGAAGATCCGTCAGTATTGTTGTGTTGGCAGTGGTGTAATACTCTGACGCCATGACTACTATCTCTCTCAAGCTTCCCGAGGCGCTCGTAGCAAGGCTAGAAGCCGAAGCTCGCAGCCGTCAAAAAAGCAAGTCTGCTATCATCCGCGAATATCTGGAGCAAGGTTTGAATGGGGCACAGCGCAGCGAGCGACCGTCGTTCTACGAACGCGCGCAAGATCTGTGCGGCGCGGGCCACAGTGGCGTGCCAGACCTGGCTACGAACCCTAAGCACCTAGAAGGCTTCGGCAAATGAGTGGGACCGTCATGGTGGACACCGGTCCCTTGGTCGCTTTTTTCGACCGTGACGAAAAACATCATCAAAAAACATCATCAATGGATACGCGAGCAAACCAAGCGACTAAAGCCTGGGCTCGTGACCTGCGAGGCAGTGATGGCGGAGGCGGCGTATCTGCTCCGGCGTGCGCGCGTGGAGCCTGAGGCGCTGCTCAGCCTCATCCAGCGTGGGTTGATTACATTGCCGTTCCGGCTTAAGGAGGAAGTTCAAGCAGTGACTCAACTGCTGCGCCGCTACCGGAAGGTACTGATGTCGCTCGCCGATGCCTGTCTGGTCCGACTGTCAGAACTGTACGGCGACTGTACGGTCCTGACCCCTCGACTCGGCTTTTCGCCTCTATCGTCGTCATGACCGACAAGTAATTCCAGTGCTCGCTCCCCCGAATGTGTGAAGCCGCTTCGTTATCGTCTAGAGAGGCAAAGCGAGAGAACATTGCGCAAGCAGACAAGTTCAAGCATATTCCACGACAGAATCGAAAGGAGGATCATCATGGAGTTCGGTATATTCTACGAAATTCAAGTCGCTAGCCCCCTCAAACATCGCGAACGGGAATACGAAGTGTTCCATCAAGTGCTGGCCCAAGTCGATCTCGCGGAAGAGGTGGGATTTGATTCTTTCTGGACGGTTGAACATCATTTCCAACCAGGGTTTGCGCACTCGTCGGCTCCTGAGGTGCTCTATGGAGCCATCAGCCAGCGTACCTCAAAGATCCGTATCGGCCATGCTGTCGTCTTGTTGCCCTTCCCATATAACCATCCGGTGCGCATCGCCGAGCGCGTCGCGACGCTCGACATTTTAAGCCATGGTCGAGTCGAGGTGGGAACCGGTCGCTCGATCACCGTCCAGGAACTTGGAGGTTTTGGCATTCCTCACAATGAGACACGGGCACGCTGGGAAGAGGCACTCGATATCATCACTACCATCTGGAAGAGCAAAGATGGCACCTTTTCCTACAAAGGCCATTACTTTGATATTCCTGAGCGCACGGTGGTGCCGATGCCGATTCAGAAACCCCATCCCCCCCTGTGGGTAGCCTGTACCAGTAAGGACACCCATGCCTTAGCCGGGCACAAAGGACTGGGCCTCCTCTCTTTTACCTTGTTAGTGTCACCTGAGGAACTGGGGAGACGGGTACAAATGTACCGCGATGCGCTCAAGACCGCCCAACCGGCTGGAGCCTTTGTCAATAACAAGGCCGGGGCATTCTCTCTGGTCCACTGCGCCGAGACCGATAAACAGGCACAAGCAGAAGCGGAGCGATCTTTCATGTCGTATGTCGGCACAACCCTCCAGGTAACCACCCCAGTGTTAGAGGCCAGGAAATCTGGCCGTACCCTCGAGGAGATCAGCGCTGACCCTAATCGCGAGATCAAAGAGTATGAGGGGGTAGATCCCCGCAAGGTGGACCTGCAGTTTATGATCGACAACGGCATGTGTGTGGTGGGCAGCCCTGACACCTGCATTAAACAAATCGAGCGTATTCAGAAGGAGGCCAAATTAGATCTGTTTATGTGCATGATGCAGTTCTGGGCTATTCCTCATGAAAAGACCATGCACGCAATTAAGCTGTTTGGCAAACACGTCCTGCCGTATTTTCAACGCGCCTAAGCGAGCGGGCGTAATGAGAGAGGCTGCAATATGCGCAGCCTCATCACAGATGAAGCATTCATTGTGTTTCGATTTCGCTTATGGGCGCTTCCGGGCCTCAGGTTCGAGATCAACCTGCATCGGCAACAGAAAACGTACCACCATATTGTAAAAGCCAATATTCAGAGTGAGCTCGACGATTTGCTCATCATCGAGAAAGGTGCGCAGGGCATTGAAGGTGGTGTCTGCAACACGCACATGTTGCGTGACCTCGGTTGCATAGCGCATAACCGCTTTTTCCTGCTCGGTAAAGGCGGGATTAGTTTCCCAGGCCGCGAGCTGTTCAACTTGCTCGGAGCGCACGCCTACTCGCTGGGCAAGCGCTTGATGGTGAACGTATTCATACTCGCAGTCTGTGAGTCTGCCGACAGTCATAATCGCGAGCTCGCGTAGTCGTGGGTCGAGCTGGGTGCGATTGCGCAACCCATCGCTGAAATGCAGCATACGGCGCAGCAACAGTGGGCTGTGCGCGGCGATACGAAAAATGTTGCCGACCGCACCCCGCTGGCGTACCAGATCATCAAAAATGTCGCGTTCAGGTTCGGGTAA
>CAZCWX010000183.1:0-22024 GCA_964502465.1 uncultured Enterobacteriaceae bacterium | reverse complement strand
ATTATGAAGCCCGCAGAGTTCGCCGCGCGCATGCAAGCAGCACAGCGCCGGCGGATGGGGTAAACAGCTTTTAGCCCTTAGCTTTTGGCCATCGATCGAAGGTTAGGCTGAAGCTTCATGCTACTGTAGGCCTCAATCAACGATGTTCATCTCTTCCACAGAGCGAACGTAGTGAGCAACCAAAAGCTCATTGCTGGTAGCTAACAGCTATTCGCTCTGCTTTCGGGTTGCCAATCGTAGGGTTTTTCTGGTATCCCCTATCTGTGCTGACTGCTGAGTGCTGACTAAGGAGGTCTATATGAGCGTGAAGCCGATTATCCAACTCTACCCAGTCATTCCCGCAGACGGCAAAGAGCGTGAAACCATGCGCCCAATTGGTCGCAACCGCGAGCGCTATCAGCAAATCATCCGTGACTGGGCACAGTTGGCTCAGGCTGCCGATCAGTTAGGGTACTGGGGGTTCAGTACCATTGAGCACCACTTTCACTCTGAAGGGTATGAGGTGGGACCCAATCCGGGCGTACTCAACGCCTGGTGGGCAGGGATGACCAAGCATTTGCGCATGGGTGCGCTGGGCTATGTGATGAGCACGCAAGACCCTGTACGCGTCGCGGAAGAATGTGCCATTCTTGACCATATTCTCGAGGGGCGTTTCTTTGCCGGGTTTGCCCGTGGCTACCAGGCGCGATGGGCGAATATTCTGGGACAACACTACAACTCGAAGGCAACGTTATCCGACGGCTCAGCTGACGATGACCTGAATCGGCAGATTTTTGAAGAGCAAATGGACATTGTCTTGCAATGCTGGACGCAGGACGCGGTGTCGTACAACGGGAAGTTCTTTAAGATCCCCTATCCCTATGAAACTGGCGTTGCAGGGTATCCGGCCTATGAGTTGGCGAAGAAGAGTGGTGCGCAAGGGGAAATTGGTCCTCACAATGAGGTTCGTAAAATCAGTGTGGTCCCCGCTCCCTATCAGACTCCTCACCCGCCCGTGTTTGTGGCAACCAGCGCCAGTAAAGACTCTGCCGTGTATTGTGGCCAAAAGGGTTTCATTCCCTGCTATTTCGCCCCCATCGACAAGGCGGTCGAGCATGGACTGGCCTGTTGGGAAGCCGCACGTGCGGCAGGACACCATATCCGCTATGGCGAGAAGCAGGCATTGGTTCGCTGGGTCCACGTCACAGATTCCTGGGAAGCCTACCGGCAGCAGATCGCCAAGTATGACGTAGACATTTATGTAGACTTCTATTCCAAATTCTTTCCCAAGGCATTTGATATGACCAAGGTGCTGGCAGACCCGGTACAGGCAGTGATTGACTGTGGTCTGTATGTGGGGGGGACAGCGGAAGACGTACGCCAGCAGTTGCAGAGTCAGCTCGATCGTTTCCCGGTTGAATACCTGGTGCTCATCTGGCACTGGGCACAGCAACCGACGCATGATGTCCAACGAGAGATGGAGCGCTTCGCGCACGAGGTGCTCCCTAAGCTCGACAATTCCGGAGCACAGGTGCAAGTAACCACATCGATTGCTGCACCAGGAGAGGCAAGGTTAAGCAAGTAGCTGTTAGCTCATAGCGCTCAGCTTTCAGCTCAAGCGAGGTTCCAGGGAACAGGTGACAGGGAACAGATCCTTGCCTCGCCGCCCTATATCCTGTAACCCATGATCTGTCCCCTCTGCTGCTGATTGCTGACCGCTGACTTTGGAGGGAGTTATGCCATATCCTTCCCCAGACCGTATCACTCTGCTGCCATTTCTGAGTCCTGGGACCATCCTTTCGTGCCCGGAGTGTGGGATGGGCCTGTATCTGCTGACAAAAAAAGTTACCCGCGACGGCACTTTTGAGGGCGCGGTGAAGCCCATGGTCGATGTGCCCGAATATACCCGCGGTGGTTCCATGCCGAAAAAGTGCCCGTTCTGTAAGATTGGCGAGTGGTGGTATCCACCAGGCACGGTGTACACTCTGCAACACGGTTGGGTAGAATAATCAGTTCTCATCCAGGTTTTCCCCCACCGGGCAGTGTGACACACACAAAACGGAGCCATAAACGATGAAAGACCATAGCAATGAGATCAGATGTTTTCACGCCCATGTGTACTTTGATCCAGCGACACGAGAGGCCGCCGCACGAGTCCGCGACGGCGTAGCCGCTCAGTGCGACGTGGAACTGGGGCGTTGGCATGACAAACCTATTGGTCCACACCCAAAGTCGATGTACCAGGTGAAGTTCTCACCGAGGGAGTTCGGGAATGTTGTTCCCTGGCTGATGCTTCATCACGAAGGCTTAGACGTCCTGATCCATCCCGACACCGGCGAAGATGTGGGAGACCATACCTCTCGCGCCTTGTGGCTGGGAGAGAAGCTCGCGCTCAATATCAAGTTCCTTCAGGAATTTACGGCAAAGCACCAAGAGGGAGCAGCTCGCTGAACCAGCGGCGCAATCCTTACCACATTTTGCACGGTTATACCTTACACTTTTTCTGTCATCATAAAGGAGGTTGCTATGAAAGTGGGCGTATTCTTGCTTGCCTCAGAACAGACAGCCGACCCTGCCGTTGTCGCCAAGAAAGCCGAGGAGTTAGGCTTTGCGTCGTTTTGGGTGCCTGAGCACGCGATCCTGCCGGTCCATTATACCTCGCGCTATCCTGCTTCACCCGATGGTCGTATTCCTGCTGCTGTTGGGATCATTGCCGATCCTTTTGTCGCACTGGCGCGCGCCTCAGCCACTACTTCAACCATCCAACTCGGCACCGGAGTCTGTTTGGTCCCTGAGCGGAATCCGTTGCTCTTGGCGAAAGAGATTGCCACCCTTGATTGTTACTCTGGGGGTCGGTTTCTCTTTGGGATCGGTGCCGGCTGGCTCAAAGAAGAAACCGAAATTATGGGCGGAGATTTTCCCCACCGCTGGACCCAAACCCGCGACGCTATTCTGGCAATGAAAGAACTGTGGACCAAAGAAGAATCCGCTTATCAGGGGACATACTACAACTTTCCTGCAGTGCGCTCTTTCCCCAAGCCTGCCCGGAAACCCCATCCCCCGGTGTTACTCGGCGGATCTTCCAAGTATGTGTTCAAGCGCATCATCGAATGGGGGGATGGCTGGCTGCCGACAGTTGGTTCACTCGCAGATCTTCAGCGTGGCCGAGCAACCCTGCATGAGTTGGCAGAAAAAGCCGGACGAGACCCACAAACGATCGACGTGATCGCCTTTGGCCAGCCCGGTCAGTATGGTGACCGCGAAGAACTCCAGGCGCTCGAAAAAGCCGGGATTAGCCATGCAACGATTTGGCTCAGACGGGCCAAAGGGAATGAGGTCATCGCTGAGTTAGAGGAACTGGCTCGCCGGGTGCTTTCGTCGTGAATCTTCTCACACGCCAGGAAGAAGGCGCAATCTGCTCATAGCAAGAATGGCACCCTAAATCGAAATATACGACATTGGGAGCCGAGCAGAAATAAGTTGATCGTTCTCATATTGTGGTGCAGGCGTCCCGCCTGCATTGTGAAGGGCAGGCCAGAGGCCCGCACCACAAGAATTGACCCAGGTATTCTTGCCCAGGTCCTTGGGACATTACCTCACTTCCTGAGCTATACTTTTTCCGTTGGCTCTGAGCCCTTCGACAAGCTCAGGCTACGCTCAGGGCGAGCGGATCCTCCTCCCGTTCGTACTGAGCGTAGCCCGCAGGGCGGAGTCGCAGCATGAACGCTTTCCTCTCGACAGATCAGCTAGGAAAACTATATAAGGCGCCGTGCCCCACAGTCATGGGATTGCATTCCTACTGCTCTTGGGGCGCCTTCCTCTCCCGCACTTGTTTCCGAAGGCCCTTCTCCCTGCCATTGATTGTCGGATTTTCTTGCTGCACCCGTTCAAAGGCATTGATCCCTTGGCGCAGGAACTCGATCCCGCTCTTGACCACGTCTTCAGAGAGTTGCGCAATAATAATCCGTTGCAGAAATTGCCGCCCTCGTTCGACCATGTCCTGCAGCAACCGTTCCCCTTTCTGCGTGAGCCAGAGCTGTTTTTCTCGGCCAGAACGGGGATCCTCAACGATCTTGACAATCCCCAGTGGCGGACGGGCCATGCTCCGCAGGGTTCTGGTAATCTCGGCGCCGCTGACCTCAAACCAGGCTTGCATGAACCGCTCAATATCCTTGCGGCGCATACGCCGCCCCTGCACCCCTTCGGAACGAATCAGCCAGAGAATCGCCACTTGTTTTCGAGTCAAGAGTCCACCGCGCAACTCATCCTCAAGCGCTTTTTCTGTCCGATAGTGCACGGGGTAGAAAAATTCGAGCAGTTCAGCGGCAAGGTCGGTTTCAATGCTGGCGTTGCTGGCTGGGAGTCCCATAGATGTGTATCACCTCTCTCTTGAGCTTGTTCGTTGAGGAAGCTGCTCAGACATACCATTTCACTTGACAAGGTCATAGCGGAGCAGCTATATCATTCCATGAGGAAATTGTTTCATAATGTAACCTTTCTACTGAAAAAAGAAAAGGAGGTTTCGTATGCCCAATAGTCAACTGGGACCAGTGGTCGATGCTGACGGGCACATCCTGGAACCCGCTGATCTGTGGCTAAACTACATTGATCCACCCTATCGCGATCGTGCGATTCGTATTGAGCACGATGAACGCGGATGGGAGGTCTTACTGTTTGATAATAAGCCAGCCGAAGTAGTCCGTGGCACCCTCGGGGCGCTGGGCGGTGTTGGTATGGACCCGGAGGAATTGCTCATTCCTGGACGAAAAACCTATGCCGATGGCTGCCCTCCCGGCAGCTATGACCCGAAAGCCCGTCTTAAGATCATGGATGAAGAAGGGATTGACATCGCCTTCCTTTATCCCACTATCGGCATTTTCTGGGAAGGGTGGGTGCAGGAGCCGCAGCTTGCGACTGCCTATTGCCGTGCGTACAACCGTTGGCTGGTGGACTTTTGCAGCGAGAACCCTCAGCGCCTCTATCCCATCGCCCATGTTTCACTGCTCGATCCAGCAGGCGCGGTTGAGGAAACCCTGCGCGCACGCAAAGACGGCTGCGTGGGCATCTATCTCTCGCCGGATATGCCCGCTCGTGGCGGCAAGCATTTTGACGATCCGGCCTTCGTCCGCTTCTGGGAAACCGTGCAAGATTTGCAGATGCCGGTAGGCTTTCACGTGATTGTTCGCGATGAACCCTCTTTTCGCGACTGGATCCGCAAAGATGTCGATTTTGGGCTGTTTAATTTTACGTTCCTGGCCATCGACGTGATGGCGGCATTTACCCAGATGATGTCGCTGGCGATGTTCGAGAAATATCCGCGACTGAAATGCACGGTTTTGGAATCAGGGGCCAATTGGATTTCGGCATGGCTGGATCGCATGGATCACAAGTATATCCCTATGAAAAGTCGCACCAAGCTCAAGATGAAACCCAGTGAGTATTTCTATCGGCAGTGCGTCGTCTCCGCCGATCCCGATGAAACGATGACGGCACAGGTGGTCAACCATATTGGCGCAGACTATTTCGTGTGGGCCTCGGACTATCCCCACATCGATTCATCGTTTGGCGTCGCCCGCGAAATAAAAGAGCGGCTGGCCTCCCTACCGATCGTTGACCAGCGTAAGGTATTGGGCGAGAATGCGCTGCGATTCTATGGAATCGGGGCCTAATCGACACGAGCGACACGAGGCTGGACTTGTGCCTGGCGTCGTGTCATGACTGCAGAGCCGCATATCCGCAATAAGGAGGAACGTATGAAGTTTGGTTTATTGTACGAGATGGAAACCCCGCGCCCCTGGCATGAACGGAGTGAATACAACACTTATTGGGAAGCACTGGCACAAATTGAACTTGCCGACCGACTGGGTTTTGACTATGTGTGGGAAGTCGAGCATCATTTCCTCGAAGAATATTCCCACAGCCCCGCCCCAGAGGTGTTCTACGGAGCGGTCACACAACGCACCAAGAACATCCGCATTGCCCATGGCGTGCGGTTACTACCGTTTAACTTTAACCACCCCATCAAAGTGGCGGAACAAGCCGCTGTGCTCGATATCATGAGCAACGGCCGCGTGGATCTTGGCACCGGCCGCTCGACCACTGCCCAGGAACTCGACGGCTTCAACGTCGATTACGATCGCACCCGCGACGAGGTAAAGGAAGCGCTGGAAATCATCGTCAAGGCCTGGACTGAAGAGATTTTGGAGTACGACGGGAAGCTGATGAAAGTCCCGCCGCGGCGCGTAGTGCCGAAGCCGATCCAGAAACCTCATCCCCCCATGTGGATGGCCTGTGTCGCCCCCGATAGCTACGATATGGCGGGTGACCGCGGGTTAGGCGTGTTGAGTTTTAATTTCAACTGGGATCAAGTGCAGCAGATGATGGAAAGGTATCGCCAGGCGTGCGCGCAACGCTCCCAACAGATTCCCAAGGTGGTCAACGAAGCGTTTGCCGGCGTCGCCATCATGCACGTCGCGGAAAACAAAGAAGAAGAAGCGATCGGTTTAGAGGGCGCGCGGTGGTTCCTGCACAACGTGGCGAAGCTGTTCGAGCCTCTCATGGTAAAGAATAAGCTGTACTCGTATGAGTACCTCCGCAATGTCTTTGCCATGGACCTGGATCCGAAAGACGCCTCCGATGCTGAACTCAAGGATCATCACATGGTCGTTGTTGGCAATCCCGATGAAGTCATCCGCAAGCTGGAGAATTTCCAGAAAGCGGGTCTCAGCCAGGTGATCTGCTTCAAACAAGCCGGACGTATTCCGCATCAAAACATCATGCGGTCCATCCAACGGATCGGGAAGCACATCCTGCCCTACTTCAACCCACACCGCACAATCGCGGTAGAGGACACCCGAGCGGCTGCGTTGTAAGGGACTTGTGAGCGGCATGCGTGTTCGTGGACGATGGAGCGCTCCTCCATCGCCACGGGAACTGATTTCTGCAACCCATATATCTAAAAGGAGGGAGTTATGGCGCAGTTCGATACGCTTATTAAAGGTGGCACGATTGTCGATGGCACGCGGGTGCCGCGCTACAGAGGGGATATCGGTATCACGAACGGCAAGATCGCGGCGATTGGCCGTTTGTCAAGCAGCGACGCCAAGCGCGTGCTGGATGCCAGTGGGCTGATTGTTGCCCCAGGCTTCATTGATCTGCACACGCATTACGATGCGCAGTTGCACTGGGATCCATACTGCTCGATCGGCGGCTGGCACGGCGTCACCTCTGTGACGATCGGCAACTGTGGATTTGGCTTCGCTCCCGTCTACGCCAAAGACTTCGACCGTGCCTTGCTGTCGCTCTCACGCAACGAGGCGATTCCGCTCGAGCCGATGAAGGTGTCGATGGTACCCGAGTGGGAGACCTTCCCGCAGTGGATGGAGCATCTTGATCGTCTGCCGTTGGGGATCAATCTCTCTCAGCTCGTGCCAGTCACTCCTTTAGTGGCGTATGCCATGGGCGGCTTTAGCGAAGCGAAAAAACGCTTGCCCAACGAGAAAGAGGTGCAGACGGCGATTCGACTGTTCCATGAAGCGATGCAAGCTGGCGCGATTGGCTGGGGAGCCCAACGCTTGTTCCCTGAGAGCACAGCGTCCGTACAGCGCGACTATGACGGGTCACCGATGATTTCCGACGTGTTGCCAGATGAATTCTATCTGGCCATGGCGCAGGCGTTGCGCGAATACGAGGCCGGGTTCATTCAGATTACCCAGTCCAGTGCGACGGGAAATGATCAGGGCATCGGCATGCACCGCGACATGAACTTCAGCACCCAACTGGCGGAGCAGAGCGGTCATTCGGTGATCTATAATGCCTTGGTGGCGCATGAAAAAATTGTGGAACCTCTCCGCCTCCAGCTGAAGTGGCTCAATGAAATGGTGGCCAAAGGGATTCCCGTGTATGGACAGGCCGCTACGGTCCGCGCCCCGTTTATTATCAACTTCCAAGACTGGAACTTGTTTGATGACAACTCTGCCTGGCGCGAGGCTACGCTAGGCACGCCAGAAGAGAAGAAGGCCAAACTGTCCAACCCTGAACTTCGTCAGGCCATGCGGGCAGAGTATGACGCCGGCACACCGACCCGCGACTTTATCTTTGGTGAGTTGCATAAGTATATTGCGCTCAAGATCGATCGCCCGGACCTGCGTGAGAAATATCTGGGGCTATCGGTGGAAGAGATCGCCAAACGCGAGAACAAGCATGTGATCGACACCATCCTGGACATCTCGGTAGCGGACAACCTGCAGACGGAGTGGTTGGGGCCAGTCGTCAATAACGACCCGCACGTACACCAGGAGATGCTGAGTTCCCCTGCGTCTATCCCAGGGGTGTCTGACGGTGGCGCCCACATCAAGTTCCTCACGCTGGGTGTCTATCCGACGGACATGCTGAGCTGGCTGGTACGCGATACCGGAGCCCTCTCGTTAGAAGAGGCGCATTTCCGGCTCAGCGCGTTGCCGGCGTGGGCAGCGCAGTTCAAAGATCGCGGGACGCTGCGCGAAGGACTGGCGGCAGATATTGTGGTCTATGATTTCAACAACCTGAAAGCCCTGCCGATCGAGATCGCCTATGACCTGCCAGCAGGAGAATGGCGGCGGGTGCAGAAAGCCGAAGGGTATCGCTGGATCATGGTCAACGGTGAGACTACCTTCGAAGACGGCAAATGCACCGGTGCCACACCGGGCGGACTCCTCCGTTACGGCCGCCAGGCAAGGTAACACAGCCCCAACGTTAGGTGCCGCATATAAATCCCCCCTGTCCCCCCTTTTTCAAAGGGGGGACGCGCGGTTCAGAAAGAAGGCATGAGAAAATTTCGCCTCGGACCAGCAGCTCAGCATGAACCCGTAGTGTTTGGCGCCCAGGGACCAGCGTATTCGTTGCTCCGCATGGGCGAATGGATCGCCTATATGAAAGAGCACGGTATCAGGCGCGTCTGTTGTCTGCTGCATGCCGATCAGCTCAAGCTCTATAAAGAAGATCTGTTAGTAGCCTACAGCCGAGAGTTCGGACCGGAGAATGTCTGCTGGGCGCCAATACCAGACTACCATCTCTGCGATGTGGGCCTGCTCAAAGAACGTATTCTTCCCTTTCTCAAGGAGTCAGACACGACAGGCGAGTCAGTGGTTGTGCACTGCCAGGGTGGCCGGGGGCGCGCCGGACACGTGCTCGCTGCCTGGTTGGTTTTTGGTCGGGGTTTCTCGATAGAAGAGGCCGTAACGGCCGTTAAAACAATGGGCCGCAATCCGCACGAAGCGGCTGATTGGGGGAATGCCACCCCCGAGGATCTCTACCTGCTCCTGGAAGCGTGTCAAGAAGGCCCAATCGTCTGAGCAGCCGAGGGGTTCATTTAAGGACACGAATTGACAGGGCCTTGCCTTCTATGGCATGGTTGGGGCAATAAAACTGAGTGAATGTTCATTTCGTTGTCCGCTTATTCATTTTAATCCAAAAAGAAGGAGGATATGTCATGGCTGAATTCGATGTAATGATTAAAGATGGTACGGTTGTCGATGGCACTCGCGTGCCGCGCTACAAGGCCGACATTGGTATCAAAAATGGCAAGATCGCCAAAATTGGTCGTCTCAAGAGCAGCGATGCCAAGCAGGTCTTAGATGCGCGTGGGCTGATCGTCGCGCCAGGCGGCATTGACCTGCATACCCACTATGACGCTCAGGTCCACTGGGATCCCTATCTCACGATCTCTAGTTGGCACGGCGTTACTTCGATCACCATGGGCAACTGTGGATTTGGCTTTGCCCCGCTGCACCCAAAAGATGCGGAACGAGCGATGCTCGCATTGTCACGCAACGAAGCGATTCCGCTTGAGCCAATGCGGGTGTCGATGGATTTCAATTGGGAAACCTTTCCCCAATATCTGGATCGGCTGGACCGGTTGCCGTTGGGTATCAACATCTCCCATCTGTTTCCCATCTCACCCGCGGTGGCGTATGTGATGGGCAGCTTCGCTGAAGCCAAGAGCCGCCTGCCCAATGAGAAAGAAACCGCACAGATTGCGCAGTTGTTGCACGAAGCCATCGATGCCGGCGCCTTTGGCTGGGGAGCGCAGCAATTAGTGCCCGGAGGGACGTCGGCAGTCCAGTGTGATTATGACGGCAGCCCGATGATTTCGGATGTGCTACCCGACAGCTTCTATGTCACAATGGCACGAGCGCTGGGAGAGAAAGGCACCGGCTGCATTCAGTTTACCCGCTCGAGCGTTGGCGTCGATGATCCCAGAGCCGGCATGCACAACGACTTCGATTTTAATGCGCTCTTGTCTGCAGAAAGCGGCCGTCCCGTACTGTTTAATGCTGTGGCGGTGAACGATAAGTTTCCCTATGTCTATCGCGCCCAGCTCCGGTGGCTGGCTGAGGCCAATAAACAAGGCAAGCCAGTATTCGGCCAGGCTGTCACCGCGCGCGCGGCGAACTATATCACCTTCGAGAACTGGAACTTGTTCGACGACAGCCCGAACTGGCGCGAGGCGACCACTGGCACACTCGAAGAGAAAAAAGCCAAGCTTGCCAATCCTCGCATTCGTGCGGCGCTGCGCGAGGAGTATGATGCCGGTACGAAGTCGCGCGATTTCTTGTTCGGCGAGTTGACGGCATTCGTGGCTCACCAGGTACAGCACCCGGACCTCAAAAAGTACGAGGGCCTGTCTGTGGGCCAGATTGCCGAGCGCGAAAACAAGCATCCAATTGATGCCATGCTCGACCTGTCAGTCGCAGACAATATCCAGATCGTGTGGCGGGGACCAGTCATCAATAACAACGTAGAGAATTACCGTGAGATTATGGCTTCCCCGTACACCCTCCCAGGCGTATCCGATGGTGGGGCACACATCAAGTTCATCACGCCAGGTACCTATTCCACCGACATGCTCACGTGGATGGTACGGGATTCCGGCGTCCTGTCTCTCGAAGAGGCGCATTACCGGCTCAGTTACCTGACTGCGTGGGCAGCCGGCATTAAAGACCGAGGCTGTCTGCGAGAAGGCCTGGCGGCGGATATTATCGCCTACGACTTAGAGAACCTCAAAATCCTGCCTTCGGAGGTGGTCCACGACTTGCCAGCGAACGAGTGGCGCCGCGTCCAGAAGTCCGAAGGCTACCGCTGGGTGCTGGTGAATGGCCAGGTCACTTTTGAAGATGGCACGTGTACCAACGCCACGTCGGGCAAGTTGCTGCGCAACGGCCAGGTAGCATAAAGCAGCGGTCAGCAATCAGCTCTCAGTAGTCAGTAGGACAAGGAAATAGGCAAGGCCCCAGGCTTTAGGGAACCTCCCTGGAGCCTTAGGCCTGCAGCCTTCAGCCTCTGATAGCTTAGCGCTTAAAACGGGCACACCTTTGCCCCACGTACCGACGCCGGACGCTCGGTACAGCGCGCATACCACGCCATCACCTAGGGGAATGCTTCTTCCAGCTTGAGATCGTCACTCGCATTATATCCCCAATCCAAACACCCCACCCAGGGAAATGTCGCAATGTCAGCGATCGTGTACTCGTTATCAACCAGATACTCACGCCCGACGAGCCGTGTCTCCAGTACACCAAGCAGGCGGCGGGCTTCGTTGGTATAGCGCTCAATCGCGTATGGCAGTTTCTCCTTGGCAAAGCGATAGAAATGGCCAAATTGGCCGAACATCGGTCCCACATTGGCCATCTGGAAGAACAGCCACTGTACACACTCGCTGCGTTGACGCGGATTGGTGGGCAGGAGTTTGCCGGTTTTCTCCCCTAGATGGAGCAATATGGCTCCCGACTCAAAGATTGCTAACGGTCGCCCATCGGGACCGTCAGGATCAACAAGGGCGGGAATTTTGGCATTTGGACAGATCGCTTTGAACTCGTCGGTGAACTGCTCACCTTCTAAGATATTCACTTTGTGAGCTTCGTACGGCACGCCCAACTCTTCCAGGGCAATGCTGACCTTTTGCCCGTTAGGCGTCGCCAGCGAATAGAGCTGCATTCGCTCGGGATGCTCAATCGGCCACTGCAGATTTGTACTCATATCTTCTCCTCTCTTCCTGAGACAACGCTATATAAAACTCTGCTGTGAGCTGCAATGATGATTGCAATGACCTGTTGTCACACCTTCACTTGACAATGCCGGTTAAACCGTTACATCATCCACCAGCGAGGATGACAGCGTGCAGCCAAGAGACCATTCCCGGCTGCTGAGTTGAGAGCGAAGGGGAAAAACCATGCAGTACACAAAGCTTGGCAATACTGGCATCACCGTGTCCCGCATCTGCCTCGGATGCATGAGTTACGGCGACGGCAAATGGCGCGAATGGACGGTCGGTGCCGCCGAGGCGCGTGAGCACTTTGCCCTTGCCCTCGAAGCCGGCATTAACTTCTTCGATACAGCCGACGTCTATTCGAACGGTGTCAGCGAAGAGATCACTGGTCGCTGGCTCGGTGAGATGGCCTCGCGTGATGATATCGTCGTAGCGACCAAGGTCCACGGCCCTATGGGACCGGGGCCGAACCGCCGTGGGCTCAGTCGCAAACACATCATCGAGGCTTGTGAGCATTCGTTGCGTCGGCTCAAAATGGAGTACATCGACCTCTACCAGATCCACCGCTGGGACTATACAACGCCGATCGAGGAGACGCTGGAGGCGCTCGATTCTCTCGTGCGCACCGGCAAGGTCCGGTATCTCGGGGCCAGCAGCATGGCAGCGTGGCAGTTCGCCAAGGCCCTCTCCACCGCCAAAGAGCACGGCTGGCACCGATTCATCGCCATGCAAAACCACTACAACCTCATCGCTCGTGAGGAAGAGCGCGAGATGATCCCGCTATGTATCGATCAGGGCGTAGCACTGATTCCCTGGAGTCCACTAGCACGTGGGCTCCTAGAGGGAGACCGCTTGCGCACGCCTGGAGAGGGGCCGACCAAACGGGCACAGACCGACAAAATAGCAAGAAACTTGTATTTCCATGAGAACGATTACGAGATCGCGGTCGCGGTGCAGAAGATCGCAAAGGAGCGTGGGGTAACCCCAACGCAGCTCGCGTGCGCCTGGGTGCTGCAGGCACCGGGTGTGACCGCGCCGATCGTCGGTGCCACTAAGACGCACCATCTCAAGGAGATTTTCGCGACGGTCGATATCACGCTCAGCGCAGAGGAAGTGGCCGCGATGGAGGCGCCCTACCGCCCTCATCCCATTGTCGGCTACGAACATCCAAACCCCAGAAAGATGGTGAAATGACGGGAGTGCAGGAGCGCCAAGAAGAGGGAAAAGGACGAGCCCACACAGTCCCCTTCCCTCGCACTTAAGGCGGGGGCAGCAGCCGTAGGTCCTGGAATCGCCGAAACCATTTGCGGAACATGTCTTCGGTATCCATGCACTCGTGAAACCCGGCTTGCCGCAGCTTGATGGTGCTTACAATCATCGGCGGCGGCGGATGATCCGCCCCGCAGGCGAAACAAAAGTCGGTCAGGGAAAACGATTCTCCCACGAACGCCTGCAAGCTGGTAGGAGCACGCAGTTTGTATTTCTGCACGACAGCCGCCCATTCGGCCTCTCGCTTGGGCATCTCCTGTGCCAGCGAGAGCGGTTCTGGTGGTCCGACCTTCATGCCCACGGCCTCTGCGATGGTAGGCCACACGTTCTGCCACACAAAGACATCGCCATTGGTGATATTGAAGATCTCATTGCCTGCAGCAGGCGCTGTGGCTGCCCACGCCATAGCTCGGGCTAACAGATCAGAGTCTACCGCCTCGAACACATACGGCGGGCCACCCGGAAATGACAGTGGCAGTCCCGCCTCACGCCGCAGAGCAGCATAGACGCCAATGGCGGGAATCGCATTCAGGTTACTGCCAATCGCATCGCCAAAGATCAACTGTGGCCGCCAAATGGTCCACTGCCAGGCTTTGCCCAGCTGTTTCTCCCGGAGATAGTCCTCTTGTAACCAATAGAAGTTTTCATGTTGGTGACGTGGCGTCCGTTCTCGTGCGGGGATGGCAATAGGACCAAGGTGGGCTCCATATGCTTTGGTCCCCTGGAGGAGAGAAACATGTTGCAATCCTTTTGCGACAGCTTCCACAGGTGCAAAGAGATTTTCCAGCATCGTGAGGTTGAGGTGCATGTGCTCGCGATCGCGCCACCCCTGCACGAGGCCAGGGGTTTCATTGACCGCGGCGTAGACCACATGGGTCACATCGGTCATCTGCGTGAAGACCTCAGTACAGCGCGGCTTGTCGGTGAGATCAACCGACAGCAGAGTGGCGCCTTCCAAGCTGGCAGGAATGCGGCGAGAAACCCCGACGACGTCCCAATCCTCGAGCTGGGCGAAATGCCGCACTGCGGCGCTCCCAACCAAGCCGGATGCGCCCGCGATTAGCACTTTTTTCTTCGGCATCGTGAACCCTCCTTCGCACCCGAGCTATACAAGACCTTGGCACCGGCGGCAATTGCTCTCAGGCGTGTTGTAAGTGGCCTAGACTAACCAGCCCTGCTATAAAATGCAACGAGAGAGTGGAGAGGAATTATGGATACAATTGACGCTCATGGCCTGTCGGACGAAGAAGCAAGGCTCGTTGCAGAATTCGTTGAGTTTATACGACAGCGCAAGAAACAGCAAACGCACATGCAGCACCAGGAAACAATAGGAGAAGATACGGGGCAGGGTCCACAAGCAGTTTCGTTCGCTGCTTGGCCTCTAGGGGTGAAAGGCACTCTCAGTGAACGAAGGAGGAAGCTATTGAAGAAGTTGAAAAGTACGTGCAGTCAAAACACATTCGCAAAATTTACCCAGGGTCAGATATTCTCGACAAAATCATGGCGCTCCTCAAGAAATACGAAGTAACTCAACAAGAGATTTTTGATTTGCATATTGTAACGACGATGCTCTCCAACAACGTGAAATATCTCTATACCTACAATAGGAACCACTTCACCAAGTTCACAGAGATGGAGGTACTCACCCCTTAAGCGTGACCTTCCCCTAGCGCGCAGCCAACACTTGTCCTTGATAACCTGCAAAAGATGCCTGCCCGCCGACGGTCGAAGCTGATCAAACTTCTTGGGGAGAAGCGCGGTAGAAGAGATCCTTGATGTCCTCAGAAGGAAGCAAGAAAAAACTGAAGAACGATAAAAAAAGCCAGGACGGGGTATGAACGGCTCCAACAGTGCCCTACACCCCCTCACCCTGTCCCTCTCCCGCGAGGGGAGAGGGAACCCAAAGCCCCAAGTGCAGGAAAAATAGCTTAAGTTGGGACTAATGTATGCGTCTTCCCTCCTAGCGTGAATGCATCTGACCCATGCGACCGGCGGCAATGCCGCCATCTACCGTTACCGCCGCACCAGTCATAAATGAGGCATCTTTGGAACAGAGGAAGAGACTGACCCGCGCGATCTCCTCAGGGTCGGCAATGCGTCCCAACGCGTGCTGCTGGGCGATGCGCTCAATCTGTGCAGAATTGTTGATATCGATGACCTCACCAAGCATCGGTGTCAGCACGCCACCCGGACAAATACAGTTGATACGAATATTCTCCCGGCCATGGTCAAGTGCCAGGGATTTGGTCAAGTGAATCACCCCGGCTTTGGCGGCACAGTAGGCGAAATGCTGCGGCATCCCCATTAGCCCAGCAACCGAGGCGATATTGACAATACTGCCACCACCACTGCGCCGCATGGTAGGAATCGCAGCCTTGCAGCACAGAAAGACGCTCTTGAGATTGGTATCGAGTATGCGGTTCCAATCTTCCTCGGAGGTCTCATCAATCCCTTTGAACAAGGTTGCGCCGGCATTGTTGATGAGAATATCCAGTCTGCCGTACTGCGCGAGCGCGGTGTCTACCATACCCTGGACCTCATCTGCCTTGGTGACATTGGCCTTTACCGCTACTGCCTGCCCTCCTTCCTGGTGGTCAATGAAGTGTGCCGTTTCTGCCGCCCCCTTATCATTGATGTCTCCGACAACGACTTTCGCCCCTTCTTGGGCAAAGAGGATCGCCGTTGCTCTTCCCTGGCCTGAACCGCCACCCGTTACAATGGCTACCTGACCTGCAAGCTTCATCATCTGTCCCTCCTTGACGAAATGAGATTTTGTCTTCCCCCTGCTCAGGGTGAACGATCTGAGTTTCCCGACTCCGATCGTCCCCCATTGTCTATTGAATCCAGTAGTGCTGTCCAGACTCCTGCTTTGCTGTGATGTGTAGGCGCATGTGAGTATTTCTTGATCCTTCTCGGTCCGCAGCGATGTGCCAGCGGATGGTCGTGAGATGATCGAGAAAATACTGGTCGTGGCTCACCAGCAGCACGCCACAAGGGCACTCGGCAAGCGCGTTTTCAAGGCACTTGATGGACGGCAGATCGAGGTGATTGGTCGGCTCGTCCATGATGATCATGTGTGGCACTTGGCTGATCCCCAGCGCCAGAAGGATTTTGTGGATTTCGCCAGGGCTAGGCTCCTGTGTTTCCAAGAGGCGCTGTGGGCGTGATCCAAGGCAACTTACAATCGTCATGAGCTGCCCGAGCTTCTCTTTGGGCAGGCTGCGTACTCGCGCCAGCAGACTTTGTGTAATGTGTCGGTCGATCTCTTGCGGCATATAAATGACACGTTGTAAAAAATGACCTGTGCCTGACTCATCCGGATTCCTCCTTCGGCCCAAAAAGAAAAAGGCCACAGGCATCTTTTCGTGCCGTGGCCTGGAGGAGGAAACAAAAAAGGCTACCCGAAACTAGATGACCCTTGGCGAAGACGAATCGAGAGCGGTTTGCAAGTCTGATCTTCAGGCACGAGAAGAGACCGGGATCATACGAAGGGCAAGCCCACAAGCGAAGAACGGTACTGTGCTCTTCTCCAAACACAGCCTGTTTCTAGGCGTACCGTTCCAGCGCTACGGGATTATCGTCTGATCCGGGTTCGCCTCATGCCTGTGGTCCTTATTGGGGAATGTATGTTGCCTATAAAACCGGCAACAGAGCAAGACTAAAAAATCTGCGGTGTAAAGTCAAGGCTTCACACTAGCCTTTCTGTCAGAAAGAGACCATGTTCTCCCCAGTATTCACACGACGGAAAGTTGCCCCATGGGTCATTCTCAATGTGTCGTGCACACAGCGCACGCTACTGTCACTACTCTACTCCGCTTGCTTCACCTACTGTATGGGTGACACGGTGGAGGTTGGCGCTTCGAAGACCAACCGCCCAGCCGCGTCTTGTGCCTGAATGCGTTCCGTGAGTGTCGCAGGGAGCTGGATCGCCCGGAGTTGGGGGAACTTCCCCGACTCCAGCCCGGGCCGTAAGTAAAATTCTTCCGGGCGGTCTATCCCCAGATAGCTCCGCACCGGCATCAGATACCACTTCCGCCGCATAAAGTCCGGGCTGAAGAAGGTGAGCACATCTTCCGGAGACCAGCGCGTCAGTCGAACGCCGTCGCGGATATTGTACGTCAAAAGATCGGTTGCCAGGTCCCAATACACGAGGATAAAGGGGCTATAGCCGCGCTCTCCTAAATCGGTATGAATCAGTTTGGTGAGCCGGACCTCCACACGGCTCAGATTCCCCTGACGATCGTAGGTCTCGATACGCAAGGGATAGAACGCATGCTTGTCAAGCCAGTATAGCACACGAGAGGCATGATAATTCGGCAGCCAGTCTTCGCGGGTACGGGCTTCGACCACGTAGCACTCTACCCCACCGGCTGGCGTATAAAATGGGTAGTCCTCTCCCATGAGTTTCAGATCCTTCGTTGCGATTTCACGATACGTGTCATCCGCTTCGGTGATCGTGACCTGAGGACGGGTCACGGGAAACCTCACGGTTTCGAACAGGATATCGGTCCCGAGTAACGTCCAAGAGTACTCCCAGGCGCTTCGGCCAGAGGCATCGTCCAGCGTCATTGCCATTTGCGGATAGCGGTCGTTCCGCCGCCAGGAGTTCTGATGACGAACGCGACGCAAGGCCGGCGAATAGGCAAACATATCCTCTTTTTTGATAAACTGCTGGTCCGTGCGATAACGGATCACCAGCGTCTGGGAGGTATACGCCTCGGGAGGGAAGAGCTGTTGGGTCAATTGACGGTACACTTCCTCGCCTGGCTTCTTGGCGAGTTCTACGGCGGCGCCTTCTGGAGTGGGGTATGCGACTAAATTCACCGCCCGGCCCTGCCCGAGAAGGGAACCTTCGCTGGAGATCGAGCCAAAGAGGTTGGCATAGACGCACGACCAGCGCGGGCGTTGAGTAAATTCCATCATCCGATATCCCATCTCTTCCGCAGTGTACGGTGGGGTAAAGGGATACGATTCCGCCGGCAGGTACGGATATTCAGGATGACGTGGCGCGTCCGTGCGCAGGTCTACCTGCGCTAATTCTTCGGCAGACAACTCACTCACCGTTTTCCACGTGCGTGGTGTGGCACCGTTGTCACCTGTTCCCCACACAGGTGATACAGCGCTCAGGTAAAGGAGTAGACACGTCACAGGCAAGAGACAGTGCTCTGCCCTATGGGTGCGGATCTTGCACCGAACGTCACACTTATTGAAAGACACCAGTGACCCTCCTTTCGGTGTCGAGGTCCTGTGACTTGTCTGGCATGAATGCCAGAGTATGTAGTGGCGACTGTAGTCGTTTTCATAGTTCTGTCCGCGACTTAAGTTGCGACTCCACGCCAGGAGAACCCGCTTCCTCGATCACTAGGGTCTCAGCATGGCACGTGACCTCTCCTCGCGTCAAGGGAAAACAGAGGATCAGCAGAAAACTCGGTTGAGCGCTGTTCATGCTTCGACTCCGCCCTCCGGGCGACGCTCAGCACGAACGGGAACACAATCGTCACCAGAGACTTCCGTCAGATTCAGATGCAGCGTCGCCAAACGAGCGCGTTCGTGGTACTTTCGCATCGGTCAATTCAGAAGACGATGAAGGCCCTCAGGCCGTTTGGGCAGTGGAGGAAGGCTATCTATGACCTTCGATGAACTTCTCGCACAGGTGACAGAGCTCCTGCAGCGCCAGGGGCGGGTTTCCTATGGAGCGTTGAAGCGGCGGTTCGCGCTCGATGACGATTATCTGCAAGACCTGAAGGACGAACTCATCGATGCGCAGCAAATGGCCGTGGACGAGAGCGGCAAGGTGCTGGTGTGGGCTGGGGAAAGGGGACAGAAAGAAACGGAGAAGCGGGGAAGCGGGGAAGCGGAGAAAATCGGTCTAGCGTCTAGCGTCTAGAGTCAGGGGGGCAAGAGCGAACTTCCCCTACTCAGACCCTAGACCCCAGACTGAGAGACGCTAGACTAGAGGCCGCCGAACGCCGGCAGCTCACTGTGATGTTCTGTGACCTGGTCGGCTCTACGCCGCTGGCAGAAAAGCTGGACCCTGAAGAGCTACGGGAAGTGGTGCAGGAGTACCAAGTCGTGTGCGAGGAGGTGATCCATCGCTTTGGCGGCTATATCGCTCGCTACGCGGGCGACGCCCTCTTGGTGTACTTCGGCTATCCTCATGCCCACGAAGATGATTCACAGGGAGCCGTGCGTGCAGGGCTGGAGATCGTGGCAGCGCTGCCACCCTTGAACGCACGCTTACAGCAAAGAGCCGCAGTGCTGCAGACCTCGCCCCTGCAAGTCCGCATTGGTATTCATACTGGTCTCGCGGTGGTCGGCGAAATGGGAGGGAACGACTATCGCGAGGCCATGGCGCTGGGCGAGACCCCCAACATCGCCGCCCGCTTGCCAGGCCTGGCCGAGCCAGACACAGTCGTGATCAGTGCGGCCACCTCTCGGCTGACCACAGGGTTATTCGAGTACCACAACCTCGGTCCGCAGACGTTAAAAGGAGTCACCGTCCCGCTGACTGCCTATCGAGTGCTGAGCGAGAGTAGGGTGCAGAGTCGCTTTGAGGTCACGGTCACCACTGGGTTAACCCCGCTGGTGGGCCGCGAGGAAGAGGTCGGGCTATTGTGGCAGCGGTGGGAGCAGACGAAAGAAGGACAAGGGCAGGTGGTGTTGCTGAGTGGCGAGGCAGGGATAGGCAAGTCGCGGCTGGTGCGGGTGCTCAAGGAGCGGACTGCTGAAGAGACACAGACGTGGCTGGAGTGCCGCTGTTCACCTTATCATCAGAATAGTGCGTTCTATCCGATCATCGATTTGTTGCAGCGGGTACTCCGATTCAGCCGTGACGATTCGCCTGAAGAAAAACTACGCAAATTAGAGGCGGCGCTGGAGGTCGGGGCAATTCATGAATCGCCCCAACGATCGGAGATCATACCGCTGTTTGCCGCCTTGCTGTCCCTCCCGCTTCCCGAGCACTACCCGCCGCTCAATTTGACACCTCAGCGGCAGAAACAGAAGACGCTGGAAGCCGTGCTAACGTGGCTGCTGGCCGAGGCGTATGGGAAAGTGGGGCGGGCCGAAGAGGGGTTGAACACGTTGGCTGAGGCGCTAGCTCTGGTCGACAAAACTGGAGAGCACTGGTGGGAGGCGGAATTGTATCGGCTCAAGGGTCAATTAGTCTTACAGTCGGCAGTCGGCAGTCCGAAAACCCTAGCCCCCAGCCCCTAACCCCCAACTCCCAAGCCAAGGCCGAAGCGTGTTTTCACAAGGCTATTGAGATTGCACGGAAGCAGCAGGCGAAGTCGCTGGAGTTGCGGGCAACTATGAGCTTGGCGAGGCTGTGGCAAAGCCAGGGCAAGAAAGAAGAAGCGCACAGGGTGCTGGCGGAGATCTATGGCTGGTTCACCGAAGGGTTTGACACAGCAGACCTAAGAGAGGCAAAGGCATTGCTGACCGAACTCGAAGACGAGCTGTTGATTTCAGGCTCGGGAAAGAGCACATAAAATCTATGAAAAGTGTATTGAAGCGAAAGAATGTATACCTGGACGAGGGGAAGATGCGAAGAGCCCAACGCATCTTGGGAACACAGACCGATGAAGAGACGATTAACAAGGCTCTGGACATGGTCGTATTCCGTAAGGAGATCTTGCGCTCGCTAGAGCAGACTGCTGGTAAAGGGTGGGGAGGGAAGAGAACGCAGGATGGCCAAACACCTGATTGATACAGATGTCTATATTGACTTCCTACAAAGCGGTAAGTTCCATGCCGAGATCGTCTTACATTTTATGTATGAGGAGGGAATTCACACAACGAGCAGTTTTCTATATAGACAGACAAATTCCGTACACAAGCTTGTTTTCCAAGGAGCAAGACAATGGCAGGATTAGTACAAGACAAGATTGCGTTGGTGACAGGTGGAGGATCGGGTATTGGCCGGGCAACGGCGCTCACGTTTGCCCGCGAAGGCGCGAAGGTCGTTGTTGCCGATATAGTGGTCACCGGCGGTGAAGAAACGGTACAGCTGATTCACGCCGCCGGGGGTGAGTCCATTTTTGTCAAAGCAGATATGGCCAATGCCTCAGACATCGAAGCAATGGTGCAGAAAGTCGTCGCCACCTACGGTCGGCTCGACTGCGCCCATAATAATGCTGGTATCGAGGGTGCGACCGGCAGGACCGCTGATTATAGCGAAGCGGAGTGGGACCGTGTGATCCGCATCAATTTAACCGCGGTGTGGCTCTGCATGAAATACGAGATCCCCCAGATGCTCAAACAAGGCGGTGGAGCCATCGTCAATACTGCGTCAGATGCCGGCCTGTTGGGAGTTCCGCAAATGCCCGCCTATGTCGCGAGCAAACATGGCGTAGTAGGACTGACCAAGACCGCGGCGTTGGAATACGCCAAATCGGGCATCCGTGTGAATGCGGTGTGCCCGGGGGTGATTCACACGCCGATGGTTGAGCGCATCACCGGTCAGCGACCAGGACGAGCCGAAAGAATGACCGCAGCCGAGCCTGTCGGACGAATGGGAAAACCAGAAGAAATTGCCGCAGCTGTGGTGTGGCTGTGCTCAGATGCCGCCTCGTTCGTGACCGGCTTGCCCATGGCGGTTGATGGGGGCATTGCTGCACAATAGGGTGAGCCTTTGTGGTGCGGGCCTCTGGCCTGCACCCAGCCAGGCAGGCGAGGACGCCTGCACCACAACAGATGGTGAATCAATAGAGCGCCGGGAACCTTCCCGGTGCTGTAAGGAGGACGTTGATG
>CAZCWX010000182.1:0-26977 GCA_964502465.1 uncultured Enterobacteriaceae bacterium | reverse complement strand
CCCGGGCCAGGAAAGTCCACCACGGAGGAGGGCATCTAGCGTGGCATACCCAACGCCGTAGACGTCGGGCACGTACAGGAGCGCTCCACCGAGAATCAGGCCTCCTAAAGCTGGCTTCAGGAGATGAGGAACCGGTAGTCTGGCAAACCAGTTCTCCAGCGTTTCCAAGACAAACATAAACACTAACCCACCAAGTCCACAGGCGACTCCCAGACCGAGGTACAGCGGCAGTTCCCATGCACTGATGAGCGTATAGCCAGGGACGATAAACGCAGGATGGTCGCCAAAATACGAGCGGCTGACGACTGTGGCCAAGACCGATGAGAGCATCACTGGGCCAAACGCAGGCATGGCAAAATTGCCCATAATCACTTCCAGGGCAAAGAACGCACCCGCAATAGGCGCGTTGAACGCAGCCGCAATACCGCCAGCAACCCCACAGCCCGCCAGGACGGGGAGGCGGTTCGGTGGCACGCGCAGAACTTGTCCGAGCGCAGACCCTAATGAAGCGCCGATGTGAACAATCGGCCCTTCGCGTCCAACAGAGCCGCCAGTGCCGATCGTGGTTGCCGAGATCAGAGATTTAACGAGGGCGACTTGTGGGCGAATCTTTCCGCTGCCAAGAGCGACGGCTTCGATGACTTCCGGGACTCCATGTCCTTTTGCATCACGGGGCAGCAGAAAAACCAGAAGTGCGACCAGCAACCCACCAACTGCGGGAACACACACAATGTGATACCAGGGAAGGGTTGGTAAGACGTACAGGGGATGCTCGGTCGAACCAAGCGCAATCCACTGTACCACATGGATCAGTTCCGTAAAAAGAATAGCCCCGCCGCCGGTGACGAGACCCACTGCGCAGGCCAAGAGAACAAGCGAAAACGGCTGAACTCGGTCGAGCTGTTCACGCAAGCGTTGACGAGAAGATTTTTTTGCAGTGGACGTGAGGGACCTCTCTGTTTGTGGCTTTTAGCAAGACGGCGGCTACAGGTCGCAGACTATAGGCTTGAATGATCGCCCCGTAGCCTTTTGCCTGTAGCCGGAAGCTTGCTATTCGGGAAGTCCAAACATACGAGAGAGCGCACGGATTTCATCTTTACGCCAGGGGAGCGGCGCGGGATCTTGAATCATGTTTGCTTGCTTGAGTTTCTCGATAACTGCTGGGTCTCTTTGCATTGGCACCCCATACTCCCCCTTGAAATAGAGGCTCTCGAAGGGTGGACGAGGACGCTGCCCGCCGGCCTCCCAAGACTCTGCTGGATATCCGACAAGCATGGCATAGAGTGGCAAAAAGTGATCTGGTACTTTGAACACCTTTTTCGCATTCTCGGCGTTAAAGGCGGTGAGCAGTGCACCCAACCCTTCATCGAAGGCAGTGAGAAGTGCTTGATTCATTGCCACTCCACAATCCATAGCCACCGCGACTGGCAGGATCTGGGGATTTTTGCTGATGGGTTCAAGAATCTGTGGCCACACCACCTCATCGATAAACTTGTAGCTCCAGCCATGGGTTGGATTGAGGGCGCCGACATCATACAGTTCTTTCAGCGTCTTTCCGTGGCTCTCTTCGATTGCATTCAGGTTGCCGTAGAAATACATATGTACCGGTGCCATGTCGAGTTGGAGGGTGGTCGTCGGGACTTTGAGTGACTCCAATACCTCCCGTGAGATGGTGTCGCGCTCGACGACAATCGCGCGCAGGAAGCTGGCATTGACTGCGCAAGAGGCGAGGCGAGCAGCTTCAAGGATCGTTTGTATTTTTTCTTTTTCTACAGGACGGTATGGCAGAAAATAGCGGATCGAGCGTCGCCGCCCGACCACTTCTTTAAATTCCATGATACTCCTCCTTGGGATGACTCTCGGGCTTGCTTACCGCAGAGTGAGTTTTCCTGTCAAGCACGGAGCGATAAAATCCCTTGACTTTCTAAGGAAAATCTCTAGAGTGAGAACGCCCTTTTTAGTAACACCTGCCCGAGAGGGGGTGACAACGAGCATGGCAGGAGTGCGAGTCAAAGATAACGAACCAATTGAAAGCGCGATCCGCCGTTTCAAGAAACAGTGCGAGAAAGCTGGTATCCTGCAGGAACTCAAAAAGCGTGAACACTACGAAAAACCGAGCGTGCGACGCAAACGCAAAGCTGTCGCCGCACGAAAACGCGCCCTGCGCCGCGCTAGCCGGTCGTTCTATTGATTGATACTGAACTACAAACTCTCGAAAGAGAAACACCCGGTCGCTTTTTTGTCACCCACTCCCTCAGGGAGTGGGTGTTTTTTTCCTGATTCCTGTGACCGATAGTCGGACACGGAATGGATGCATGGCGGAACATATTCCTCAAGAGATCCTCTCTGAAATCCGTGCGCGTGTGAGCATCGCGGAAGTGGTATCTGCGTACGTCGCGCTGCGAAAAGCTGGACGGAGCCACACCGGACTGTGCCCTTTCCATAGCGAGAATACCCCGTCGTTTAGTGTCAACGATGAGGGGGGATTTTTTCATTGTTTTGGCTGCGGAGCAGGAGGCAATGTCTTCACGTTTCTCACGCGTATTGAAGGCATCTCTTTTCCAGAAGCAGTGCGGCGTCTTGCCAACAAAGCCGGCGTGACGCTCCCACACAGTGCGGCAGATCCGCAAGCACGGGAACGCGCCCAACTCTATCGCATGAATGAAGTCGCTGCGACCTATTTTCAACGCTGTCTATGGGGGAACGCTGGGAAAAGCGCTCGTGACTATTTGGCTGAGCGTGGCATCGAATCAGCAGTCGCTGAACGGTTTCGTCTCGGTTTTGCGCCATCCTGGGGCGGAGGATTGGTGCGATTCCTTTCGGATCACCAGACAGATCTGCAGAAGGCTGCCTCACTCGGTCTTGTCGGGAGACGTGAGGGTGGCCGCTACTATGACCGATTCCGTCATCGCCTGATGTTTCCTATTACCGATGTGGTTGGACGGATCGTTGGCTTTGGTGGCCGACTGTTGCCGATCGCGCAAGAGGCCACGACTCCGAGTACACCGGGTCGTACGCTTCCCAAGTACCTCAACTCTCCAGACTCGGTGCTCTACAAAAAGGGCACTTTGCTGTACGGTCTGTACCATGCCAAAGAGGCGATTCAACGTCAGGAACGCGTATTCGTCGTAGAAGGCTACATTGATCTCCTCGCCTTAGTACAAAGTGGCTATCACGAAACTGTTGCGGTGCTGGGAACCGCGCTGGGGGTCGAACAACTCCAGTTGGTTCGTCGTTTTGCCCAAGAAGTCTACATGTTTTTCGACGGCGATGAAGCGGGACGGCGAGCCGCGACTAGGGCTTTCCCTTTATGTGTGGAAACCGACCTACGCGGAAGAGGGGTGTTTCTACCACAAGGGTATGATCCTGATACGTTTGCCCGTCAATATGGACAAGCCGAGCTTGCCGCGCTTATCGAGCAGGCTGAACCGTTAGAAGATTTCTATTTTTCTCGCCATGCGCCTCCGCCAGGGGCATCGGCTTTCCAACGTGCTCAGGCAGCCAAAGAGGCCCTTGCTGTACTTGAGGCGATGACCGATGTTGTCGCACGCGGAGCATTGTTCACTCAGATCGCCCAGCGTTTTGGGGTCAGTGAGGAAGAACTCCGACGCATCGCAACTCTTCAGAATGGCCCGCGCCTGCAAAGGCCGTTGATGAATGATGCGGTCGAGCCGCAAAATATTCCCCTGACAGCCGAAACTGAATTGATTCAATTGATGCTGATTGATGGTTCCCTTGCGGCGCGTGTGGCTGCGGAGGGAATTCTCTCAGCTTTTCATCACTGGGACACCCTTGGTGCAGAGATCGTGGCTGCCTGGCAGCAAAGTGAGCGGATTGATGTCGGTGCGTTTCTCGACCATCTGCCTAAGGCGGTTGCTGACCGTGTCACCCGGGCATATGTGAACAATAGCTCAGAAGAGGATAGGGATGAACGGGAGCAGATGTTTACGGACTGCATTGCAAGAATCCGCAGTTCCCAAAGGAAGTTAGGACGAGAACGGCTACTGCAAGCAATCCGCACAGCCGAACAAAAGGGGGATGAGATCGAACTCAGGCGGAACCTTCAGCGGTTACGTGAATGGGACAGGGAGGAATAGGAAAAGATCGAGGGGTATGATATGAAGTTTCCGTAATATTATGCGGGCCCATAGCTCAGTGGTGAGAGCTGCCGGCTCATAACCGGCTGGTCCCAGGTTCGAATCCTGGTGGGCCCACTCGCCTTGGGACGGGCTCCTGGCCCGTGGTCAAGTTACCCGTTGAAAGGAGGTCCTCGTTGGCCACGCAGATTGCCTTGCTGGCTGCTCTTCAAGAAATTGATCAACGTCTCCAACAGAAAGAACACGACCTGCAAGAGCTACGCCAGCGGGTGAACGTTCTTGTCTTAGAGGCCGCCACCAAGGAACGAGAAGCTGAGGAACGGCAGCAGCGGATCAATGAACTGGAAACACGCCATCGTGCAGTCGAAATGCAGCTCAAAGAGGAAGAGGCGAAGATCAAGGAAAAACGTGTCCGGCTGAATCGGATCCGCAACGAACGTGAACTCCTGGCGTTGCGCCGGGAGATTGACCTGATGAAAGAAGCGAACGGTAAATTGGAAGATGAGGTGCTCGTGCTGATGGAGCAAATTGAGCAGGAAAAAATCCTGTTCGCTCAAATGTACACACAGATTGAAGAGTTAAAGAGCAAGATTGAGCAAGAAGCTGCTCAAGTTGAGGTGCGGGTTGCGACCCTTGAGCAAGAAGTCCAGCAAGAACGCGCAGAGCGTGAACACCTTGTCCGCAGCGTGGCTGCGGACTTGTGTGCCCGGTACGAACGGATCTTTTCTCGACGCGGTGGAGTTGCAGTGGTCGAGATTCGCGATGGGACGTGCCAAGGCTGTCACATGCGTATCCCACCGCACATGTGCAACCAAATTCAGAGCAACCATTTGCAAAGTAACGGGACAATCTTTCAATGTCCTCACTGTGGGCGGATTTTATACTGGCAAGCGGCGCAAGGAGCGGCGCCTGACGCCTGACAAGCTGAGAGAGGAGATCAAGCGGTCGCGTGCTTGCCCTGCAAGTACGAGGAAAGTCCGGACTCCATGGGGCAGGGTGGCCGTTAATGGCGGCCCGCTGCAAGGCGGGGAAAGTGCCACAGAAAAGAGACCGCCGGCGAGAGAGATAGAGACAGAGAGGTGAGACAGAGAAGTGAACAGATTTTCTCTGTCTCTGCCCCTTATTTCTGTCTTGCCTGCCGGTAAGGGTGAAAAGGTGAGGTAAGATCTCACCAGGTCCCTGAGAGATCAGGGATGCTGGGTAAACCCCACCCGGAGCAAGACCAAATAGGAGGATGCCCCTCGCACGGGCAAGAGAGCCCCACTCTTTTCCTCCGGGTTCGGTTGCTTGAGCGCGTTGGTAACAACGCGCCGAGAGGAATGACCGTTGCTCTCTCTTGTTGGGAGAGAGAACAGAATCCGGCTTATCGATCTCCTCTCCCTACTGGGCTGACTACTGAGACAAGGTGAGGTGAGAAAACACATGGATGGCGAAAACGACGTGCCAGAGCGGGATCAACGACGTTGGAAGAGTAGCGTGTCTTTCTCTCTGGTGTTTGCTCTGATACTGGGGGTTGCTTCAGGTCATTCTGGAGAGCGCAGGCAAGAGAGGCAATCGTTCCAGGGAGGAAAGACTGTTGCGCAGAGCACCGGCAACGCACTGTCCTCTGATCACTCCCCGCCGTTTATTCCTCCCGCGGGAATGGTGATCGAGGAGAGTCCTACAGGTCAAGTGATTGCCTTAGACGAAGCTTATCAGTTAGCTCTGGCGAATGAAGAACAAATCAAGATCGCTGAGCGGGAATTGCTCAAGGCGCAGTTGCTACCATGGCGGGCTGTGGCCCTGCTCACTCCGCGCGGTGATATCACGGGGATCTATACGCGTAACAAAGAAGAAATTTCTTTTGTGCGGACAACTCCCGACCTGCCAGCCGACAATCCGATTGGCATCTCAACCTCGACGATCCGTCCGCTCAATCAATGGCAGGGCCTCTTCGCCGTGACCCAGCCTCTTCTTCAACCTGCCTTCCCTCCTACGTGGCGACTGGGCAAAGACTCAGTAAAGCAGAATAAAGAGCAGTACGATCTGACTATCCGTGAAGTCCTCTTTGGAGTGGCCCAAGCCTATTACAGTGTCCTCCGTGCCCAGGCCCAGGTCGCTGTGGCGCGGGACACCTTGCGACTTGCCCAAGATGAACTCAAGCAGGCTCAGGCTCGTTTCCGGGTAGGAGAAGTCACGAAGACTGATGTGCTGCGTGCCGAGGTGGCCGTTGCGCGTGCAGAGCGCGCCTTGATTGACACCCGCAATGCGTTACAACTGAACTTTACCGTACTTGCTCGTGCCATAGGCATCCGTGAGCCCCTGGGGGTGATTGAGCCGCCTGCGCTTTCCTATGCAGGAGCAGCGTATGAGCAACTGCTCGAAAAAGCCTATGCCCAGCGGCAGGATCTGCGCGCGCAGGTCTTTGCCGTAGACATGGCTCGCCAGCGCAAGAATCAAGTCGTCGCGCGTTACTTCCCGCAAGTCAGTGCACAGTTTCAATTTCCCCGGATTAACAACGCGACCTTCGCTAATCCTGATGAATTTTGGACCCTCCAAGTGATCTTTCAGGTGCCGATATTCGACGGTGGCATGCGAGAAATCGACCTGCAGGAGCAAAACGAAAATATGATCCAAGCGCAGCTCCAGGTTGATCGTCTGCGCAAGGATATTGGCGTCGATGTCAAGACTGCACTTCTCACGATTGAGACCCTTGGCGCAAACCTGGAGACCTTGAACAAAGAAGTCGCTTTAGCGCAGGAAAATTACGACATCACCTCGAAACAATATCGTGTAGGACTAGCGACCAGCCTGGATGTCAACACCTCGCTGAACGCGTTGAACCAAGTCCGTACTCAACTCATCGATCAAACCTATGCCTATCAGATCGCCCTCTTAGGGCTTGATCGGGCAGTAGGAGTGTTCGCCCAAGACTATCTGCCTCAGCGCTGACTGCCATTCACCAGAATGATGAACTCTTCGCGGGTTTCCTGGTGAGTGCGGAAAGCACCCAACATCGCGCTGGTGGTGACGATGGAGTTCTGTTTTTCTACTCCGCGCATGCGCATGCACAGGTGTTCAGCTCTGATAATGACTCCGACCCCGAGAGGATCCAATTCTTCCATAAGGGTGTTGGCAATCTGCGTAGTCAAACGCTCTTGGACCTGCAAGCGCCGCGCGAATACCTCCACTAACCGGGCGACTTTGCTCAGTCCCACAATGCGGTTTTTCGGGATATACGCCACGTGTGCTCTGCCGAAAAAGGGTAGGATATGATGTTCACACAGGGAGAAGAAGTCGATATCCTTCACCAGGATCATCTCCTGGTAATCTTCGGTGAACATTGCTCCATTGATGACTTCTTTGGGATCTTGGTCGTATCCCTTGGTCAGATACTCAAAGGCACGGGCAACACGAGCTGGGGTTTTCAGTAATCCTTCACGTTCAGGGTCTTCTCCCATGTATTGTAAGATTTGCCGGACGTTCTTTTCGATGCCGCTGGTCAGAGCTGCTCGTTCCTGCAAGACCGTCACGTGACTATTACGGTTTTTCCCTTTCGATATGTGTTTATTGTTCATCGATTTGACTGCGCTCCTTAGCGCGTTTTGTTTCATCGGCTCGCAACCTCCCTCACATGCGGAATACACCAACGCGATGGTCAGGAATAGGGGCGTTCAAAGACAGCGCGATGCTGAGTCCAAGAACGTCGCGAGTTTCACGTGGATCAAGAATGCCATCGTCCCATAATCGGGCGGTGGAGTAATAGGGATTCCCCTCTTCCTCGTATTTCGCCAGCGTTGGTGCCATGAAGGCGTGTTGCTCTTCAGGACTCATACTCTGGCCTTTCTCTCGTAACTGCTGAAGTTTGACGGTGAGGAGCACGTTCGCCGCCTGCTCTCCGCCCATCACGGAAATACGCGAGTTCGGCCACATAAAGAGCAATCGTGGAGAGTAGGACCGACCGCACATGCCGTAGTTTCCAGCACCGTTGGACGCGCCGATGATGACGGTAAACTTCGGCACTTGGGCATTCGCCACTGCATGCACCATTTTGGCTCCATCCTTGGCAATGCCGCCTTGTTCGTATTTTTTCCCAACCATGAATCCAGTGATATTTTGCAGAAACACTAACGGAATCTTCCGCTGACAACACAACTCGATGAAGTGAGAACCTTTGAGGGCGGACTCAGAGAATAAGACGCCGTTGTTTGCGACAATACCGACGAGATAGCCATGGATACGGGCAAAGCCTGTGACTAACGTGGGACTGTATCGAGCCTTGAATTCATGCAGCCTGCTGCCATCAACGAAACGGGCGATCACTTCATGGACATCATACGGAACACGCGTGTCTCTTGGAATTACCCCGTAGAGCTCTGCAGGATCGTAGGCTGGTTCTTCGGGTTCTTCATAGTTCAGCAGAAATTTTTGTGGACGGGGGACATTTTCAAAGATTGAGCGAGTAATCTCCAAAGCGTGCTCATCATTCTCTGCGAGATGATCAGAGACGCCAGAGATGCGCGTATGCACGTCTCCGCCCCCTAGTTCTTCAGCGCTTACTTCTTCCCCGGTGGCTGCTTTGACCAATGGTGGCCCGGCAAGGAAGATGGTGCCGCGCTCTTTGACGATGACATTCTCGTCGGCCATCGCTGGCACATATGCCCCGCCTGCCGTGCAAGAACCCATGACCACAGCTATTTGTGGGATGCCTAGCGCCGACATGCGGGCTTCGTTGTAGAAAATGCGTCCAAAATGTTCACGGTCAGGAAAGATCTCAGCCTGATAGGGAAGGTTCGCGCCGCCAGAGTCGACCAAATATACGCAAGGCAGATGATTGTTCTGAGCGATCTCTTGAGCACGTAGATGTTTCTTCACCGTTATTGGGTAGTAGCTCCCACCTTTGACCGTCGCATCATTTGACACGACGACGGCTTCGCGTCCATGGATAAGTCCGATGCCGGTGACGATGCCTGCCGACGGTGGGTCATCGTACATGCCATAAGCAGCAAGAGGAGAGAGTTCCATGAAGGGGGTATTTGGGTCGAGCAGTGCCTCGATGCGTTCGCGCGCTAACAACTTGCCGCGCTCTTTGTGCCGCTTACGAAATTCTTCTGGCCCACCGAGCCGAGCTTTTGCCAATTCTTCTTTGAGACGGCTGACGAGAGTCGCCATGTGGGTCGTATTGGCCTGAAACTCCGGAGCGTTGGTGCGAATCTTACTTTCAATCCGATCCATAGTCTCTTTCTATGAAAAGCGGTCAGCTATCAGCCATCAGCTGAAGAGCAGGTTATATCTTTGCCTCTTCTCTGTTGCTTTTTTGCTGAAAGCTGACGGCTGAGTGCTGACCACTCAGGTTACACATACGCTTCCCCATACCGCTCGCGGTAGGCAATTTTGTCCAGCCGTTTTCTGATTTTCTTTTTGGCTTTTTCTTCTTCGCTTGGATAGCCAAGCGGGATGACCGTGATCAGGTCTGCTGCTTCGGGAATGTTAAGCAATTCCTTTATCTTTGGCCGATTCAGTCCGCCGACCCAACACGATCCCACCCCTTCACCCCAGGCGGCCAGCATCAAACATTCGGCTGTGCGCGTGGCGTCGATCTGCGGATTCTTCGCTCCCTCTATGACGAGCGCGATAGCGAGAGGTGCATCGGCAATGTACGGTCCAGTAGGAGCGAGGGCACCGATCTGCTGCAGCGTGTCTCGATTTTGGATGACGACAAAACGCCAGGGTTGACGGTTTCGTTGGGAGTGTGCTTGTCGCCCGGCTTCGAGAATTTTTTTGACCACAGCGTCTGGAATTGGCTCCGGGCGAAAACTGCGAATTGCGGGGCGAGTGCGGATACAGTCAAAAACGTCCATAAACACTCTAGGGTCTTGAGTCTTGAGTCTGGATCGGTCGAACTGCGGGTACTGCTCTCATGAGCAAACGTTAGGAAAAGTGAGGGATGATCTCCCTTCCATACGTTTCAATTTGAGACACTAACTCATCAGGTGGTGCAACGGGCCAAAGAACAAATTTGCTGCACCCAACCTCAACATAGGAACGAACCTTTTCAATACATTCTTCCGGCGTGCCGATAGCGCAGCGAGCCGGCAGCGACTCCGGTGGAATGGGAAACCCTTGAAAAAACTTCTGAGCGATGTCCTGGGCACGGGTGCGATCGTGGCTGACGTGCGTTAAGAGCAAGACTCCAGCCTCACGTGGGTTCATCGTGCGGCCGTACTGTGTCCCGTAGTCCTTAAGTTTCTCCATCCCAGTTTGAAACTCTTCCGGTGTAACAAAAGAGGGAAACCAGCCATCACCATATCTCGCAGTTCGCTTGATGGCCAGATCGCTCTTGCCACCGATCCAGACGTCGAGCGCTCCTTTCGCCGGACGGGGTTCGATAGTGACATCGGTGAATTTGTAGAATCGTCCTTCATGCGTCACGTGCGGCCCAGCCCAGAGTTTACGCATGACCTGCACGCCCTCTTCCATGCGTTTGGCTCGCTCTTCTGGGAGAATCCCACAAGCGAGGCAGTCGCGAGGATCACTGCCAAGCCCAACTGCCATAATGACCCGTCCACAACTTCCGGTGAGGTAGTCAAGGGTGGCGTAGGTTTTTGCCACCTGTACCGGGTCACGGGCAGGCAGGGTCAGCACACTCGGCCCCATTTTGATCTTTTTCGTGCGGGCAGCGAACATCGCCATGATGCACGAGATCTCCAACTCTGGGTTACGCGAGACAATGTGATCAGAAAGCCAAATGGAGTCGATGCCCACGGCCTCAGCTCGTTCTGCGTAAGAACAGATCGTGTCTGGGCTCGGCATGCCAAGCCGCCACAAACCAAAGCCTATTCCGATTTTAGTACTGCTCATATCCGAGCCTCCCTTTGCAGGTCTGGCGGGCACTTTACCAGAAAAAAGGCAGGTGAGGAAAGGCTGTTTTTCTGTGACTGGGGTTACGTTCCATTATTAGCGAAGATCATATGCTAAATAGTGGCGGTCGTTGAATGCGGTGAGCACCCGGGCAGAAAAGAGGCCGAATGGAATGAAGGTGAGCGTGCTTCTTAAGGCGTAAAACGTACGAAGAAGATTGTGAAATTACTCATTCCGTTTTAATAAATCACCTTCTCCTCAGCCAACCTGACGATTTCTTCCTGGCTGAGACCAAGGATTTCTTTGAAGATATACTCGTTATGCTGACCCATGACCGGCGCAGCCCAACGCAACTCTCCGGGAGTTTTTGACAGACGGAACTGATGTCCTTCATATGGGGAAGGGCCCATTTCTTTGTGTGCCAAATACTGGAACATTCCCCATGCTTCAAGCCGGGGATCTTGGTGAAGGTCCAGGCAATTTTGCACGACTCCGGCTGGGACTCCGGCTTTCTGTAAGGTGTCTGCCGCTGCTTCAGCGTCATGCTGGACAGTCCAGGCTTCGACAAGACGATCAAGTTCTTCACCGTGTGCAAGCCGATCGTTTTGGCTAACAAAGCGTGGATCTTGCCCCCAACTGGGATTTCCTAGTGCTGCCAACAATCCTTGCCATTGTGCATCGTTACTCACTGAAACTGCCAGCCAGCGATCCTCTCCTTGGCAACGATAAGCTCCATGTGGGGCGGAACGAAACGAACGATTTCCTTCGCGCTCTAACACTCGATCATTCACATGATAATCGAGCAGCGCAGGGGCAAGAAAATGCAACGATGCTTCATACTGCGCAAGATCAATGTACTGGCCCACCCCAGTGCGGCGACGATAATCGAGCGCCGCCATTAACACTGTGGCAGCAAAGCGGGGAGCGATAAAATCGGTGTACGCACCATAAGGGGGTGCTGGCGGACGATCTGGCCAACCAGAGATGTGGTAGTAGCCAGCAAGTGAAGCCATCAGCTGACCAAACCCTGGATACAGGGCATGTGGCCCGGTTTGACCCTGCTGGCAGGTCGAGAGCATAATCAATTGTGGATTGACCTGCTTGAGGTGTTCGTAATCAAGCCCCCAATTGCGCATCGCCTTAGGGGTGAAACTCTCAACTGCTATATCGGCCCACGCGACGAGCTTTTTGGCGAGTTCCTGGGCTTCTGGTTTGCTCAAATCGAGTGTGATGCCGTACTTGCTGGTATTAAAGCTGGCAAAAAACTGGCTGCGGTCCAGACCTGGTTGTCCGTCGCGCCAGGGTGGGGCGAGCCTCAATACGTCAGGGCGGGTATGGGACTCGAGGCGCACTACCGTGGCTCCGTGGTCAGCAAGGTATTTGGTGGTGATTGGTCCAACACCAACCCAGGTAAAGTCAGCAACTTTAATCTCTTCGAACGCATAGCGACGGTTCATTGGTTTCTCTCCAAGAGTAAGCTATTAGCTATGAGTAATCAGCCTTTAGGAGCCGAGCAGAAATAAGTTGATCGTTCTCATATTGTGGTGCAGGCGTCCCGCCTGCATGGTGAAGGGCAGGCCAGAGGCCCGCACCACAAGAATTGACCCAGTTATTCTTGCCCAGGTCCTTAGCTTGAAGTTTTGGTTTCATGTATCTTTTTCTTTTAGCTGATTGCTGACCACTGACGGCTGACCGCTTCTTTTTAAATCGCTCCCATTGCCCGCAAGGCTAGAAGCCGCTCCTTGTTGTACCCGAGCAGCCCGCCATAGATCTCGTTGTTATGTTCGCCAACGTGTGGGGCACGGCCGGCCACACTGAGCGGGGTCTCGCTCAGTTTAGCGAATGGTCCTGGATACAGGATGGGCGCTCCCAGGTCTTCATGGACGATGGGCACGAAGAAATTCCGGGCTGCGAGCTGCTCACTCGCGGTAATATCAGCCACAGTGGAAACTGGGGCGAGAAGAATACGCCGCTTCAATGCCTCGGCGTAAATCTCGGCTTTGGTCATGGTCATGAGAAAATGTGTGACGGCAGATTCGATTGCATCGATTTCTTTTTGGACTTCTTCTCCTTTGGCATTCATAAACGTTGCTGGTCCCCACATACTCCAATCTTTTTCTACCATCCATGAGGGAGCCATGCCTTTTTCGTCCATCCATTTGACAAAGGCACGCAAAGAAAATGCTAAGGGGCCACCAGCTAAGAGCAGGGTGATGTGCCCGTCTTTGCATGGAAATACCGTGCGTTGACGCATGCCCTCAGAACCGACAAATACGCCGTTTCGCTGCACTGAGTTACCGTGCAGCAGAGGATACGCCTGCTCATTCATCAAGGTCCAGACAATGCAGGCTTGCATATTCACCACGACATGTTGTCCTTCACCGGTCAGTTCGCGTGGATAGTGCGCGGTCATAGTACCGACCGCAGCTTCAGCGCTGGCGTGAAAGTAACTCTGCAACAAGTTCATGCGCACCGGAGGCCGGTCGCGCTCGCCCATGATGGCCATCATGCCGCCAGTCGCCCATAACACTAAGTCATCGGCTTGCTGACCTCGACCTGGTTCGGTATCACCAAACGGTGTCAATGAAGTAAGGATGATACGAGGGTTGAGGCGCGAGAGCGCTTCGTAGCCGAGTCCAAGGCTGTCGAGATACCCGACAGGGAATGATTCGACGACGAAGTCAGAGGCTTTGACTAAATCCCGGAACACCGCCTGACCTTCAGCAGTGATCGGATCAAGCGTGACGCTTTTCTTCCCCGCGTTATACGCAAACCAGAACAGGCTCTTTTCTGGATTGACTTCATTCTTGTAGAACGGCGGTAGGGCGCGAGCCGCATCACCTCCAGGCGGTTCGACCTTAATCACTTCTGCTCCCATATCGGCAAAAATCTTGCCACAGAGCACCCCGCGTTCATTGCAGAGATCCAACATACGGTAACCAGCCATTAGGGTACGCTGAGTCGTCATAAGCACGGCTCCTTCACAAATGTAGCGAACGTTATTGGCTGATATGCGGACGGAGTCAAGCCATGGTCAGCGTTTTATGTTATAGAAAACGAGAAGAGAGGCTCCATGACGCCGAAAGCTGTCCTGGCGCAAATGCTGGAAGACTTGGAAGGCGAGTACCGTTACTGGTTAGTCGAAGAGATCCGCCTGGAACGTGGCATCGATGAAATGGAGTCACAGGTGAACCAGCACGCAGGAGAGTTAGGCGCGGAACGCACTGCCACCTTTCGCTTACGTCTGGCACAGACACGTGACCAGCATCGTGCGCTTGAAGAAAAGATTCGTGGGATCCGCTTACGCCTCGATGATTTGCGAATACGGCTCAATGAAATACCGTAAGGCGTAAAGAGGAAAACGTAATACGGAGGAGAAATGCGGTCAGACTGCGGAGCCCGCTTGACGTTTTCCGTCTCACGGTAACACCGCAATAATCCGCACTGGTCCACCTGACCCTTTGGCGATTTTCATTGGGAGCGCAATCAATGTTGCGCCGATGGGTGGGAGTTTTTCCATATTTGCAACGTTTTCTAGCCCGGGCTTGTCCGCGCCATTGATAATCTGGTGGACGATAAAATCTTTAGACTGGCCGTAATCAATACTCGGTGTATCCACGCCGACCGCATCAATGTCGCGCTGGATGACGAGAAACTCTGCAGCCTCGCGTGAGAAGCCAGGAAAGTGTAGATTAGCAACGTCTCCAGGCTGATCGGTTCCCAAGTATTGCTTCTTATCCGGCCACCGTGCACCCCAGCCACTCCACATCAGCACAATTGCTCCTTGCGGGATCTGACCATGTTGTTTCTCCCAGGCTTCGAGGTCTGCAACAGAGACACGGTAGTCTGGATCTTTGGCTGCCTGAGCCTGGACATCGATAACGACCGCTGGACCGATCAGTTGTTGCACTGGCACCTCGTCGGCTGCACGCTTGCCCTTGGCAAAGTGAATAGGCGCGTCCATATGGGTACCGCCGTGTTCAGCCAAACAAAAATTGTTCGCCTCATACCAATATCCACCAGCGGTCTCACCGGCTGCGACAACTTCGAGATGAAACGGCTTGGCTGTCGGCCAGAAAATAGTATGTTCATCGAACGAGTACGTGAGGTCGATGATTTTACTCTCATCAATGACATTGGCTGCTGTGAACGATCCCCAGGCGAGAACAGCCAGAATGCCTATCCCTATTCTTCCACGCATAGGTTTTCCTCCTGGTTCTGCAATGTGACGAAGAACATCAGCATATGCAAGGCGCGGAGGTCTTGCAGGAGCAGGAAAATTCGCGTTAGTGTCTGTGACACGCTCAGAGGAGGGAAGACATGATTCGTGAATACAAATTCCCGTTGTTAGAAAAGGTCATCTTTGGCGCTGGTGCACTGTCTCGTGTGCCTCAGGAAATAGATCGCCTTAGCAAAGAGCGAGCGTTCATTCTCACCGGGAAAACTCTGGCAACCAAAACTGATCTTGTACGTAAGCTAGAGACGCTGCTCGAAGATCGCTGGGTTGGCACCTATAGTGGCTGCCAACAGCACGTGCCAAGCCATACGGTTGATGAAGCAGTCGTGCGTGCTCGCGAAGCGCAGGCCGACCTGCTCATCAGTTTTGGCGGTGGCAGCCCGATCGACGCGGCCAAGATCGTTGCGCTGCAATTATTGGGCGACCAGCCACAGGAGGCTATTCCGCAGATTGCCATCTCCACCACGCTTTCCGCTGGAGAATTCACGCCGTTTGTGGGGATTACCGATGAAAAGACGCGGGTGAAATCGGTGCGTGCGGACCCACGCATCATGCCCAAAATCGTCGTTCTTGATCCCGAGGTCACGGTTGCGACGCCGACGCAACTCTGGATTACGACGGGCATCAAGGCGCTCGATCATGCGATCGAGGCGCTCTGGTCGGTCAACCCACAACCGGTAACCGACACCCTGGCGATGGAAGCAATTCGCAAGCTCCATCGTTTCTTGCCTCTTGCCGTGAAGGAGCCCAGCAATATCGAGGCGCGTGGCGAGTGCCAGGTCGCGGCCTGGCTGTCGATCTTTGGGCTGGCGAATGTTGGGGTGCGTCTGAGCCACATCTTTGGTCATCAGATCGGCGCCCGTTGGGATGTGCCGCATGGGGTCACTTCCTGTATCACGATTCCGCACTGCATGCGTTTTCTCGCACCGCAAACGCTAGACCGGCAGGTGCTTATCGCGCAGGCATTCGGTATTCAGACCGACAAAAAGAAGCCCGAGGACGTGGCTGCCGAAGCCGCGCACACGGTGGAAGCGTTCATCGATTCCTTCGCTGTTCCCCGGCGATTGCGAGATGTTGGGGCCAAGGAGGACGAACTGCCCGCGGTTGCTCATGCTGTGATTGAGGAGAGCGCCATGTGGCACCGACAACAAGGGGGGGAAGAGGCACTGCTGGGGTTACTCAGACAGATGTGGTAGGAAAAAGCGGTCAGCAATCAGCCACCAGCTAAATCAGACCATAGAAGATTGGCATGCTGCGTCACAACCTGTTCTCGTTCCTCCGCCCGGCGATCAATCGCCGGGCTTCATAGCAGCGCCCCCTGAAGGGGGCTGCAAGCCGGCTTCAGCCGGCGCCGTCGTGCAGCCCGGCCAGTTTATGGCCGGGCGGAAGTGGGTTCACCAACCGTGCGAGAGTGTCCCAAATGTCATATGTTTCGATTTAGAGCCTATCCGAATAACTACAAAAGTGCTTTATTTTCAAGGCGAATTTAGGTTATCCGGATAGGCTCTTAGGTAAAAAAACAAAAAGCTGAAAGCTGACCGCTGAAAGCTGATAGCTGTGAGAGCACTATGTCTAACGTACAACGCTTTGTCAAAGAGCCTGCCCGTTCAACCCCAGTGAAAGCGGAGACCGAGGTGCTGGTGATCGGTGGCGGTTCGGCTGGGGTATCGGCAGCGGTTGCTGCGGTCCGTAATGGTGCTGATGTCATGTTAGTCGAGCGCTTGGGCTATCTGGGTGGGTTAGCCACCGGTGGCCTGATTATTTTGTTGCTGACCCTGGATGATGGCCGTGGCCGGCAGGTCGTCGGTGGCCTCTGTCAGGAAGTAACTGATCGCATGGCGAAACGCGGGGCCGCTTATTTTCCTCCTCGGTCTGAGTGGGGAAGTGAAGACGAGGCCCTCGTTCGCCGTAACCAACGCTGGGGCCTGGTGTGGGGCCACGGACCGCACCGGGTGCGTTACTCAGTCGCGTATGATCCTGAAGAGTTCAAGTTTGCTCTCAATCAGATGGTCGAAGAAGCGAAGGTGCGGCTGTTGTTGCACGCCTATGCCTGTGATGCGTTAGTTGAAAACGATCGAATCACAGGTGTCACGTTTCAAAGCAAATCCGGCCGCTTTGCTATTCTTGCCAAGGTGGTGATTGATGCCAGTGGCGATGGTGATGTCTTCACCTCAGCTGGAGCGGCCTACGAAAAAGAAGATGTCCTCCCTTGGTTGTGGTTCTGCATGGGCGGGGTAGAAAACCCTGATGCTGCGATCCAGGCAGGAGGATGGTTCTTTCACACTATTGGTGAGGGAAAGGTGTTGCTGCCCTGGGGAGCAACGGAACGGGTGACGCGCAAAATTGACGCCACGAACCCCGAAGACCTCACCTACGCAGAAGTGGCATGCCGCAAACGAGTCATGGAGGAGGTCGATCGATTGCGTCGAGAGATCCCCGGGTTTGCCAACGCGCATCTCTGCCATATCGCGGATCAGCTTGGTATCACTGAGAGCCGACGACTGGTGGGCGAGTACATGCTGGGGCGTGATGACATAGACCGACCCTGCAGCGACGTCATTGCTCTTACCGGCCATTGGACGAAGTACGATGCCCTGTACTATATCCCGTATCGGTCGCTCTTGCCGCAGGAGTTCAGTAATCTGCTGGTGGCGGGTCGCTGTATCTCAGTTGATCACCGCGTCCATCATGCGACCAAAGAGATCCCGCCCTGCATGGCAACGGGTGAAGCTGCTGGAACGGCCGCAGCCTTAGCCGTTCATGCGGGGATTGAACCGAAGCAAGTGGACATCAAGAAGCTGCAGCACCGTTTAGCAGAGCGCGGGGCGATTTTGCGGGTGTGAAAAGATGAGCTTTCAGTAATCAGCTTTCAGCAGTCAGTTTGTGGGGAGGGAACAAAAATTTTTAGAGTGGGCAGCATCCACTCTATTTAGTGAGAGTAATCCGCGGAGGATCTTTCTGTAACCGTCCTTTCACGCCTTGCATATCTGTCAGCTCCTCTCGCAGCCGTTGTCGTAGTTCCTCTAAACGCACGCCGTTGCACACGTTCGGTAACGAGGAGACCTTTGCTAACCCCAAGCCGAGCATTTTTTCCCCACCTGGATAGCCGGAAGCGCATTTGTGATAGCCAACGGCAATCTGGATCAGACCGATAGAGAGTTCCCACGCAGCAGGGATCTCTTCAACTTCGTCGAGTGCCTCCTCTAAATGCTCATGGGCCTCGAAATAACGGCCAGAGTTGAAATCCTTGATGAAACGCAGCAGGGCAGGGTGGTGCGACATAAAGCTGTATTGTAGCTTGTCCTGGTGAAAACCCCGTATCATGATTTTCCACAAAGGTCACTGCTGCATTCGACCACCAGCCAATAAACCCTCTTGAACCGTTTTCTCCGACTTCTCCTAACGCACCGCCATACATGTGATCCCTGCTGTGGAAGGCATCGTGCATTTTGTTTTTCAAGACGAAATCAAAAACTATTATTCTGTTAGCGGATCTATCCACTACGTCAGCCAAAAGAAGCTAAGATATCTGAAATCAAGAATCAACTGAGTCGCTACTTGGACCTCGTGCGCAGCCACGGCGAGGTGGTGCGCATTCTCGATCGCGATGTGCCGGTGGCCCAGATTGTCCCGATCACCGCAGAGGCACGCGGGCATAGCGCGGGCACAGCGGCGCTGCTGACCCTGGAGCGCAAAGGGCTCATTCGACGAGGCACAGGCGTTCTGGATCGTGAGATCCTAGAGACTGACCCGCCCGGGAAACCTTGTGGAGTCTTACAAGCGTTGCTTGAGGAGCGAAATGCACGGTGAGATTCTGGGATTCCTCGGCGATCGTGTCATGACTGAAGAACGACCGGCAGGAATTGAGTTTGTCACTTTTGATACGAGACTCGCCGAGGCGGCCGCTAAAGAAGGGTTCAAGCTCCTTCCAGGTTGAATCATGTATCCTGGCTTCTGCTCCACTGCATCCAGGCTCTGCCACCTATGTGGGCAGGGAAAGGGGTCAGGCTTGAATATGTACTCCCTGCTACCAAAGATGACAACGAGTGAGAAAACTGAAGGGACGTTGCTCATGGTCCTTCAGAATGTGGTGAGGAAGAAGCGGGTGCTGCCAAAGTAAAGCCCTGACCCCAAATCCTTCTAACAGGCGGAGACAGAATAGCCAAAATAGAAAAATCATAATGCAAGCCCTGACCCCTATTCTGCGCTCTGAGCAGATTTAGACAGTATTACGGGCCTTCCGCGCCAGATAGTGCTGGTCAAGAGCCTGTCGGACAAAGGTTTTAACGATAGCTTGTCGACTAATGTTGAGTTCTTTTGCTGCGTCATCTAGCTCGTTGAGCATAGCTTGGGTAAAGTCGATGTTAACCCGCTGGATAGGGGGCATCATCCGGCCCTTGTTCGTAAAATACTTCGACACATCCTTCCCCCGTTCGGCTAGCTTTGCAATGACTTCAGCCGAGACCGGCTTTCCCGATTTAAGAGTTTTCTTCATACAGTGTTCGTTCCTCCTTCGTGGCCTTCCAGAGTGTGACGAGGTGGTAGTATTCTCCCCCGTTGTCTTCCCTTACTTCAAAAACGACGGCATAGAGTTGTCCGCTAACCCAGCCAATGGCCCGATACTGTTCAGGGTAGTCACTTCGCTGATCGAGGTAGTACGGGTGAGTCCAGATCTCTTGCACCTCTTCGAATCCTATACCGCGCCGTGGATTCCGTCTTAACTGCTCACTTTTTTGCCTGTTGAACTTAAACCGCACGGGAGAAGGGTATAACAGTTATACCGTCAGTTCAAGTTTCTCAGAGGATCTCTTATCCTCAGCTTAGGATAATTCGGAAGCCAAGGTGACACAGGGTGCGGAAGAAGATGGTGCAGGGGATGGACATGGCTTTCTCCCCAAGCGTGTGTCACTATTGGTCAAGGATTTTGCTACTGAACCAGAGGCAGCCAGATGGCTACGCGAAAAACCCCAAGGCGGCTCACCAAAAAAGCATTCCTCGAACAGGCGACTCGTGGCGCGCTTTCAACCGATCGTGTTCTTGCTGATCTAGTGGCGGAGCTGCACGGCTACGAGCAGAAGTATGGAATGCGCTCGGAGATTTTTTACGCTTTGATTGCTGGCACCCCAGCCGAGGATCATCCAGACTTCCTGCAGTGGGCCATGTGCTACCGCAGTTATTTTCGTGCCGTGCAGGCAAAATTCCCACTCAAAGACCTGACCGCTTATGCCGTCTGAGCGTCAACGCCGGGCGCTTGTCCTTGCGCATTGCTGGTCGCTCTACCAAATCCTGACGGATACTTTTGTCGTTCCCGATCCATTTCACACTGAGTTTCCGGTCATCACCGAAACTGTTCTGTTGACAGACGCTCTCCACCTCGTGCTCCCTCTGTCCTCGGCGTTGACTCTGTCTTTGCGCGAAGAGTATGCCTTCGAGCAACATGCCTTGCAGGTGCGTCGCTATAGCTACAACGTGATTGATCATGCTGGTGCGAACGTGCTTCGCGCGGACAACTTGCCTCACCATCAGACCGACTACCGGGGCCGGCGCCTGTCGCATCCGCCGCACCACATGCACGATGAACACGGACGAGTCCTTTCTTTCAGCGGACAGGCGCAAGATTTCCTTCATGCCACCCGCTCCTTGCTTTCCGCACCCTTTTCATAAGAACGGTTATGAATCGCCCCGGATTCTCGACAGCGCCTTCAGGCTGGCGAGCGGCAGGCTGCCGCGACGCTCCGGGACTTTGAGGATTATATCCAGCTCGCGAGTGCGAGATGGTCAGTGCAGAGTATCTGATTACACGGAAGACTAAAGACTTTCAGCCCGCTCGTCTGTCCGTACTGACGCCCGAAGCTTGGCTAGCGTTAGAATCGGTAGCAACGCTCTACGAAGCCCCCCACTCCCCGCTATCAAAGATGACAAAGAATGAGGGAACCGAGAGAACATTGCTCATAGTTCTTCAGTAATGTTGTGAGGAAGAAGCAGGCGCTGCCAAAGGAAAGACCTGACCCCAAATCTTTTTCCCGGTCTGTTTGTTCCGTGGTTGTGGTGGCCCCCCAATGTGGACACAGCATGGCTTCCTCCCCCTCATCCTTCTGTGAGCCTCACTACGTTACCGCAGGACAGAGTGCAATGCCAAACTTGATTCTAAGTTCTGACACTTCTGTCGGGAGGAGCAGAGTGCGCAAATAGAAGAGGGCGTGCTGGCGCAGCCCATACTGCGTGCGGGATTTGTGCCCTTACTCACGGGCAGTGGGATTGGGCAGATTCTGGGCATGACGATCATGGTGGAGACCGGGGAGATTGAGCGTTTTGCGACAGTCGGGATTTTGCGTCGTACTGGAAGTCCTCCAACTGACCGCGGAAGCACGAGGGCCGCCCAAGTCATGAGCTAGGAAGAGGTTGGCCTTACAGGGGAACCACACGAACTGTGAATTTCACTATTGGACATGACTTGCCACCGACGGTCTTCTGGGGCTACTGAGTGGCCAGGGCTAGGAGAGGGAAGCGGCGACGCTCCCTCTGACACGGCCTTGATCTAGATGGGTGACTGGTGCTGTGCGCAGGAGAGGCTGTCACTGCCATGACGGAAAACTGGGGTGCGGAACAGTATGTGACTTTGCTGCTATCAGAGGAAAACTCAAACGAGCATACAAAAAATGTTCAGGGAGAGGTGCGACGTATTGACACGAGCCTTCTAATGGGTGACCCCAAATCCTTTTTTTCTAGCAGAACTGTCAATCAAAGATTGGCCCCTATTTCCCTATTTTATGAAGAACAGCCCGCGGAGTCCCAATCATCAATCCGGGAGGAAATTGCGATCAAGCACTTGCGCTAGAGTAAAGGGACACCCAGAAGGAAATGCCGCGAGTGGCAGACCCGTCTCATCAGCCGCCTCCTCACAGGCATCCTGGTAACATTCGGTAAAGACATGCTCAGCGTAGGGTCTCAGGCTTGGACTATCAGCAAATTCGTCCCGTAAACGACGCCGATGCTCACGCAAAGTTGCTCGCCAGCTCTGTGTTCTGTGCGTCGGCTGGAAGTGATACTTGAGGAGGTGGATCAACACCACGAGCACAGCGCTCTTTACAGCCCGGCGTTGGCTTCTCCCCATGTCCTCAACCTCCTCGATAAGATGAGCGAGATCAATTTCAGTAAACCGTCCAGCCTGGAGCAGCGCTGCCTGTTGCTCCGTCCAGGCGTAATAATCCTGCTCGTACAAGGCGTCTCCTATAGAGGCGAACGCAATCTTCTCCATGAGCTTATCTCCAGTTATAAGATTCTAAGGGCAAATCTGTTCATTATTCAATCCATCCTCTATATCCCTCACCGCTTTACCTTGGGCAATCGTTGGTTGCGCTCGCACCTGGCGGATCGCATTACCGACTGCACTATAATGAAGACTGACTCGCTCGCCAATCGCTCGTAACGTTAGCAAACAATACCGCCGCAGCAGATAACTCGCCACATATCGTGCGTCGGTATAGCGCTGCTCCCGCCTGCGGATCTCCCCCTCTGTGACGCTAAAGTACTTCGCTACCGCGTGTATGACCGCCTCCGGTTTCACTGCAACCAGCTGCGGTAATCCGCTTTCTTCGCCACGCTGGTGCTGCTTGCTCCGAAGATGCGTCTTCGTCACTTCTTCCACAAACGCCTCAGTCCCGATCACCACTTGCCCCTGGATTTCTTCCCAGGGCGTCTTGAGGCCTCTTGTCATCCCTGCAACAACAAACGCTCGGTACTCTTGCTTGCTCTTGGTCCCGAAATATGCCAACACTTCTGTACTGGTTAACCACGAAGGGCAAACCTCCTTGCCGGCATAGACCCCGAGACTGCTCCATCGATACGCAAACGGATCCTGCGCGTGTCGCATCCGCCACGGATTGAGATGCACATAGCGGCTGAGCTCTAACAAGTACGACTCTTTCTCGACCACAATGGCCTTATAGCGGCCCTGCAACAGATGCCCCACCCGCTTATGGCGGCGGTTGAAGGTTTGAGTATATACACCATTCAGATAGCGCAGGCCGCGGTGCAGACCTCCGCGCGGTGTCTCAATTAATAAATGGTAATGATTGTCCATTAACACATAGCCGTGCAGCCGCAGGTGGAACTGCTCCATCGCACGGCTCAACAACTTCAGAAATATCTCCCGGTCCTGATCATCGCGAAAGATCGCTTTCCGCTCATTGCCCCGGGAGGTGACATGATAATATGCGCCGGGATACTCAATCCGTACCGGTCGGGCCATGAAACAGAATCCTAGTAACCGCAAAAATAAAAATCAATAGACCTGACCCCAAATTTGTTTTAGTTTACTGAAAGGTTTGACACCAAGGATTTGCAGGAGGCGAAAACCCTGTTGAAGCAACTCTCTTGAACCACGCCTGTGCAGTGACCCCTTTCTCTTTTTTATACTTCTGAGGAAATCTGCGAGTGGAGTTCGTACACTGGCACGTGCAGGTTCCTGACACTTTTCTGCTTCACCTGGAAGAAGAGCCCGGTGAGGAGAACTTGCTCGCTGGTGTCTTGTGTGACACCATCAGTCCGTGCGCGTCGTTCTGGACACCAACGTCCTGTGGTCCGGTATCCGCTCGGCAACAGGTGCGTCGCGCGAGGTGCTGTACCTAGTCAATGAGGGGGTGCTTACGCCGGTCGTGAGTGTTCCGCTTGTGCTGGAATATGAAAGCGTCTTGAAGAGAAAAGAGTTTCTGCAAGAGACAAGCCTCTCCTCACAGGAGATCAATAGCATCGTGGATTATCTTGTCTCCCTGGCATATCTCCAACCGATTCACTTTCTCTGGCGTCCCTTTCTCCCCGATGCCCGGGATGACTGCGTATTGGAGTGTGCGGTAAACGGGAGGGCCGAGGTACTGATGACCTTTAACAAACGGCACTTCCCTGCTGTACGGCAGCAGTTCGGCATCGCTGTGTTTTCGCCCGGAGAATTTCTGAGAACCTTTGGAGGTCGTTAACGGTGGCAAAACGAACGACAATTCGCCTTGTTCCCCCGCTCCAGGAAGACTTATCCAAGCTGGCTGAGGAGATGAATGTTTCCTGCAATCAGCTAGTCAACTATGCGTTAGCAAGATTTGTGGAGGCCCAAAAGGGCATGACTGCGCTAGAAGTGCGGGCCAGGCAGGGGTCGCGGGCTGCTTTCCTGCGTGCGCTGAAAAAGGCAGATCGGAAGAAGCACGAACCAGAAGGAGAGGATGTTCTCCCGGTAGGCTACTCGCGCCAGGCGCTGATTGAGAGGTTAAAGAAGGTTTCGTAAAACGGAGTGCCACAAGTTCCGTCGGCTGTGAAAAAGGTGTCAGGAACCTTAATTGCTTCCATTTGACTTCTTTGAGTGTCCCCGCGCCCGTCGCGTCGATTCGAGACCAAGCCGCAAGGCATTGAGCGGATGGAGAAAACCCGTCGCCGCCCGCGCGGGGTAACACGAGATCCTGTTGGGACGTTTGGGGCGAAAAGGCAGAAGAAAATAGAGATCGAGAAAAGGTCTGGCGCCAATCGGTATCAAGGCGTGGGAGAAGAGGATGAGCGTTTTTGATTTCGCGGCCCCTCTTCCCGACCGCCTGTACTGGGATTCGAGTTTTCTGGTGAACGTCGCCTTTGCCGCCGCCAAGCTCCACCGACCCTGCGCCGCGTACTACTATCGTCTCAAGGAATCCAGAGTTCCGGTGATCCTCTCGAACCTGGCGCTCGAGGAAACCTGGTACCTCTTGCTGAAGCTAGAGACAGCGCAACTCCATCTTCCGCAGAGCTTTTGGGACATTAACCAAGAGGAGGCGGACCGCCTGCGGCCCATTTCCCAAAAGCTGCGAGGGTTTACCACAAGACTGCTTCAGCTTCATTGATCTCTATCTGGACGAGAATAGGGAGCATGCTGCTTGCGTCCAAAAGACCATTGGGCTCCAGCGAATAAGTCGTCTGCCGCTATGCCCCAGACCGCCTGCCTTCCCGTGGGAGTCTCGCTGGCGGACACCCTACCAGCAAGACTCTGCATGGAAAATTACCCTTCATTCAGCTTCATTGCTATAGCCAAGCGTGTATGGCGCGCTGAGCGAATGGCGCATCGTACGCGCCCTATCTTGCTGTATTGTAGAGACGTTGCAGTTTTCTTCGCTTGCTAGGCGTTCACGATCCGCTGCCAGTACTCGGCCTGTTGGCGCCCGCGTTGGGCAACTCGATACACTGCTGGGACACCAATGCCCAAGAACGGCGCGATGCGTGGCCCACTGCGCCCAAGCCATTCGAGCCACACATACGCAATGCCTGCCCGCACTCGACTCACTGGGGCTCGGCGACTGCCTCCCACCAACTCTTCTGGTCTGACTCCTTCGCCTTGACAGATCCGCTGCACGACCCTCTCTGGAGAAAGCGCCAGAGAAGGGAGTGACGCACGCTGGGTTTGCTCTACTTCGAGTTCCCTGCGTACACGCTCGACAAACTCACCACTCCCCAAGACGCGTTCGTCGGCAGTATAACGCTCCCGCCCCTGTCGCAGCTCCCGGACTGCAGCCCATCCGCCGACACTCCGCACAAGCCCACCCCCTTGGAGTTCAGGCCGCCGCCCCTGCGCCGATGGCGGCGATTGAAAGCCCCGGCATACCCGGTCAAGAGGGAGCGCATGGTGCGGGCCAGGGGGCGCTGTGCAGTCCGCACCAGCAGATGAAAATGATTGGGTAGCAAGGCCCACGCATACACGGTGCACGCCCCCGCTTCGGTCAATCCAGCCAGACGCCCGACGAAGTCGTCGCGATCAGCGTCTGTGCGAAAGAGGGGACGGCGCTCAATACCACGGGCCATAACATGGTGCAACACGCCGGGCGCATCAAGCCGAGGGCCGCGAGGCATAGCTGCGGTTTATGAAAAACGAAAACTACTGCAACGTCCCCTATTTCTGTTGTCCCCGGCGGGTCTGGTCATGCCTCAGGCGGGACACTTCTCTCAGCTCGGAGTCAAGAGTAAAGAGCTGCCCCCATTTATGTCTGCACGGCTCAACCTAGCCTACGGCTCTCACCTACGTTGATGGAGTGCTATAATCGCCATACCTGGAGGAGGTAGCCATGGTGCCAGTAGACTTCCAGCAAATTCTGACAGCGGCTCAACAGTTGCCCAAGCCTTCGCAGGCGCAATTGGTCGCTGCCTTACTGCAAGAACCTGGGGCAGCGCACTCTCCAACCTTAGAACCTTTGACCGGGCTGACGGTAGCGGAGTTGCGCGCCCTGGCCACCTCTGTGTTAGCGCCAGCGCAGACCAAACGGCTCAAACAGCTCTTGCGTTTACACCGCGAGAAGAAAAAGCTGACGCGCGCTCTGCAAGCGGAACTGGACGCTTTACTCGAAGAAAGCGATCACGTGGCCCTCATGAAAGCGAAAGCTACCTACACGCTACACTTGCTCAAGGCGTGAAACATGGCCCGTATCCCTCAGGCGCTGCGTCGCGTCGTCTTGGCCGCCGCGCAAGACCGATGCGCGTATTGCTTGAGTCCCGAGCAGATGATGGGGGTTGCCTTTGAGATAGACCACATCCTCCCAAGCAGTGCCGGAGGCCGCACTCAGTTCGACAATCTGTGCCTGAGTTGCCCTACCTGCAATCGCCACAAAGCCAAACGTCTCTCGGCCCGCGATCCACTTTCCGGGCGTGTCGTCACGCTCTTCCATCCTCATCGTGGACATGGCTTGGCACCGACGGTTTTCTGGGGCCACACGGTGGCCAGGGGCTGGGAGAGGGAGCGTCTCCACTTCCCTCTGACACGGCCTTGATCCTGATGGGTGACTGGTACGGTTCCCAGTGAGGG
>CAZCWX010000181.1:0-3964 GCA_964502465.1 uncultured Enterobacteriaceae bacterium | reverse complement strand
GGGAAGAACAAGCGGTTACCTACTCCCAGCTCGGTGCGGCTCTGTTCGGCAAAGAGCCCACCATAGTCCCCGACTTGGATAACCGCGTATTCAGGCGCACCTTGCGGCTGGCCGTCAAAGAGGTCCGTCACCGCAACTACGGCATCAAGCTGGTATTGCTGGTTCGGGTCGAATTGCAGTTTCATACATCAGAGACCGTTTCAAAATAAGAGAAGTGGCGTGTCTATGTTGAATCTGTGTATAACCACGAGCAGCCACACTCCGTTCGTCCTGAGCGTAGCCGCGCCAGCGACGAAGTCGAAGGACACTGCTCTCACGCATGGTTTCGATATAGACGCAGCCGTAGCGTGCGCTGCGCGCACGGTTGTACTACGCAGCACTCCTGAGCGGTTTCACCGCCGGACGCCCGCGTTGCTCGCTTTGCCATAGGTCATAATCTGCCTGCATCCGTAGCCAGGATTCCGGGCTGCCTCCCAACCACATTGCCAACCGGATAGCCATGTCCGCCGACACCCCAGCCCGTCCATTGAGCAGGCGCGACAACTGCACACGGGACACCCCAAGCTGCCTCGCTGCTTCTGTCACTGAGATTCCACCGCCTTCGAATACGCCATCCTTTAATATTTCGCCAGGATGAGGTGGATTGAACATGCGTCTCATAATCGCCTCGCTAATGATGGCTCGTGTAGCGTGCGTTGCGCGCACGTTTGTCCTATAGCTCCTGTTTAGCCCCTTCTCCCTTGCAAGGGGAAGGAACTCTCAGCCCTACACCGTCCGAAAGCTGGTCACGCCCTTGGTCTTGAAGATCTGTATGGCATTGGCCTTGAGCTGGTCGTTGCCGGCAAAGCCGTCGTCCAGGCACACTACACGCTCAGGCTTCTGTTCTGCCATAGCACGAATGAGATCCAGAGTGAGTTCTCGCTCCAGGCAGATGAAGAGTGCTCTACCCGCTGCGCTATAGACCGTCTTGCTCACAATATCTGGTTCCCTCTCCCCTTGTGAGAGAGGGACAGGGAGAGGGGGAAGCTTAAGCACTTCCACTGGCGTGGTGAGAGGGAAACCGCTTTTGAGCAGAATTTTGTAGAGGATATCCTCAGCCGTGCGACCATCGTGGATGTGATTGATGTGGAGTTCAAGTTGCTGCTGCAACGCGGCCACATTGCCAGTGGGAACGTTCGCGTTCCAGGTCTTAAAGTTGGATTCAGCGAGCTTGAAGACGCGGAAGCCGCGGTCGGGCTTCTGGCCGCCATTCAATGGCAGCTTGCCTTCGTCCTCCTTGTTCAGCTTTTGGATGACCCGCCGTACCCGTTCTTTGGCGATGTCGGCAATAGTCGGGTAATCATAGCGGCCTGTGGGCTCGGGCAATTGCACCAGAATGAACCTGCGGTTACCGCCGTCCAGTTTATTCATCTCAAGGACAGCCTGGGCTGTCGTTCCGCTACCGGCAAAGAAATCGAGGGCGATATCCTGCTCTCGCGTTGCCACAGAGCAAAGTCCACGAAGAAGAGAGACTGGTTTTGGGTAATCAAGAACCTGATCCCCCAGGATTTCTCGAAGCTCTTTGGTTGCTTCTTGGTTAAGCCCAGCGGTCAGGCAAGTCAATTCCGAATCATCTGAGTCGTCGCCTTCGGGTTTAGTGGAGATCCAACTTGAGACAGGATTTGCTTTTTCTTCACCGCTGGTTGTTTCAAACCGAGTCTTGAATCGCGGTCGCGACATGCGTCCGCTAGGATTGTCTTCTGGCCAGATAATATTCCCGTCCGAAATATGGCGCTGCATTGTCGCTGGCTCGAATCGCCACACTCTTGTTTCTGGCGGCCAATATTCAGATCCGGTTACTGGATTCTTTAGTGTGTAGTACTGGTTTGGTCGCATCTCCCGTGTCATTCCAACAGTCAGATCAGTACTTCGATACCGGCTTTTATCGTCGCGAAACGGAAAATCCGATTCTCGCCTCGCGAATCCATATAGACGAACAGTCTCCAGGCTTCGAGCGTACGCGAGGATGTACTCATGGTCTGGGGAAATTGGCGTATCACGCATACCCGTTGCTAAACGCCTCCTCCTGACAAGAGCTGATAAAAAGTTTTCCTCTCCAAAGACTTCCGAACATGTCTTCCGAAGATTATCGACTTCAGCATCATCAACGCTGATGAAAATGACCCCGTCTTCGCTCAAAAGATTCCGTGCTAGATAGAGCCGTGGATACATCATGTTCAGCCACTTCGAGTGAAAGCGTCCGTCTGCCTCAGTGTTGGTGCTGAACTTTTTCCCTTGTGCATCCACCTGGCCCGTGTATTCGAGGTAGGTCTGGAGGCTCTCGGTGTAGTCGTCTGGATAGATAAAATCGTTGCCAGTGTTGTAGGGCGGGTCGATGTAGATCATCTTGACCTTGCCGAGATGCGATTTCTGCAAGAGCTTGAGCACCTCCAGGTTATCGCCTTCGATGATGAGGTTCTCGGTCGTGTCGAAATTAACGCTCTCCTCACGGCAAGGTAGCAACGTCCCGAGACTTGGGGCCTGGATAGTTTTGAAACAGTCGGCCTTGCCCGGCCAGTGCATGCCATAGCGCTCTTTGCCGACATCAACAATTTCACCCAAGGTGAGTTTCAGCCGCTCGAAGTCAATCTTGCCGTCCTCAGTGCAGATCTCGGGGAAAAGGCGCAGGAGTTCCTGCTTCTTGTCTTCGGCAATATCGTGGGAGCGCAGGTCGAGTTTCTCGGGTTCGGTCATGTCGTGTTCTTTTCCTTCTGCTACCGTTGAAACAAATCCCTCTATTCCCCCTTTGGTAAAGGGGGAAAGCGCAAAGCGCAGGGGGATTTGCATACGATAGCAGTAATGGTCATTTCGTGATAAATCTTTATGCGAGATTCTAACTCAGGGTAAAGAGCAACCTTGCGGGCGGCGCAACGCCGGTCGCAAGAACTCGCCCGTCTCCTGCCGATCCGTTCGCCGTGCGTGTTAAGCTTCCGAACTTGTTTCCTGTTCGGTTCCAAGTAATTCGCCCGCCGTTGCCTCAGGGGCTCGCTTGATAAGGAAACGACGTGCTCGCAAAGGAAGAGGCAGTTGAGACGGATCAAAGTCCTCAGGAACAATCACCACGACACGCTTCCCCATCCCAATGGCGGCGCCTAACTCAAAGAAGAGGGATGGAGACGAAAGAGTACTGGGGTCAATAAGGGTCACAAATACGTCGCTCTCACGCAGTCCTTTCTCGACGGCTTCGCGGATGGATTCGCCAGCTTTTACGGCTAGCTGATCTATCCACACTTGCAAGCCACGGTTGCTAAGGGCATGGGCAAATTCCTTAGCCCAATCGGCTTCTTTATGGGAGTAGGAAACAAAGACTTTGGGCTTGGCCATGGTTCAAGCACCTCGCTTTCGAGAACGCGCAAAGCGAGTTCTGAGCTGTTTCAGATAGGTCTCGATTTCGTTAAGTTCCAGGAGATTACGTTTCTTGAGGAACACCGGAACACCCGGGCGCATCTGGAGCTCTGAAGGGGTCAGGCCTAACAACAGAGCTACTAAGGGAATCCCTCGTCCCCAGGCTGCGCCCAATTCAGCCCACACATAAGGGCGGTCCAACGCCCAAGGCGTCAGGAGAACAATTAATTCATCGGCTTTATTAATGAAGTCTCGGATGTCTTGTTCAAAGTCGTCACCAGCATCGATGTCAGCCTCGTCGAGAAAGGGCGTAGCACCGCAAGCCGATATTTCCCGAGCAATCTGCTTGGCGACCCACGTGTCTCGGGCGCTATGGCTTACGAACACGGGCCTTTTGGGTCGTTTCTGAGGCATTCTCTGGAAAGCCTCACTCCAGCTCGGCTACATTGCTCTGTTTCTATTAACAGACGCCAGTTTCTCTGAGCAAGCATAAGCATCTTTCTGTTTCAGCCGCTGGTTGAGCTCGTCCAACAACGCATTGTTATAAAGCTGCTTTTCCCTGTTTTGCAATAAGCTATTC
>CAZCWX010000180.1:0-2733 GCA_964502465.1 uncultured Enterobacteriaceae bacterium | reverse complement strand
CCTGGTGAGTAAACGCCTATGAAAGAGCGTTCCCACTCGAAAGCAGTTGTGTCGCCGCAGAAAGTATGGGTCAAGAAGCACACCCGCACCTGGGGCATAAAAGCCACCGCCGCTGTGCTCCTGTTAGTTTTCATAACCATCCTTTTGCGGGGGAACTGGCCGATTGCGTTTTTAGTTGTGAGTGCCGGGATGGGACTCTGGGGATTTCTCGATGTGCGGCACCATCGGCGTGCCCGCGCTGCTATCCTGCATGAAGTGGAGGCGATGGATGATGGACAACTGCTCGCATATGCGGCCGACCTGCTACGGACACAAGGGTATACGGTTCATAAGGCAAATCCTTCTCTTGATTCACGTACCGATTTACTCCTCACTCGCGGCAAAACTCATTTGCTGTGCCGCCTTCGGCGCCAATCTGGATGGGTGAGCAGAAACGCGATAGCTGGTGCACTTGCTGCCACGCATGCCCATGGGTGCACGCGGGCTATGATCGTGACTAATCAAGCATTTACGCGTTCAGCTCGCTCTCTTGCCCGGCAAAACGATTGCGTGCTGATTGATGGTGATGCCTTGGCGAGCTTAGTGCTTCAGCATCGCCAAGGGCACCGGGTGCTGGTGTTTCATCGCGAAGAGGCTGCAAGGATACGCAGAAGGAAATAATCCGACTATGGCGATTTTGAAGGTTTCCCGCCTCGGACACCCAGTGCTGCGCCGAGTTGCTGAGCCCGTCCTGCAGGAGACGATAGCAAATCCAGCGTTCCAGCAATTTATTGACGACATGATTGAGACCATGCACGAATACGACGGCGTTGGTCTTGCCGCCCCGCAAGTGCATGTTTCACAACAGGTTGCAGTGCTGGAGGTGGAAAAACATCCGCGTTATCCGGACGCGCCTTCTGTGCCTTTGACCGTCTTCATTAATCCCCGTGTGACCGTGATAGCGAACGAGACCGTAGACGGTTGGGAAGGGTGTCTCAGCATTCCTGACCTGCGTGGGATTGTGCCCCGTTACCGCGAGTTACGCGTCGAGGCGCTGGACCGTTATGGCCGGCCTCTTGACTGTATTGCCAAGGAATTCCACGCCCGGGTCATCCAACACGAATACGATCACTTACAAGGAAAAGTCTATGTGGATCGTATGTCTTCGCTGGAAACCCTGACCCACTTGTCTGAATGGCAACGATACTGGCTGAAAAGCTGAGGCCCTCACCCCGCCCCTCTCCCGTCTTGCGGGAGAGGGAGGAAAACCTCTGCAACACGCAATTCTTTGTCATGCCCTCTCCTCCTGAGTAGGGATAGGGTGGAGGCGTTTTTGCTCACATTCATTACCAGCAGTGCCAGCAAGCGAGCAGAAGTCGAGCGTATACTCGGCCGACCGCTGAAACACCTCGCTCTATCGCTAGACGAGATTCAGTCAGTGGACCTGGAACCTGTGGTGTCTCATAAAGCGCAACAGGCGTATACTCTTGTCGGTGGCCCTGTTCTGGTTGAGGACACAGGCTTGTCGTTTGCAGCATGGAATGGTTTACCCGGAGCACTGATCAAATGGTTCCTTTCCGCTCTCGGAACAGCAGGGATATGCAGACTCTTGCAGGGCGAGAGCAATCGTGCCGCAACTGCAGCGACACTGTTCGGCTATGATGATGGCACGGGGTGTCGCGTCTTTTCTGGTGCAGCCTCAGGAATGATTCCGGACAGACCGCGTGGGACTCAAGGCTTTGGTTGGGATGCAATCTTTCAGCCACTTGGGAGTGACAAGACCTTTGCCGAGATGGCCCATGAAGAGAAAGATCGGTTTTCCATGCGTCGCCTTGCATTAGATCAACTCCGCGATTCTGGTCTCCTCGATTGAGGAGAAGCTGTTCTTGGTTTAATACTCAAGCTCCTTTGAGTCGAGATTCGCTAGGATGCCCTGATTGCAAATCCTCTAGTTGACGGCCCTATCACTGCAGCATATCTCTTGACCCGTCATGACGGATGACCGAACCGCTAAGAATCTCCTCTATCAGATCCTTCCGCGAGTGAGTCGCTCCTTTTATCTGAGTCTGCGGGTGCTTCCTCAAAACCTCCGCCAGCCGATCGGACTGGCGTACCTCTTCTGTCGGGCTGCGGATACGATTGCCGATACCTCCCTGTTACCGCGCGACTCGCGGCTAGCCTATCTCAATCGATATCGGGCTGCATTCGGTGCAGGTGGTCCGTCTGTTATCAGTACGCTGCAACAGCATCTGAGCGAACAACAGCAGCAGCCAGCCGAACGCGAACTGCTCTCACGTCTTGATGAGTGCTTTGCGTTGCTTGCGGCAATGGAGCAGCAAGATCAGCACTACATCCGTGAATTGGTATTGACACTCACACAGGGAATGCACATGGACCTTGCGATTTTTCCTGGGGAGAATGGAGGAGAGATCAAAGCGTTGGAAACCCGTACTGATCTAGACCGCTACACCTATTTCGTGGCTGGATGTGTAGGGGAGTTTTGGACCCGCATTATCACTGCGCACCTGCCATCCTTACAACAGTGGAACATGGCAGAGATGGAAATGTATGCCGTGCGGTTTGGCCAAGGGCTACAGATGACGAATATCCTACGTGATCTCGCGCAGGACCTGCGTAGTGGCCGCTGTTATTTGCCACGCGCTGAATTAGCAGTACTTGGGGTTCAGCCTGAAGAACTCCTGAGTCCGAGGAGTGTCGAGCGAATCCAATCCCTTCTGCGAGAACTACTCGACT
>CAZCWX010000179.1:0-9448 GCA_964502465.1 uncultured Enterobacteriaceae bacterium | reverse complement strand
GGCGTTACGGCTAGGGCGCTATTTCGGACAAAGCCCCCGCTACTGGCTGAACCTGCAAAGTCGGTACGACATGGATGTGGCGGAGGATGAACTCGGCGAGCGGGTAGCACGAGAAGTTCGGCCGTTTAAGGCGGTCGCCTGAATGTTCATTACCGCTACACCCTGAAGACAGGGCTCACACGGTGCTGCAGGTGCGATCCGTTTCCCTGAAACCACCCTCTAACAACCTGTGGGGGATAGGGAACTGAGATCATAAGGATCTTTGATAACTTCCTTCCGTACAGGTGTAATTCCTGCCACCCAGGAGGTACAGAGCTTGCACTGTGCGGCTGTGCCTCCTTATCTGCCGGTGAGTCGAAGAATATCGGCACCGATACGAGCGGTGTCTGTTTCTGAGATATGCGCTTCGTACAGGGGAAAGAGTTCGCGTTCTTCGTGGCGGATATGGCGTTCGAGGAGATTGCTGAACGCCTTCAATAATGGGGAAAGAGTGGCGGCGTCATGAGGGACTTGAGAGAGTTGCTCTATATAGAAGCGCATCTCGGCATGTTCTGTCATGAGGGTATCGAGAAGTACGGCAGCTTGTGGTACGCACGCACGCATTGCTGGAAAGAGCGCCTCTTCTTCAGCACGAAAATGTGGCACCAGATTATCTCGGAAGAAACGAACAGCATCTTCCGCCTGCTCCTGTGGGCTATCAGAAGGTTTACGATTACGTGGCAACCCTTCGCGTAAACGGAATGCTAAGACCAGGCCGTGATGGTGGTCATGTGAGAGAGGAATGAGACTCGGATGACGTTTGGCTGGCATGCAAGTTTTATAGCCGATATTGAGAAGACAGGGGAGCCAGGAGTGCTATAAGATGCTTATAATGAGTGAAGAAGAGAGAGGGGCTCTCGCCCGTTATATTACGGAGCTAGTACGCCTCTATCCTGCGGCAGCAGCTCACTACCGTGTCAAACCCTGGCAGGGGCACGAGCGAACTTATCTGGTTAATATCGAGCCTCCTCAGGATGAGGATGCCTGGATGGATCTTAGTGAAGCGCTGTCCGCGGTAGCGACTGATCTAGTGGTCGAGACAGACTACCTTTTCATTTTAACAACCCTAGAAGGATGATCTTGTTTTATCATGAATTCCAAATGGGACAGCCCTCGGGCTGTGTACTATCCAGGCGGGTTGTCTACCCAGTTCACCAACCGGGTCTTTGGTAGTAAATCAACGAAGTCAGATTGATTGCGCGTGACAAGAATGTGACGTCCGGCTTCTGCTGTTGCTGCAATCATGAGATCTGCATACCGCTTTCTCTTTCTATGTTTCCTGCGTAGTTGCTCCATCACCCCAGCACAGGATTCGTCAAAGGCAATAACATGGAATCGAGATAGCATCTGTAGTGTTTCCAGCAGGCGTTGGTGAGCAAGGACTGCTTCTGTAGGGGAAGCTTTCAAGGCGAAGTCACACCGACCTCTCAATACTTCAGCGAGAACGACTGAAGGCAACGCGATCTGTGACCACGGGACTTGAAGAAGATGCAACCGAAGTGTCGGATGTTCCTGGCCAAAATGACGCAGGATGTTTGCATCCCAGAGGTACATCCGTCTTATTAAGCCTTTCGAGTCATTTCTCGCCGTTTCTCAATATCATCGAAGAGCGTGTCCCAACTGGCATCATCTTTGGCCTTGCCAAACCATTCCCATGGAGTTTCTTTGCTATTCACTCCAGTTTTGGGTTGCTGCGGTACCTCCAGTTGAAGAATCTCGCTTCGACGAGCAATCTCAGCTATCGCCTCACGGGCAAGATGAATAGCTTCATCTCGGTTTGTTGCCTCGATGGTGCACTCTGGCAATGCCGGTACAGAGACATGAATTCCTCCATCAGATTTTTCTGTAAGAATAATAGTGTACTTCATTGTCCTTTCGCCTTAACGCTTATACATCGATCTCTTCCACCTTCGGAGCCCGGTTCATGATAAAGGTAAAGCGGGGTTGGACGTCCTTACCCATCAGCGTTTGGATCGCCGTTTCCGTACGCGCGGCATCTTCGATCGTGACACGCAGGAGCGTCCGAGAGCGCGGATCGAGCGTGGTTTCTTTCAGCGTTTGTGGGTTCATCTCGCCCAGTCCTTTGAAGCGCTGAACCTGAGCTCTCCCTATGTGACCATTGCGTTGCGCAAGAATGCGATCTTTCTCAGCGTCATCTTTTGCCCAAAGGACCTCTTTGCCGACTTCGATTTTATAGAGCGGTGGACGAGCGATGTAGACATAGCCAGCGTTGATCAGTGCGGGCAGATGTCGGTAGAAGAACGTCAGCAACAAGGTGCAAATGTGGTTCCCGTCCGAATCAGCGTCCATCAAGAGGCAAACCTTATGATAGCGCAATTTGCTGATATCAAACGTTTTGCCAACTCCACAGCCAAGAGCTGATACAAGGTCACTTAATTCTTTGTTGGTGAGCACTTTACTGAGTGATGCCTGTTCGGTGTTCAGCACTTTCCCCCGCAACGGTAAGATCGCCTGCATACTGCGGTCACGCCCTTGTTTGGCCGACCCACCCGCGGAGTCGCCCTCAACGATAAACAATTCGCTTGATTCCGGGGTGGTTGAGGAACAGTCAGCCAGCTTGCCTGGGAGGTTGAGCCGATGCGAGACGGAAGAGCGACCGCGCACCGTTTCGAGTGCTGCTCGGGAAGCGGTCCGTGCTTTCGCAGCCAGAATCACCCGCTGAGCGATGGCATTGGCCTGCGAGCGATTGTGCAAAAGGAAATTTTCCAACGCAGTCCGTATCAGCCCGTCGAGCTGTGCGGTGACCTCAGGATTCCCCAATTTCTCCTTGGTCTGTCCTTGAAACTGTGGCTGCTTCAAATAAACGCTCAGGATCACGACTAACCCCTCACGGGTATCCTCGGCCGTGAGGCTCAGACCTTTGGGCGTCAAATCATGGACGTTGATGTAATTGCGGACCGCTTTGACGATACCGGATTTGAGTCCTGCTTCGTGGGTGCCACCGAACGGAGTGGGAATACCATTCACGAACGTGTACACGCTTTCCTCTGGCGATTCGGTCCAGGTGAGTACGCATTCCAACGGCGGATCGTCTTCTCGCTCAAGAGTGAACACGTCGGAAATGATCGCTTTCTTTTGCCCTTCGGTGAGGAGTTTTGACAAATATGCGCGGAGACCATCTTGATGGTGGTATCTCGTTTCTTCTCCGGTTGCTTCGTTGCGGAAGATCAACGTCAGCCCTTTGTGGAGATAGGCTTTTGCCTCTAAGCGTTCAGCAATCAACTGGGGCTTGAAGGTGATTGACGGAAAGATGTCTTGGTCTGGATGAAATATCATGGTCGTGCCACTGCCGCGCGCTTGACCAATTTCTTTTAGAGGAGAGGTCGTCTTCCCGCGTGAAAAACGCTGTTCCCATTCGATCCCACTGCGCTTGACACGGGCAACTAAACGGTCGGAGAGTGCGGTCACAACCGACGCGCCCACTCCGTGCAGTCCGCCCGAGTGCGAGTAATTCAACCCTTCAAATTTCCCACCGGCATGCAGGGTCGTGAGAATCAGTTCGAGAGCTGGTTTCTTGAACTTCGGATGAATATCGACGGGAATGCCGCGACCATTGTCACTGACTGTCACGGTTGAGCCATCGCTGTGGAGCGTGACCTCGATCCGGTTGGCGTAGCCGTTCATGGCCTCGTCTACGGCATTGTCAAGGATTTCCCACACCAGGTGGTGCAGCCCTGCACTATCGACTCCACCAATATACATCCCCGGTCGTTTGCGGACCGGTTCCAGACCCTCAAGAACGGTAATATCTTTCGCTGTATACGTCTTGTTGTTCATGCCGTTATTTCGCTCTGCCATTGTGTTCCTCCTCCTCGACCACCCCACGTACACTCACCATAGTCACACGTTTGAACACCCGTTTGCCTTTGCCTGCGCGATTCCCCAGCGGAAGGTCCTTCAGTGGAACGGCTCTTTCCTTGCCATCCGTGTCGATGACTGTCACGCCACGGCCTGGAGCAGTCGTGACTGCACCAACCAATCGATCGTTTTTATCTAAGCGCATTAAGATCACGCCTCGACCAACTCCCGACAACTCCGATACGTCTTCGACAGGGAAGGCAAGCATGCCTCCTGCTGCCGTGACACACACTGCTCGACCACTATGAATTGCCTCGATGGAAATCACTTCATCGTCATTGCTCAGACGCGCAATCTTGCGACCACTGCGCGTGGTTTCTTCCAGATTAGGGTGAAAGCGAAACCCCAGACCCCGAGCAGTAGCGAGCAAGTATTGTGGGCCGTCAGGTTTAGCCTCTGGACTCTCTGGGGCAGCAAAGAGTTCCCCCTGGGATATCCCGTTCGTCTGTTCTCCGGCCTGGCCGTTGGTCGTTGGTGTTTCCCCAGTGACCAGACGTACTGAAATAACCCGTTCACCGTCTTGGAAATTGAGTAGGGTCTGAATCGGCTCACCGTAGCCAGTAGAGGAGGGGACATCATAGACTTTCATTACGTATAACACCCCTTTGTTGGTAAAGAGGGCAAGACGGTCACGCGTTGTCCCATGCACAATAGCACGGATCGCATCACCTTCTCGGAGCCGGGTGCTGGTTGGGTCTTTCAATTCGCGAACCCGTTTGATCCAGCCGTCACGGCTCAAGATAATGGTTGCCTCTTCGTGAACGATATAGGCTTCTGGATCGTAGGTGAGATCCTCACCTGCTCGCAAGGCGGTCCGACGTTTGTCCCCATAGCGTTTCGCCAGTTCAAGGAGGTCTGCGCGAATGAGCGCCCAGCGCTTCTTGGGGTGTTCTAACAGGCTGCGAATGTCTTTCGCTCTCTTTTCTTTTTCTTGCCGCTCGTTTTCAATCTTCTCGATTTCTAAACGAGCCAACTGATACAAGCGAATCTCTAAAATCGCTTCCGCTTGCGTCTCATCGAGGTGGAAACTCGACATCAACTTCTCTCGCGCCTCTTTGCGTGAGGCCGCGTTGCGGATGAGGCGGATCACCTGGTCGAGACTACCGGAAATGAGCGCAAGGCCAGCGAGAATGTGCAGACGTGCTTCAAGTTCGCTCAGCTCATGCTCTAGTCTTTTGGTGACAACCTCAAGACGAAAATCAAGGAAGTGGCGGCACAGGTCTCGTAAGGTCGCCTTGAGTGGCTGACCCACCAAGGGATTACTGGTCGGAATCAGGCAGATCAGATTCACCGAGAACGAAATCTGTAGCTGCGTGTGTTTGCACAGATACGCCATGGCCAGTTCATCAGTCGCGTCTCCTTTGAGTTCGAGGACCATGCGCACATCTTCAGTGGACTCGTCTCGCACGTCAATGATTTGTGGGATCTTCCGTCCGTCAACGAGTTCGGCAATGTGCTCAACCAACTGGGCCTTGTTCACTGTATAGGGTAAGGAGGTGAGAACAACCTGCCGTCTCCCACGGGGCAGTGACTCGACCCGCCACTCGCCGCGCAGTTTGATGGTCCCTTGCCCGGTTTCATAGATCTCGCGAAGTTCTCGTTTGTTGGTCAGCATTTCTCCACTTGTGGGAAAATCTGGTCCTTTGATGTATTTGAGTAACCCTGCGGTGCTGAGGTCTGGGTCGTCAATCATGGCAACCAGGGCATTGACCACCTCGGTGAAATTGTGGGGGGGAATGTTTGTTGCCATACCGACTGCAATACCGGTTGCACCGTTCAGCAGCAGTTGGGGAATCGCTGCAGGAAGGACTACGGGTTCCTCAAGGGTGGCATCATAATTCGAGCGGTACGGAACAGTGTGGCCGCGCAGGTCGCGAAACAATTCCTCAGCAAGAGGCGTGAGCTTCGCTTCGGTATAGCGCATCGCAGCCGCACTATCACCATCGAGCGAGCCAAAGTTTCCCTCACCGTGCACTAAGGGGTAACGCAAGGAGAAGGGCTGTGCCATGCGCACCATCGCTTCGTAAGCAGCCTGATCGCCATGGGGATGGTATTTCCCCAGGACTTCTCCGACGACGGCTGCTGATTTGCGCGGTTTCGCATCACTGCTTAAACGTAAGTTCTGGAACATGGCGTAGAGCAGCCGCCGTTGTACCGGTTTCAATCCATCGCGCACGTCGGGGAGCGCCCGAGAGGTAATGACGCTCAAGGCGTAATTGAGATATCGTTCTTCGGCTTCGTTCCCGAGATCGGCGTTGAGGATACGCTCCGCCACGGCTGATTGCTTCATAAATCCACTTCCTCCATCGGAGCAATTATAGGCGAAATAAAAGCGAAATTGCAACCAAGGGACGACAACTGCTATTTCCTCTCTGTCCGCAGTGGACCAAAGAATTCCAGGGCTTGCTGGATAACAAAGTCGGGCTTTTCTTCAGCCATGAAGTGTCCGCACTGTTTGAGTTCGCCGCCCTGCACGTTCTCGGCGACGGCCTGCCAGGCCGGGACGATGTTCCCGAGAAACACCTCGCCACCCCAAGTAAGGACGGGCATCGGCAGTTTCTTGGTACAGCTACTCAGTGATGCTAAGTCTTCCTGTATGCCCGCACGATAATATTGAAATCCAGCTCGCAACGCTCCAGGTAACGAATAAACCCGGACGTACTCAGCAATATCTTCCTGACTAAAAACGTTTGGGCTGTAGTTGTAGGTAGTAGAGGTATAAAAATAGCTGAGATACGCCTCGACGTTGGCGCTGACTAATTTTTCAGCCAGATCTGGCATACCGCCGTGGAAGAACACGTGCCAGAATCGCCGCGCTGCTTGCAAATCCATTTTGCTGTCCTTGCGTCCTAAGCCAGGTATCATATCAAGAATCATCAAGCGTTCGACTATCTCTGGGTGATCGTAGGCAAAGTAAAAGGCGACCGCGCCACCCCAGTCATGACCGGTGAGACCAATCTTGTTGAACCCCAAGGATTGTACTAACGCGTGCACGTCAGAGGCGAGAGTACGCTTATCGTATCCGATCATTGGTCGTTCGGAGTCTCCGAGTCCACGCAGGTCAGGAGCAATAACCGTAAAGTGTTCAGCCAAGGGTGGGATAATTTTGCGCCATTCATACCAACTCTGCGGCCAGCCGTGCAGGAACACCAGCGGATAGCCTGAGCCAGCGATGACATAGTGCATACGAAACCCATTTACCATTGCCGCGTGATGAGTCCATCCTTCGCTCATGAGCATCTCTCCTTCCTTTTTAGTGCGATACTCTACCTCTGCAGAAGCGATAATATCATGGCCGAGAATAGCCTTCGAGGGAGAGAGACAGAGCGAAAAGCATTCACTTTGCTGACATGTACGGCTCAGTGTCCCTGCCCCCTCTCGCCGGGGAAGGGGGAAATGGTACTATGCTACACAATGAAAGAGTCAGTTTTCTTACAAGCCTGCCGTCGTGAACCGACGCCGTATACACCAGTGTGGTTGATGCGCCAGGCTGGTCGATACATGCCCGAATATCGGGCGCTGCGAGAGCGAATCCCATTTCTCACTTTGTGTAAGAGCCCAGACTTAGCCGCTCAGGTGACTGTTGAGGCTGTGGAACGACTCGGCGTAGATGCCGCAATCATCTTTGCCGATATTCTCTTAATTGTGGAGCCCATGGGGGTGGGTCTGGAGTTCTCGCAAGGGGATGGACCAGTGATCCACCGCCCGGTGCGTTCCGCTGCAGATGTGGACCGCCTGGTAGAAATCCAACCGAGGGATACGGTCGCTTTTGTTTTTGAAGCGGTGCGCAGAGCACGAGAAGCCCTGCCTGTGCATATTCCCTTGATCGGCTTCTCCGGTGCGCCATTTACCGTTGCTTCGTATTTGATCGAAGGCGGGAGTTCGCGTCACTACATCGAAACCAAGCGCCTGATGTACGGTGACCCCGGTGCCTGGCGAGCCCTGATGGAGCGATTAGTACGTGTCATTATTGCCTACCTGAACGGCCAGATTGCTGCTGGTGCACAGGCAGTGCAGTTGTTTGATTCTTGGGTAGGTTGTCTTTCTCCAGCAGATTACCGTACGTTCATTCTGCCCCACATGAAAACATTGATGCAGGGAATCATCCCTGGAACCCCAGTGATTCACTTTGGTACAGACACCGGAGGTCTCCTCGAACTGTTGGCTGAGGCAGGAGGCGATGTCATTGGTGTAGACTGGCGGATCGAGCTCGATGTCGCCTGGCAACGGGTTGGCTTTGATCGGGCAGTGCAAGGCAACCTTGATCCAGTCGTGCTCTTTGCTCCACAAGACGAGTTGCGTCGGCAAGTCGAGCGAGTGCTGGTGGCAGCAGCGGCTCGACCCGGCCATATCTTCAATTTGGGACATGGGATCTTGCCGCAAACGCCGGTAGAGAATGTCATTGCTTTGGTCGAGATGGTGCATGAAATGAGTAGAGATGTGAGCAGTCAGCAGTCAGGATAAAGACAATGCTCATATTCCTTTGCTTGTCATTTGTATGCAATACGACGCGGTATTGTTAATTGCTTTTGGTGGTCCGGAGAAGCGAGAAGACGTGCGGCCTTTCCTCGCTAATGTACTGAAAGGCCGGCCTGTTCCGCCACAACGTCTCGAGGAGGTGATGCACCACTACGAACTGTTTGGTGGTCGCTCACCGCTCAACGACATAACCTTTCGCCAGGCTCGTGCGCTCCACGCACTCCTCGCACGAGAAGAGTTACGGCTTCCTGTGTATGTCGGCATGCGTAACTGGTACCCCTACCTGCCTGATACACTGACACAGATGGTGGATGATGGGATTCGCCATGCTGTCGGGTTTATTCTGTCAGCCCAGCAAAGCGAGGCAGGGTGGGAACGGTATCAAGAGAATGTTGCAACGGCGCGCGAGCACGTTGGCGCACGGGCACCGACAATTGCATATACCCCAGGCTGGCACAATCACCCGCTGTTTATCGAGGCTGTGGCGAATCTCACGCAGCAGGCTTTTGCCGCATTGCCACACGAGCGTCGAACTGCAGTCCCTCTGATCTTTACTGCTCACAGTGTGCCGGTCGCAATGCCCGGCACGCCTCGCTATGTGCAGCAAATAGCAGAAGGGGCTCGTCTCGTCGCTGAAAAGCTCGGACACAGCGGCTGGTTGGTTGCCTATCAGAGTCGCAGTGGTGACCCACGGACACCGTGGTTAGAGCCAGACATTGGCGCAGTGTTGCCACAGCTTGCTGCCGCTGGTGCGCACGACGTGGTAGTCGTGCCGATCGGGTTTGTCTGTGACCACATTGAGGTGCTCTATGATCTTGATACTGAAGCAAGGCAGATCGCGACAGCGCATGGTCTGAACATGATCCGCGCTGGAACAGTCAATGATCATCCGGTCTTTATTCGGATGATGGCAGATGTGGTGCGGACAATGATAGGATAACCAAGGTGAAGTAGCGACTTGAGTCGCTTACCGAGTGGCAGGGTGACTGAAGTCGCCACTACAAATTCTTTACTTCTTTCTCAATATGGAATTTCCTTTTGTTCCCCACTT
>CAZCWX010000178.1:0-17604 GCA_964502465.1 uncultured Enterobacteriaceae bacterium | reverse complement strand
TTCGAGATCGGTGTGCTCCTTTTCAGGACGACACGCTGCAAGAGTGCTCATCCCTTATCGCATACTAAGAGGTCCACGGAAACTCGATGTCTGAAACGGGACTCATGACTCACATCGAAGCGGCTTTCCCTGGGAAGATTGTAGAACACCACTCCCTGCATGGCAATGATACGATTATCATCAACCGTGAAGATGCCCTGTCGATTTTTCAGACCCTGCGAGATGACCCCGCGTTTGCTTTTAACGTGCTTACGGATCTGACCGCAGTGGACTTCCTTGGCCGGGAGCCGCGGTTTGAAGTGGTCTATCACCTCTTTTCTCTACCACGTAACCACCGCTTGCGAGTCAAAATTCGTGTGAGAGAGGACGATGCTGCTGTGCCCTCGGTCTCGTCGTTATGGAAGAGTGCAAATTGGCTCGAACGAGAGGCCTGGGATATGGTTGGCATCCGCTTCGTTGATCACCCTGATCTGCGGCGCATCCTCATGTATGAGGAGTTTCGCGGCCATCCGCTACGCAAAGATTACCCAGTCAGCAAGCGGCAACCGCTTGTTGAAGAGCGTGACCCGATTGCGAACCCTTGGAACAAGAAATAACCGCCATGGCAGAAGCAGCACCTCAGATTGTGGAACCATTAGATCCCACCTCGGAAGTGATGACCCTACAAATGGGACCGTCGCACCCCGCGACCCATGGCACCATTAAGTTTAATCTCAAGCTCGATGGCGAAAAAATTCTCGACTGCGATGTGGAGATCGGCTATCTGCACCGGGGCTTCGAGAAGATGTGCGAGCAACGGACCTGGAACCATGTGGTGCCCTATGCTGACCGGCTCAACTATGCGTCGCCTCTGATCAACAATGTGGCGTTCGCCCTGGCAGCTGAAAAACTGCTCGAATTGCCAGTCCCTGAGCGCTGTCAGTACATCCGCATGATCATGAGTGAGATCTCGCGTATCACGGACCATCTGACCTGTTTAGGCATGGCAGCGCAAGAGGTTGGGGCGACCTCGGCTGCTTTCTACATGCTTGAGTCGCGCGAGACACTGTATGACTTGGTGACTGCAGTGACTGGCGCGCGTCTGACCGTCAGCTATACCCGCGTGGGCGGAGTGACACAAGATTTTCCTGAAGGAATTGCCGGGATGGTGAAAGAGGCATTTGCCAGCCTCCAGCAGATCCTCGCTGACTGCGATAAGCTGCTTTCGAAGAATCGCATCTTCATCGATCGCATGTCCGGTGTTGGGACGATCCCCAAGGAAGACATTATCTCGTACGGTGTCACCGGACCGCTCCTACGGGCGACTGGCGTGCCGTACGATGTGCGCAAGGCGCAGCCGTATTTGTTCTACGATCGAATCGATTTTGATATCCCCACCGGGACGCAGGGAGATAATTACGACCGTTTTACCGTGCGCTTTGAGGAAATCAAACAGAGTATGCGCATTATTGAGCAGGCGCTCGGCCAGATCCCACCGGGGCCGGTGCGGGTGGACGACCCCCGTATCATGTTACCCGCGAAGAAAGAGGTCTACGGGAACATCGAAGGCTTGATGAACCATTTCAAGCTGGTCATTGAAGGCGTCAAAATCCCTCCAGGGGAAGTCTATGTGCCAGTGGAGGGGGCGAACGGAGAACTCGGGTTTTATTTGGTAAGCGACGGCAGTGGCCGCCCCTATCGGGTGCGTGTACGACCCCCGTGCTTCTTTGGCATGGCTGCGCTCGGCCAGATGCTGAAGGGCTGCCTGATTTCTGACATTATTACCACCTTTGGCATGATCAATATGATTGGTGGAGAATGCGACCGGTAGAGAACGACAGACAGGCTACAGGCCATAGGCGAAAGGCTAAAGGGACCAATGCAGAAAAGGAAATTTTCCCTAGAGCCTGAAGCCTTTAGCCTCTAGCCTACTTTATGCACTTATGCCAGTACAATTTTCAGCCGAGACCTATAAACAGTTTGCAGAAGTGCTGACGCACTATCCGACCAAGCGAGCGGCGATTCTGCCAACCTTCTGGCTTGCTCAGGAAGAGTTCGGCTACCTGAGCCCAGACGTGATGGAGTACATCGCTCAACTCCTTGACCTCTCGCCTGCCTATGTGGCTGCCGTCGCATCATTTTACACGATGTTTGATAAGGAGCCGATGGGGCAGTTCCATCTGCAGGTGTGTACGAACCTGTCGTGCACATTACTGGGAGCAGAGCAGATCGTAGCGTGCTTGGAAAAGAAGCTGAGTATCCGGCCGGGAGAAACAACCTCGGACAAAAAATTCTCCCTGAGTGAGGTGGAATGTCTGGGGTCCTGTGGAACTGCTCCGGTCTTACAAGTGAGCAACGGAGATTATTACGAAAACCTCACTCTGGACAGCGCGGTGCGGTTGGTTGACGACTTGGCGAAGCGAGCAGAAAGCTAATTGTGAGATGCTCGCCTGTGGACCGTAATCTGTACAGACTATGGTAGATTTTGCGATTACTTTCTTCTTCACCCTGATGGTGCTCCTGATGGTACTCAACCTTGGCGCTCTGCTCTTATGGGTTGAACGCAAGGGGAGTGCGCTCCTCCAGGACCGCATCGGTGCGAACCGGGCGTCAATCTTTGGAAAGTTGCCCTTCAATTTGGGAATCGTCAACACGCTGATTGCCGATCCAATCAAGTTATTTACCAAGGAAGATTTCGTTCCTCCGGGAGCGGATAAGTTCTTACATACCATCGCACCGGCTCTTGCTGTTGTGCCAGCTCTTGTGGCCTTCATTGTGATTCCCTTTGGGGACGTGTTGATTATTGGTGACCGGACGATCAACCTGCAAGCCGCAAACCTCAATGTCGGCCTGCTGTACATTCTGGCGATGACGTCGCTCGGTGTGTATGGCGTAGTTCTCGCAGGGTGGTCGTCGAACAACCGTTGGGCGTTGCTCGGCGGAATCCGCGGTTCGGCGCAAATGATTTCCTATGAGATCGCCATGGGTCTCTCGTTGATTGGTGTTGTCCTGACCTTTGGCTCACTCGATCTGCAGGAGATTGCTCGTGCCCAGGGACATCTGATTGGTGGCTGGATTCCTGCCTGGGGCATCCTCTACCAGCCGCTGGCTTTTTTCATTTTCATGGCTGCCGGGATTGCGGAGAGCAAGCGTGTGCCGTTTGACCTGCCGGAGGCGGAATCTGAACTCATTACTGGGTTCTTCACCGAGTATTCTGGCGCCAAACAGGCCGCTTTTATGTTGGTGGACTTTGTCGAATCGATTATTGTTGCTGGTTTAGTAACCACGTTGTTCTTTGGCGGATGGCAGGTGCCATTTCTGCTGCGTGATGGCTTTCATTTTCCCTGGGGTGGCATGCTGCCCTTGCCGTCCCTCCTGGTTGCTCTCCTGCAAGTTGGCGCTTTCACGGTCAAGGTGGTGTTCTTCTGCTGGCTGCAGATCATGATTCGTTGGACATTACCACGGTTCCGCTACGATCAGTTAATGAATTTAGGCTGGAAAGGACTGCTGCCTGTGGCGCTGGTCAATGTCATGATCACGGCATTTGTCATTCTTCTTTTCCAGAGTGCCAAGTAATTTATGGATTACGTCACTTTTTTTGCTCTTGCCGTACCGCTGATTTTTGTGGCGGCCATGGTCATTCTGCATCCGAATCCGGTGTATAGCGCGCTGTACCTGGTCTTGGCATTGTTTCTCCTGGCCGTCTATTTTCTGTTTCTCGAAGCGCACCTGATCGCCGTGCTGCAGATTATTGTCTATGCTGGCGCGATTGTGGTGCTCTTTTTGTTCGTGATCATGCTGCTGAACTTGCAGACCGAGGTGGGTGAACGGCAACGCAAGGGACTCCGTCTTGCTGCGCTCTTTGGTGGTGGGGTGTTAGCAATCGAACTGTTTCTCCTGTTACGCCGGTTGCCGGTCGGTACTGAACCTGACCAGTCACTTCCTGAGGGGTTCGGAACGGTCAGCGCTATAGGCGAGCGATTGTTCACTGATTTCTTACTCCCGTTTGAGATTACGTCGATTCTCTTGCTGGTGGCGATGGTCGGCGCGGTGGTGCTGGCGAAGCGGCAACACTAAAACAGTCGGTTGGGTCTCTTGAATCTGTTGAGTCGATTGAGTCTGTAAAGCCTGTAAAGCTGATTGTTGAGAGGATTTCGAGCATTGACTCTATAGACCCAACCGACTCTATGAACCCAAGGGACATTCAGCGAAGATTTCACTATGGTTCCCATTAGTTATCACCTTATTCTGAGTGGCATGCTCTTCACTATCGGTGTGATGGGCGTGTTGCTGCGACGCAACACCATCATCATTTTCATGGCCATTGAACTCATGCTGAACGCCGTGAATCTGTCCTTCGTGGCCCTGGCCCGGCACTTTGGCTCGATGGACGGGCAGTTGATCGTGTTCTTTGTCATGGCTGTCGCGGCGGCAGAAGCGGCAGTAGGACTGGCGATTATCTTGTTAGTCTTTCGTGGCAGGGAAACAGTGAACGCTGACGAACTGAACTTGATGCGCTGGTAACCATGGAACATTCGCACGTTGCAGTCCAGACGGTACACGCTGTTTCTTATCTGCGGTTTATCGTTCTCTTTCCTCTTCTTGGTGTCCTCTTTAACATCTTTTTCGGTCCGCGTTTCGGACGCAAGGCTGTCAACCTGGTGTCCTCAGGCGTCGTCCTGCTATCGTTTCTGTTTTCGTTTATCGCTTTCCTGCAGTTGCCGTCTGGAGGGGCGCTGGTCGATACGGTGTATTCCTGGATTACTATTGGGACCCTTCATGTTGATGTTGCCTTCCGGGTTGATCCACTCTCGGCGACCATGATCTTGATTGTGACGGGGGTAGGGTTTCTCATCCACGTCTATTCGACTGGATACATGGCGCACGATGAAGACGTCGCGCGTTATTTCGCCTATCTGAACTTATTCACTGCCTCGATGCTGTTGTTGGTGCTAGGTGAGAACCTGCTGCTCCTGTTCGTCGGTTGGGAAGGGGTGGGACTGTGTTCTTATCTGCTGATCGGCTTTTGGTATACCGATGAAGAAAAAGCCAGTGCTGGCAAGAAAGCCTTTATTGTCAACCGCATTGGTGATGCTGGGTTCTTGCTCGGTCTTTTTCTGCTGTTTTGGAGTGTAGGAGCGAACGGGACCTGGACCCTGTCGTTCAGTGAAATCCAGGCGAACGCCGCTGTGCTTTCGGTTGGGACTGTAACAGCGATTTGTTTGCTCTTGTTTGTTGGGGCGACTGGAAAGTCGGCGCAGATTCCTCTCTATGTGTGGCTTCCCGATGCGATGGCTGGCCCGACGCCAGTCAGTGCACTGATTCATGCTGCCACCATGGTCACTGCCGGTATCTACCTGATTGCTCGACTGCACTTTCTCTACTCGATGGCTTCAGTCGCCTTGGCGGTGGTGGCAGTCATTGGTGCAGGCACCGCTTTCTTCGCCGCAACCATCGCGCTCGTACAAACGGACATCAAGAAGGTGCTTGCGTACTCAACAGTGAGTCAGCTCGGCTATATGTTTCTTGCCCTTGGCGTTGGCGCGTATTCAGCAGGGGTGTTTCACCTCATGACCCATGCTTTCTTTAAAGCGCTGCTCTTCCTGGGAGCTGGGAGTGTCATTCACGGGATGAGCGATGAACAGGACATCCGCAAAATGGGCGGTCTGAAGAACAAAATGCCGACCACCTATGGGACCTTTTTGGTCGCCTGTCTCGCCATTGCTGGCTTCCCAGGCCTGTCGGGCTTTTTCAGCAAAGATCTCATTCTCGAAGAAACCTTTGCGAGTGCGCATGGATCGGTGCTGTTGTGGCTGGTTGGGACGGTCGCTGCCGGCATGACGGCTTTCTATATGTTTCGCCTCCTTTTTTTGACATTTTGGGGTGAGACCCGAGCGGACCACGAAGTCGCGCACCATATCCACGAATCCCCCTTATCGATGACCACGCCGCTGGTGATACTCGCGATCCTTTCGCTCGTTGGCGGTTATTTTACCCTGGTGCCTTTTCTCAGTCCGGTTTTCGGTGCATTCCACGAGCCGCATGTCGCGTTTCTCATTAAATATTTGCCCACCCTGGCAGGCTTAGGCGGTATCGGCCTGGCATACCAGATGTACGTTCGCGACCCTGGCATGGCCGAGCGCCTGAGCCAACAATTCTCTACTCTGCATCAGCTTTTGCTGAACAAATACTACGTGGATGAGATCTACGACATGTTTATCGTACGGCCGGTGATGACTGCGTCTACCTGGCTGTGGCAGGTCTGGGATACACTGGTCATCGACGGGACGGTGAACGGGACTGCGCAGACGGTGCAGGCGAATGGCCTGCTCTTCCGCTTGTGGCAGACCGGGAATGTCCAGAGCTACGCCCTGTCGTGTTTGATCGGAGCGATGGTGATTCTGGGATACTACCTATGGTAAGCGCCGTTGTTTTTACGCCATTCTTGGCAGCCCTCATTCTGCTTTTCATTCCCAGAGAAGAGGAGGAAAGCGCGCGCCGTGTCGCGTTGGGGGCGTCGCTGCTGACATTTCTGCTCTCGCTCATGCTGTTCGTGAAATTCAACAGCGGGACAGCGGATTTTCAATTCGTCGAGCGGGTATCGTGGATCGAAGATTTTGGCATTCAGTATCATGTGGGGATCGATGGGATTAACCTGTTTCTTGTCCTCCTCACGACCCTGCTAGTGCCGCTCGTCATCCTGTCCTCGTGGGACAATATCAACAAACGGGTCAAAGAGTATCTGTTCTTTTTTCTCTTACTCGAAACCGGCATGTTAGGCGCGTTTGTCGCCATCGACCTGTTTCTCTTCTATGTTTTTTGGGAAGTGATGCTCATTCCCATGTATTTTCTCATTGGGGTCTGGGGTGGGCCACAGCGGATTTACGCTGCGATCAAATTTCTGCTCTACACCATGGTTGGCAGTTTGCTGATGCTGGTGGCAATTTTGTACCTGGCGTATCTGCATAATGCTCAGCAGGGCGCAGTCACTTTTAACTTGTTACAGCTCTACAAGCTGCAGATTCCGCCAGAGGCTCAGACCTGGTTGTTTGCCGCCTTTGCTTTGTCGTTTGCGATTAAAGTGCCTCTCTTTCCTTTTCATACCTGGTTGCCGGATGCGCACGTTGAAGCACCTACCGGGGGATCAGTAATCCTGGCCGGAGTGCTGCTGAAAATGGGCACCTACGGGTTTCTGCGGTTTGCCATCCCATTGTTTCCAGAAGCGGCGCATGCCGCAGTGCCAGTGATTATGGCGCTGGCAGTCATTGGTATTATCTATGGTGCGCTGGTGGCGATGGTGCAGCCGGACCTGAAGAAACTGGTCGCCTATTCTTCGGTCAGCCATTTGGGTTTCGTCATGCTTGGCCTGTTCGCCTTTGATGTGCAGGGCGTTGCCGGTGCCATCTATCAGATGCTCGGTCATGGTGTGTCTACTGGCGCCCTGTTCTTATTGGTGGGCGTGGTGTACGAGCGTCGCCACACCCGGTTGATTAGCGAGTATGGCGGACTGTGGAAGCAGATGCCGATCTACGCCTCAGTGTTCCTGGTCGTCATGCTATCTTCAATTGGTCTGCCTGGTCTTAATGGGTTTGTCGGCGAGTTCCTCATCTTGCTCGGCACCTTTGGGGCGAACGTCTGGGCGGGGGTTTTTGCCGTGTCTGGGGTCGTGTTGGGTGCCGTGTACATGCTGTGGATGTACCAGCGGATGATGTTTGGTCCCTTGAAGCATGAAGAAAATAAGAAGCTGACCGACCTCTCGCGCCGGGAAATAGTGATCTTCGCGCCGCTCCTGGCCCTGATGCTGGTGATGGGACTCTATCCCAACCCGCTGCTCAGCCGTATGGAAAAATCGATCGAAGCAACCCTGGCAAGAGTGAAGGTCGTACAGCAAGTGCACCATGCCCAAGCGTCTGGCAGCGAAGAGACGGTCCACACCGCTGAGTTTTCTCTCCTTCGAGGAGAAAAACTCAGTGAGGGGAGGTCTGACGCGCAGACTCCTGCAAGAGCCCTCGCCTCCGAACTGACAACTGAACGGTAAAGGCTGAAAGCTGTTCCTATGATTACCCTACCCCCGATCAACTGGTTCTCGTTGCTCCCAGGTCTCATCCTGACCATCACTGGGATGCTGGTGCTTTTTTGGGACCTGTGGATGAAAGATGAGGAACGTCGTCTCCTCGCCTGGTTAGGCTTGACTGGATTAATTGCCGCGGGTGTGGTGTCGTTTCTCCTGTGGGGACGCAATGAGAGTGCCTTCAACGATATGCTGGCGCTGGATTCCTATGCCTTGTTTTTCAACCTGATCTTCTGTCTCGTCGGCGGAATGACGATACTGATGTCTGTGCACTATTTGGACGTGGCAGACATCCATCCCGGTGAGTACTATGCCCTGATCCTGTTTGCAACGGTCGGGATGGTGGTGATGGCGGCAGCGACCGACCTGATCGTGATCTTCCTCGGCTTAGAAACGATGTCGATCGCGGTGTATGTGTTGGCTGGCATTTGGCTGAAACGGCTGCGATCGAGTGAAGCCGCGCTCAAATACTTTTTGCTCGGCGCTTTTGCCAGTGGGTTTTTTCTCTACGGTATTGCCTTGATGTATGGTGCCACAGGGAGTGTCCAACTTGGCAAGATTGCCGCGCATGTCAGTGCCCACGGTGCTTCGCCTCTCCTGCTCATCGGTGTGGCCTTACTGATTGTCGGCTTTGGCTTCAAAGTCGCTGCGGTGCCATTTCACGTGTGGGCGCCCGACGTGTATGAAGGAGCGCCGACAACGATCACCGCTTTCATGGCTGTGGGAGTGAAGGCTGCGGCGTTTGCCGCTTTTGCCCGGGTCTTCTTGCACACCCTGGGAGCAATTCACGCCGAGTGGCAAGGCATCTTGTGGATAATCGCTGTGCTGACCATGACGGTCGGCAATGTCACCGCACTGGTCCAGCGCAATATCAAACGCATGTTAGCGTATTCTAGTATCGCCCATGCCGGCTATCTCCTGGTTGCGATGGTCGCAGGGAAGGATTTAGGCGGCGCGGCGCTGATGTACTATTTAGTGGCCTATGGATTGATGAATCTCGGTGCATTCGGTGTGGTGCTGGCTGTGGGACGCAAAGGAGAACCAAATGAAGAGTTCAGCGACTATGCGGGTCTGGGGTTTCGTTACCCGGCGCTCGGCCTGGCCATGACGCTCTTTATGCTGTCGCTCACCGGGGTGCCACCGTTGGTCGGGTTTACCGGGAAGTTCTATATTTTCAGTGCGGCGGTCAAAGCCGGTTACATTTGGCTGGCAGTGATTGGGGTACTAAACAGCGTAGTATCAGCGTATTACTACATCCGCGTCGTGGTCAACATGTACATGTACGAAGGCGAGAAAACGATTGAGGTCCTTTCTGGGCGCCCGGCTCTCGCCGTTGCCATCCTCATCGCTGCAATTGGCACGGTCTTGATGGGCGTCTTCCCCTCGGCCTCTATTTCGCTCGCGAAAGAGTCGTTTTTGGCATTGGGATAGCAATCCTCTTTCTTCCAAAATGCGGCTCAGCAAGATTATTTCTGGTGGACAAACTGGAATTGATCGTGCTGCCCTGGATGTGGCGCATAACCTCAAGATTGACCGTGGCGGGTGGTGTCCAAAAGGGCGCTTGGCTGAAGATGGATGCATTCCTGAGGAATATCCCCTACAAGAGATGGACAGCTCTGTGTATGCAGCACGCACGAAGAAGAACGTGATCGACAGTGACGGCACGCTCATTCTCACGACGGGTGTTCCAACCGGTGGCACGGCATACACTATCGCGTGTGCACAGTGTCATGAGAAACCATATCATGTCGTCGACCTGGCACAGGACATCGATACGACTTCGGCACGGCAGTGGTTAAACAGTCACCCCATTGCCATATTGAACATTGCTGGTCCACGGCTGAGCGAGAGCCCTCAGGGCTATACGCTGGCGTATCAGTTTCTCTCCCAGCTCTTTGGGAAAAACGGCTAAATTGTTCAGACCTTGAGGAGAAGCAGGCATGAACGCGACAGCGTTACAAGAATACCGACGTCGGCACGTTCCTCTCTATAACGAGAACAAGATGAAACTCGGGGTCTTTGGCACAAATGTCAGTTATGGGGGGACTATGACGTTGGCGGAGACGACCTTCAGACCTACCTACCAGCACAACGTCGAGATCGCCAAGAAAGCTGATGCCTTGGGCTTTGAGCTGATCATTCCTTTTGCCCGCTGGAAAGGCTTTGGCGGGGTGACGGACTACAATGGCGACTGCATGGAAGTCTTCACCTGGGCAACCGCGCTGGCGACACAGACGAACAACATCATGGTGTTTGCCACGTCCCATGTGCCAACCATGCACCCGATTGTCGCTGCCAAGCAGGGGGCCACTATAGACCATATCTCCAACGGACGCTGGGGCCTGAATATTGTCTGCGGATGGTATGCCGGCGAGATCGAAATGTTTGGTGCACCACAAATGGCGCATGATGAGCGCTACCAGTATGCCGCAGAATGGGTACAGGTGATGAAGCGGTTATGGACCGAGCAGCATTTTGATCATGAGGGAGAGTTCTTTCGGATTAAAGACGGCTATTTACTGCCCAAGCCCATCCAACAGCCCTATCCGGTGTTGGTCAATGCTGGCGCTTCACCGGCAGGACGAGACTTCTCGGCGCGTGCGGTCGACTTTAATTTTGTCACCATGGATACCTGGGAGAATACGCAAGCTGTGGCGACTGATGTGCGGCGCCGCGCTCACACGTATGGGCGCGAGATTGGTGTGATGTCCTATGCTTTTATTCTTTGTCGCGATACTGAGCGGGAAGCGAAGCAGATGTTCGACTACATTCTTGAGAAAGGGGACTGGGAAGCCGCAGCGAACATCATGCGCACCATAGGAATTGAGAGTGAATCATTTGGCGACCAACTCAGACAGTTCGCGTCGCGGTGGATTGCCGGCTGGGGTGGACATGCGATTGTTGGTTCTCCTGAACAGGTGGTCGATGAGATGCTCAAGCTCTCCCGCATTGGTATCGAGGGAGTCGCGCTCCTGTGGCACGATTATAACGAGGAACTGCCCTACTTTGGCGAGAAAGTACTGCCGCTGATGCGTCAGGCTGGGCTTCGTAAATAGACGCCATCGTTGTCTGTTTCAGCGTGAGGTGGTCGATACCTTGGAAGAGTAACAAGGGGCATGGCGGACAGAGAGCAACTGAGAGAACAGATCAAGTATGAGACAGAATTGCTAAGAGCCATTTTGCTGATCGCGGTGGCTACCATCGGCGGCACAGTAAGCCTGCTATTGGGGGACCTTTCTCCATTCCGTTTCCTCTTGTGCGTATTAGGGATTGCCGTTACCATAGCACTGATGATTATTGGCTGGCGACAAGATAGACGAATACGGACACTCATCAGCCAGATTGGAGAAATCCGATGAGCTCAGTAGAGTGGTTTGCCTTTCTCGGTGTGACGACGATGGCGGTGGGACTTGTCGTGCTTCTTTGGAAAATGACCTCTCACTAAACAGTAAAGAAACTGAATCAGAAGAGATTGTTTCAGGATAATTCATCCAGTAGCGCCCTGGTCTCCTGCAGATCCTTCGTCTCAAACCCTTCGGTGAACCAACCGTAGATCTCTGCCAGTATCTGCCGAGCGTCTTCTTTCTTACCCTGCTGTTGCCATAGGCGAGCCAGGCTCATTACATGAATTTAACGGAAATTTGACGGAGAGCAGCCGTTGGGTTCTCTTCCCCCTTCCTGGGTGTTCTGCTATGCAAAGCCCTCACAAACACCACAGGAGGGAAAAATATGCAGTTTGGTATCTGTGTCGCTACCAAAATCGATGATTGGCAACTGATCAAATACGCCGAAGACCTGGGCTACGATCGTGCCTGGGTACCTGACTCGCAAATGATCTGGTCAGATTGTTACGCCACCTTGGCACTTGCCGCACAAAACACGTCACGGATTCGACTGGGCACTGGCGTTGCCATTCCTGGAACGAGAATCGCCCCAGTCACCGCGCATTCTATCGCGTCGATCAATCGTATTGCCCCAGGTCGAGTTTTCCTGGGGGTCGGGACTGGCCATACCGCCATGCGGGTGATGGGCATGGGGCCGATGAAGATCCGTGATTTCCGCGAATATCTTCGTGTCGTCCGCGCTCTGCTTCAGGGCGAAGAGGTGGAGTACACCTATAACGGTGAAACCCGTGATATCCGGTTCCTCCACCTCGATCTTGGGTTTATCAACGTGAGTGACCCCATTCCCATTTATGTGGCAGGGAATAATCCCCGTGTCCTCAAGGCCGCTGGAGAGTATGGCGACGGGCTGGTGTTCTTTGGAGACCCACCTGATGCCTTGCAGACCTATCACCTGCGCTTGGCGCAAGAGGGAGCCGAGAAAGCGGGTCGTGTATTTCCAGTAAATTTCCATACCGCAACCTTCACCACGGTTGTGGTCCTCAGACCAGGGGAGCCGGTAAACGCAGATCGTGTCATCGACGAATGTGGCTCAATGGTCGCGTGTATCATGCATTATGTGTACGAGATTTACACACAGACACGGAGTGAAGAGGTGGTGCCCCCACACTTGAAACACATCTGGGAAGAGTACTGTTCGTATGTAGACAAAATGGAGACACCCAAGGAGAAGCGTTATCAGCAAATTCACAATGGACATTGTACCTTCTTGATGCCCGAAGAGCGCCGCTTCATAACCCCCGAGACAATCAAAGGATCATGCCTCGTTGGTGAGCCGGACGAGATTCTTGCTCAGGTTCGCACGGCAGAGAAGGCAGGGCTCAAAGAAATGACGCTGCTCCCGCCAATGGCCTCTGCTCGCAAGGTGTTCAAAGACTTTGCCGAGCAGGTGATGGCACGGTGCTAAATCAGCAACAGACGTGCGCATAGCGCACGCTACACTCACTGAGGATTACGAGACAAAACTCTCTTGGTTGGTCAGATGTTCACTACTGTCACTGCGAGCGGAGCGAAGCAATCTTTGCCCGAAAACAGCGATTGCTTCGTCGCCTCTGGCTCCTCGCAATGACATGCTCCTCAAGCTTCGTCTAAGGGTTTTGTCTCACAGTCCTAAATTCCCCTGCGCTTTGCGCTGCCCCCCTTTGGTAAAGGGAGGCAGGGGGGATTTCATGACGAAGGATATACCTATCCTATCTCCCTCGCTCCACCTGGGTGATATCCCGGACTGCGCCCCGAGCAGCACTGGTAGTGAGTGCTGCATACGCGCGCAGGGCGGCTGAAACCGGGCGTTGGCGCTTGAGCGGTTGATAAGCATGTGGACCTTGGGCTTCCATTCGTTTTCTTCGCTCAGCCAATTGTTCGTCAGACACCAACACATTGATCGAACGATTGGGAATATCAATACGAACGATGTCGCCTTCTTCAATCAAGGCAATCGCTCCACCTTCTGCTGCCTCAGGTGACACATGGCCAATCGATAGCCCACTGGTTCCACCACTAAAGCGTCCGTCGGTCAAGAGCGCACACCTTGTGCCGAGCTGTTTTGCTTTGATGTAGGAGGTGGGGTACAACATCTCTTGCATGCCCGGTCCGCCTCGGGGACCTTCATAGCGGATCACCACCACATCGCCCGGCTTGAGTCGATTCCCGAGAATTCCTTCGCACGCCTCTTCTTGGGACTCAAAGATGCGAGCCGGACCTTCCATTACCCAGATCGACTCGTCTACCCCAGCAGTTTTGACAATACATCCCTCCTCAGCAATATTGCCGTAGAGGACCGCCAGCCCCCCGTCCTGGTTATAGGCGAACTCCGTCGCGCGGATACAGCCATTGATCGCATCGCGGTCTGGAGTATCGTAAGATTTGTTTTGTGAGAACGCCTCTTTGGTGCGCACATTGCCTGGGGCGGCCAGGCTCCGTTGTCGGGCGAATTTATCGAGGGGCTCTCGGCGGATGTCATTCTTCTCAATCATCTCCCCAATGGTTTCACTTGTCACGGTCAGAGCGTTCGTGTGAATCTTCCCTGCTCGTTCTAATTCTCCGAGGATCGTCGGAATGCCACCAGCCCGCGCACAGTCTTCGATGTGGTACCGGTTGGAGGCGGGAGCAAGTTTGCAGATACACGGTACCTGGCGTGAGAGCCGGTCGATATCCTTCATCGTGAAATTGACTCCAGCCTCTTGCGCAGCGGCGAGCAGGTGGAGGACGGTATTGGTTGAGCCGCCCATCGCAATATCCAACGTCATCGCGTTCTCAAACGCGGCAAAGGTCGCAATACTCCGTGGCAGGATCGATTCATCTCCTTCGAGATAGTAAGCTTTGGCCATCTCGACGATGCGCGTGGCTGCTCGCTCGAAGAGTTGCCAACGCAGGGCGTGGGTAGCCAGGATCGTTCCATTGCCTGGCAGGGCCAGACCAATCGCTTCATTGAGACAATTCATGCTGTTAGCGGTAAACATGCCAGAACACGAGCCGCAGGTTGGGCAGGCTGCTTCTTCCATCTTCTGCACATCTTCATCACTGAGCGCGTCATTGCCCGCGCCGATCATGGCATCAACCAAATCAAGCTTCGCCAGACCGGTGGACAACTCGGTTTTGCCTGCTTCCATGGGTCCACCAGAGACAAAAATCGTCGGGATATTAAGGCGCATGGCGGCAAGCAACATCCCCGGAGTAATCTTGTCACAGTTCGAGATGCAAATCATGGCGTCGGCCACATGGGCCTGGACCATGTACTCCACACTGTCTGCGATCAGTTCGCGGCTGGGCAAGGAATAGAGCATACCATCATGTCCCATGGCGATGCCATCGTCCACAGCGATGGTGTTAAATTCCACGCCATAGCCTCCATGAGCATCAATGACAGCTTTTACTTGCTGACCAATCTCGTGCAGGTGGACATGACCAGGCACAAACTGCGTAAAGGAATTGGCAATGGCGATTATCGGCTTGCGGAAGTCCTCTGTTTTCATGCCTGTGGCACGCCAGAGAGACCGGGCTCCGGCCATGCGTCGTCCCTGGGTGGTGATGCTGCTGCGAAAACCGCGCGGTTGCATAATTCGTCTCCTCCTTGATACAGGGTCGGTACACCTTCCTACGCTATCCTCTCACCTTGCACAACGGGCCACCTATCCTTGGTTCTAACGTCGTGGCGTGAAAACACCTTCGTGCGGGGAGATCTTTTTATACCGAGCCGGAGTGATAAAGACTGGCAACCAAAAGGGTAAAGCAATCGGTTTGTGAGTCCCCTCTCCCCTGGCGGGAGAGGGCTAGGGAGAGGGGGCATCAGAAAATGGCACGACTTGCCGGATCAAGCCGCGCAAGCAACTGGTGCAACGTCCGATTGATCGGTACAAGAACCTCAAGACGTTCTCCGTACCGTACCACCGCACCATTCAACGCGTCATATTCCAAGCGTTTCCCGCGAGCCAGGTCTTGAGACATCGAGGTGGCAAACGTACTCAAGGGCGGATGTTCACTCCCTGCGATATGTTCATCTGCACGTGATTCTTTCACGTCTAACCCCTGCGCTTGGGCGACAGCAATCACCTCAAGCATGGTATCGCGGACCAACGCACGTGTGCGGGGATGAGCAAGGACCTCACCGACAGTGCTACGGGTCAATGTCGTAATTGCGTTGAACGCGACATTCCAGACGAGTTTATCCCAGAGGACAACAGTAATATGAGGAGAAAGCTGGGCTTGTATGCCAGCCTCACGGAAGATCTGCTCTACACGTTCCGCCCGTGGTGTCTGTTGACCATCACGTTCGCCAAAGACAATGTGACCAGCAGCTGAATGGACGACGACTCCTGGGCTCACCAACTCAGCTCCGATGTACGCCATTCCGCCCATGACCTGTGAGGAGCCCAGCTCTCGGGCGAGCAATTCTTCATTTTCCACGCCGTTCTGTAGGGAAAGAAGAATAGTGTCAGGTCCGACGACCGAACGCAGGAGAGAGGTGGCGGCTGCTGTGTCGTATGACTTTACACACACAAGTACGAGGTCGCACTCTTTCACTTCTTGTGGCTGATCGGTGACATGCACCCGTGAAAGATGGAAATCACCATGGAGGCTTTTCATTGTCAACCCGTTTTGCTTGAGCGCATGCAAGATCTCACCGCGTGCGATGAACGTCACCTCATGTCCAGCGTATGCCAGCTTGCCGCCGTAGAAACTTCCCACGGCTCCTGTACCCATAACGAGGATTTTCATTGTTTCAGCTCTTGGCTTTCAGCAATCAGCGGTTAGCGAGTCAAAATAATGGGTTCTGTGCATATCCTCATCCGAAGAAGAGGGCAAGGGATCTATGAAGATACGAACCTCTAAGCTAAACAGTGAATTGCCTAATCCTTCTCCTTTGGAAAAAGGTGGGTGGAGAAGGAGCACCCAATGGCGAAAGTTACGATCCGCTCACAGATTTTCTGAAACGTATGCGCCATGAAACTTCCCAACGGTGGGCGTGCGGACCTCGGCACGAAACTGGAGGACTACACCCTCAACCCTCTACATCGTGACGGTAGAAACAAAGCGTGAGTATTCGACTCTGTGCTCGGCATCACACTTGCCAACGCTGATGTCTTGCGCGATGCCCTGCTTGATGCTGCAGCCAATGCTGACCAAGTTGAACCGAGAAGAGACAATGGCTTTGGTGAGGTCTATGTCCTCCGTTTTGCTCTGACGACGACGAAAGGGACTGCGACCGTATTAAGCGCGTGGATTATTCGCCACGGGGAAGACTTCCCTCGACTGACAACTTGCTATATCGTGTGACCTATGGACAGCGACATTCACCTGCACGATGTGGTCGCTTTGCTGGAAGACCTGCCAGTCCAGCATTTTGAGACAGGTCAACCGCTCCGCTTGCGTCGCGGCCAAATCGGGACAGTGGTGATGACCTACGATGGCAACACGGTTGAGGTGGAATTCGCTGGACCGGATGGGCGCGCCTATGCGCTGCTGCCAATTGCTGCAAGTAAACTGATGGTCTTGCGGGACACGCCCGAGGACGCGGCGGCGTAACCAGCGCACAAACCTTATAATCTAGAGCGAATTGCGATTGCATTTACCGCATACAGAGGAAGCCCCTGGATGCCCACCTTAAGCTATCTGTCCATATCCGGCAGGGATTGGTCACCGGCTTATGACAACTCCTTCAGCAGCGCCTTGGCCTCTTGCAAGTCTTTCGTATCAAACCCTTCGGTAAACCAGTTGTAGATCTCCGCTAGCATTTTACGAGCCTGCTTCTTCTTACCTTGTCGTTGCCACAGCCGCGCCAAACTCACCGTCGCCCGTAACTCCAGGGACTTCGCCTGTTGCTTGCGCGCAATCTCGATGGCCTTCCAGAAACACCTCTCCGCCTCCTCCAGGGTGTCGGGTGTAGGGGGTTGGGTGTTAGATTCCACGTTCCGCATTCCGCGTTCTGCATTCAATAGAAGCTCCCCCTTCAGCCGATACAGCTCCGCTTCATACCAACGCTCTCCAGTTTTGCCCACAAAATCTAGCGCTTCGGTCAGCACGCTCAGTCCTGTCTCTATCTGCCCCACTTTTCCGTACGCCTCTGCTAGTAGGGCAAGATTGTACGGCCGTCCTCCCTCTGTCCTCGTTGCTTCCCAGGCAGTCTGGCCTTGGTGCATTTGTTCGATTCCTTCC
>CAZCWX010000177.1:0-2536 GCA_964502465.1 uncultured Enterobacteriaceae bacterium | reverse complement strand
CGCGAGAACGCATCCAGAATCACTGCCAGAAACACCCACTCGTGGTGTAGCCGGATGTAAGTGATGTCGGCCACCCAAAGCTGGTTGATGCCGGTGAGCTTCATCCGGCTGGCCAGATTTAGATAGACTTCCAAGTCGTGATGGGAATCTGTGGTGACCACGAATGCCTTCGGCTGCACGGCCAGCAAGTTGTCCTGGCGCATCAGCCGCTGTACCCGCTTGCGATTCACCAGCATTCCTCCGCGACGCAGCTCTTTGGAGACGCGCCGGTAGCCGTAGCGCCGCTTGTGTTCGGCGAAGATGCGCTGAATCGCCGACCGCACTTCCATGTTTTCCTCAATCGGCTCGCGCACCGCCAGCGACCGGTAAAAGCTTGCGCGGCTCACGCCCGCCAGTTGACACATCCGCCCGATGCTCAGGTTGCCTTGCATCGACATCAACTCCCGGATTTGGTCGTAGATGCCGTCTCGCCAGCTTTGTTGTTGCTCTGGCGTCGAGCCGCGACTTTTTGCAAGGCACCTTTGAAAAAATCGGCTTCCAAGGTTTTATCCGCCACCAGCCGCTTCAACTGTGCGACCTGCCGTCGGAGTTTACGCTCTTTGCCGATTTCCGGCGGCGCTTGGCCGTCGTCGATCGGTTCCAACCGATCCCGCCAGTTATACAGCAGCCGCCGATGCACTCCTAGCTCCTCGGCCAAAGCCAAGACGTTGTCGCAGCTTTTCAGCCGCTCCACCGCCATCTTCCGGAATTGAGGCGTGTGTCGCTGATAGCCACCCACTCGTTTCTTTGCCACTCGCAGTTCCTTTCCCTGCAAAGTGTGTAAACTTCGAGTGTCTCAAGTTCGGGGGTCAGTCCACGTGTGGCTTGCTGGTGGCTGGTCACTCTCAGTCACGGACCGCATCGCCACCCGGGCGCCATCTCAGGCAGGGATCGCCCGACTCTCCGTTCATAGGAATGTTCGCACAGCTTTTGCAATTACTGCGTTCGATGAAGAAAGGACACGCACAGAGAGCGGTAACCCTCACTCGCACACAACTACTTCTGTTCCTGTTACTCGCAGGCAGCAGTCTCGCACTTAGCGCATGGGGATTCTGGGGCATAGATCGTGATCCAGCTACGTTCGTGCGCCCGTCAGCGATCGAGCTGCAAAACCATAGGCCATTGGCCTTTGTGGCTGATGAAAAAACGAGCTTTAATGTAACATTCACGAATTCGGGGCCTGCGGTTGCTCGCCGCGCTGTGTGGCACGCAGAGGTGCTAGTGTTGGATGCGGGTCGGCCTATCGACGAACAGATCGGGGCGGGTTTCAAAACCCTGAAGAGGGCAGCTGAGGCGAAGACCGACTTTGACCTCTTCCCCCGCGATCTTCGTTGGACAACTATTGACTCAAGGACGTTCTCAACAGAGGATGTGCAGGCGTTTCAAGATGGGCGACAGTACTTGACTATCATTCTATATGCAAAGTATCGCGATGTGAGCGGCCTTCACAGTTATGAAGATTGCAAAGTATTGCAGAGACCCGGCGAGATGCCACTGATCTGGAACACCGGGCGGCAAGTACGCGGTGACGGGTTCGAGCGGCAGTCGAAGGCGATCCGGGTCATCGATCCTTCGACAGTTCAGATATACCGAAGAGCAAATGTTGAGCGATTCTCCCCGTGAGATTTTCGGCACTCTATCGGATACCGCCGCAACAAGGACCATTCCAAGGACCATTGAGGATGGCCGCGCTTAGCCTGCGGAGATTCGAGTGAGGGCGCTATCACCCACCATATGGGGCTTTATGCGCGGGCCAGGCCGGAACGCGTCCCCTGGAGCGCCTTATTTTCTTGTGCTTTGCCAGTGGCCCTTGGCATGCACTATGAAACACGGACGTCAGCCAAGCCAGGCGTCCGGGGGTGAGCCATGGACCTGTTCGTACCCGTTCTTGCGTTGGTTGGCTTTGCGATTGTGCCCTTCCTCGCGATTGGGGTCGCGCTCGTTGCTGATCTCGCCGTGGAAAATGTATGGCATCGCTGCGGACCTCTGCTGCATCGGTGGCATCGCCACTCGTAAGTCCGGAGGCTGTGTTCCCTTTTGGGGAGAGCGCCCGCCAGGCGTTGCCTTGGTGCTGCTCCGAAATCGAACAAACCTTTCCTCGAAGTTCCTTCCAACCCGCAATAAGTAAGATGTGTGCTCCGAGTGATCTTCTCCTGCATCGGCATCTCCTTTTGAGGGGCATCGCTGGCTCCCTGGGTACCGGAAAGGCCCTGGTCCTCGGATTCAGCTAAGAAGCGCGCCCCCTCTCGTTCTATCGAGGAGCCACTCGGGGTTCGGAATCTCAGCGCGGCCGCGATCTCAAGTCGCGCCAATTTTCTGTTCGGACGGTTCGAGGCGATGCTACAAGCCACCAATGTCCCGGGCCTAGTGACCGGTTTCTTTCTCCATCGCGACTCGCCCCGACAGGAGATAGATGTAGAAATCCTCGGGAATCGGCCAGACCACCTTTTGGTCAACGTGTTCTACAACCCGGGCACCAATGGCACGAAATTTGACT
>CAZCWX010000176.1:0-3688 GCA_964502465.1 uncultured Enterobacteriaceae bacterium | reverse complement strand
TCGGCTGTCGCGCCGTCAGCACCTCTATTGCCTCTGCTAACTCCCGTAACATCCGCTCTCGCGTCGCCCCCAAAAGTGTTCGCTGCAGCCCTTCGCGCTCGGACAGGCTGACCAGGGCTGGCAGTTGCGCCAACCACGTCGGCGCATATTGTGCTAACGTCGCGACAATCTCCTCCTTGCCCGCTTCGCGTCCGAGTCGGCTCAGCGCTTCGAGCAGCGGCATATACGCTTCACCCGCTCCATACTGCTCGATACACTGCCCACGCGTGATCCACACTTCATGCTGAGCCGCAATCTGCTCGATAAACGCATCCACCAGCGTCGTTTTGCCGATCCCCGGTTCACCTGTAATAAACACAATCTGGCGCTCCCCACGTAACGCTTTCTCCAGCCAACTGTGGAGATGCCGCAGTTCGGTTTCTCGACCCACGAGGCGAGTGGTCAGTTGCCAGTTATCAGTTGTCAATTTCTGCGTTTCGATCGCTGAATTTTGCTCACTAGCCACTGACCACTGCGCACTGGTTACTTCTCCAATCAACCGATAGCCTTGTCCAGGTACGGCTTCAATGACTTGTCGAGTCTCGCTTTCTTCCCCGAAGGCTTGGCGAATCTCGCGCACGCAGCCCTTGAGTATTGACACGGTGCTCCCGGGCGTCTCCGGCCACACAGCCTGGTCTAATGCTTCTTTCGTGACCCACTGCCCAGCGTGGCGCACCAAGTAGTGCAGCACCGTAAAGGACTGAGGAGAGAGGGTGAGCCGCTCCTCTCCCTGCCACACGCACCCATTCCCCATATCAAGCCGAAACGGCCCAAACGCTCTGCTCTTTTCTCTCGCCATCTTCCCACGTTCTTACAATCATCTCAGTATGAAATCCACCCTCTTGCTTTTCTGACGAAATACCGCTTGGAAGCCTTCCGCCTGAGGAAGCGTGGTGGTGAAACTCGACAATGGGTTCCCCGCAGGGTTTGATACTGTCGACTTACAGGAAGCAAGAGTATCGCAGCAAACAGGAAGGGAAGAACAGCAAGAGGATAGGATGGTTCTTACGAAGGAAGCTGAACTATCCTGTCTCCTTCACTGAGCACTGCTTCAAGCAAAGGAGCGAGAGAGGGAAAAAAAGAAGCTTAAGTTCGTCGTAACAGCGCTCTTTTTTTCATCTCCTGACGTACCGCAGTTTGCGTTTCTCGATAAACGCGCGTGGACCTTCTTTGGCATCTTCCGTCGTTGCCTGATTACTGGTTACGCCTTACGTTTGACGCTCTTACTTGCCAAACCGCGATAATCCTTGATAGGCAAATTCGGACGGATCGAGACCGACATTCACGCGAATATCGTTGCCTTCGCGTAAGGGTAGCACGACGTTCGCAGCGGCCGAGTGCTCGTCGAGAGCCAAACCGTAGTCAGCCTGGCGGGTAGAGAAAACGCCATCTTCGCTGAGTGCTTGACCACCGCCGACAACGATCGTCTTCCAGTATTGGCCAGCACGATCATAGATTTCTTTGTAGTAACCACGAAAGAGTTCCTTATCAATCCAAATCACTTGTCTGCCGTAGGAATAGTAGGGATCTTTTGGTACAGCTTCGACGAGCCAGACCGGTCGCTTGGTCACGTACAGGTTGGTCGGCCACCAGGCTGCGCCCTGCCACTGGCCGCCATTCCGGTCAAAGAGCTTGCTCTTCCCAGGCCAGGGCATGACGGCGGCATTTTCGTCAGCCGGTAAGAGCAACCCACGTTCCGTTCTCTTCCACGTTTTTGGTGTCGGCAGCGTATATGGCACGAACGCGTCTTGTTCTCCAATCAACTTCCAGGTGAAGTAGTGAATTTTGCCCGAGAACGTCCCGCCATCATCACGGCTGAAATGCGAACCAAACAAACCGTCTGATGTATTCGAAGACGCCAGGCGCCGCACGCGACGCAAAACTGGGATATACGCCCAGACGGAAGTCCATTTTTCCGGATCGAGATATCCCCAGGTCAAAGTCGCCAACCCAACGGCATCATAAGGTGCGACTCCGAAGATGAGCACTTTGGAGGCTACTTCATCAGGATTCGCAATTGGCCCACTCCACCGTGCACCATACGCGAGCGCCTGCCCCCGCAAATCAACGTAGCGTTCCAAGTTTCTCTGGCTGACCCAGAAGATATTGACGAATATGTCTACATCATCCACTGGCCCACCGGCCAGAGCAAAATTGTACATAATCTTGTAGGCGATGTGGGGATCGTCAGGCTCGATCTGCGGGAAAGGAAATCCACCATCCGCGTAACGCGGCCAGGTGCCAGTGGCATTTTCAATCATGATCCCCTCAGGGTTAATGGCATATTTCCCAGCATTCGCTTCGGTCAATTGGAGAAACCGCGTGCCCCACTGGGAGGCCTCCGGCGGGACCACAATCACTTGCGAGATGTGTTGGCCACTGGCAAATCGGCGCAGGATAGCGTCGGGCATTTTGCCCTTTGCTTTTTCCCAAGTAGACTGATCGAGCGTATCTCCAGCGTGCAGTTCAGCATGGGTCAGTGGCACTCCCGCACCCAGAAAGAGCCACATCCATACAATCACCAGCAGTTTTTGCCCTGTCCCCATTGTGCCCTCCTTTGTCTCTGACCGTTTGGTATTTGGCTGCAATCCCTCCTGAGACAAGAAAATTCCTTGCCCTTTCTTTACATCGCTCCCAGTCCTTCTGGATGATGGCAGAACGAGCAGCGGCTGGGGTTAAAACTGAACCGAAAAACCTTCTCGTTCCTCAGTTTCTTTATCTATCAGGGTCGTACGGGCAGAGGTATAGTTGCCTGCCGGATAAAACAGATAGCCGGTAACGGTTTGCCCTGGTTGTAAGATTAGGTCTCCACGCAGCGCTTTTCCTTGACCAGCAGTGGGCGGCTCAATTGGGGCGGTACTTCCCCCGCCAGCCGATTGCAGAAACACTGTGCTCATTGCGATGCCATAGGGTCGCGGCGTATTATTGTTGATCACCACTTTGACCGGCAGGATACCGCCGGCTGGCAGGTCCGCACCTAATTCCATCTGTGACTCAAAGTTGTTGAGCCGAGTGAGGGTCATGGTCAACCCTTTTTCTGGTCCTTGCTTGGCCATCATCTCCTGACTGCTACGGAGCACGTTAAAAGTTTGGGTAAAAACCTGGGGGAACTCCCCTGGCCTTTCCGCTGCACCAATCAGCGACGGAATCGGCAAAGAGGTCTTTTCCGGCTCGACAATAGCACCACTCTCGTTACACGTAATCGTTACCCGGCCCTCCTTCCCATCTTCTTTTTTTGCGAGGATATGGCCAGGCTGCCCAGGATAAGCGACTTGCAAGGACGCCGGCGTGTAGCCAAGGACGGTAATGGTGCGGTATGCTAACCGATTGGCCTCTTCACACGAAAGCGTCGGCGCGGCAATTGTGCGTTTGCGCGGCGGTTGTGTCGCGCCACAGGCAGTCAAGACAACACAGCAGCTCACAAGACACACGCGAGATAAAAGAGACATGTTTACATATCCTCCGTTAAAACACTGCGGGGATCTTATCAAGTTACCTAAGGTTCAAGTCACGTCGCGGTAGGGACGCCGGTTACCCGACGCCCCCCGCACAGATCCCGGCGTGCGGTTTTCCCGCACCGGGCTCCTCAGTGGGACTCGCTGCCGCACTCCGGGTTGCCCCGGCTCTCGCTATTCCCCTCAGGGAGGTT
>CAZCWX010000175.1:0-8866 GCA_964502465.1 uncultured Enterobacteriaceae bacterium | reverse complement strand
ACCCAGGCAACCGCCTCGACAGCGTCGGTTTTCGTTGTGCCCGGTAGCTTTTCTGGATGCTGGTTTCTGAATTTCTGGATGCTGGGGTCCAGGGGCTTACGCCCCTGGTCGAGAAATTTGAGGCTCCCAGCGAAAAACTGTCCTTGCTTGTGGTGCAGGCGTCCTCGCCTGCCTGGCTCGGTGCAGGCCAGAGGCCCGCACCACAAGAGGAGAGCAGGCAACGGTAAAACTCCATATGGACGGCACGCCAACGGTGGAGGAATATTACTGCAGCATGCGGTTATGGGTCCTCTCTCCCCTCTGTGGGAGAGAGCCAGAGAGAGGGGGTGTCCGCACCGTTCACCCTCTCCTGTATCCTCTCCCGTCAAGGGAGAGGAGCAAAACGGGATCTGCCAGAATCCAGATCTTGGTGTGCTCCCCATATAGGCAGAGCTTACCGCCCGACAAAATTGCCGGGGCGTCGTTCAGCCACTGCCCGAATGCCCTCTTTGTGATCTTCCGTCCGCTGGAGCCAGTGCTGTTCTTTGAACTCGTGGTCCGTGGCAGACTTGACCGCAGCCGCGAGACCTGCGCGCATGGTGGCACGGACAGACTGCACGGCCAGCGGGGCGTTCTCGGCGATTTCTCTCGCCAGCTCCAGGGCTGCAGCACGCACGTTCTCCTGCTCGGTCAGGACTTCCCCCAGGCCCCAAGCCAATGCCTCCTCGCCACCTATGCGTCGTCCCGTATAGAACAGCAGGTTCGCACGTTGCCAGCCGACCAGCCGCGGCAGAGTGTACGTCAGTGCGAATCCTGGATGGAACCCCAGTTTCACAAAATTCGCCGAGAAGCGGGTGTCCGGGCAGAGCACGCGGAAGTCCGGCACCAGCGCCAGTCCGAAGCCGCCGCCGATGGCCGCGCCTTGGATTGCGCCGACGACCGGTTTGCGACAGGCGAAGAGCCGTACCGCTGCGGCGTACAGCGGATTCCCAGCTTCGGCAGTCCGTGCCTGCCGCTCAGCCTGATCGTCGCTGCTGTGAAAATTCGCGCCTGCGCAGAAGTGCTTTCCTTCTGCAGCCAGCACAATGGCGCGGCACTGCGCCTGGGTATCCAGTGCCTCGAATGCGTCGGCCAGGGAGCGCACCAGGTCAGTATCGAAAAAGTTGTTGGGTGGCCGTTGGATCTCAACGGTGGCGATATGGTCCGTCAGTGCGACGGCAACGTCTCCATAGCGAGTCTGCATAACGTCCCTCCTCATGAAATCTAATAATTAATGCAAACATTTTTCACTTTTACTCATCTTCCATGGCTGGATTGGCCGCGTTATCTTTACACCCTGAGGTGTTATGTATGCCTGTACCATTATTTCCTATTGTAGGTCTTCCAAGTAATCCTATGCTTCTCGATTTGACGACAGTGTTCACGCCGCTCCTCGTCGGACTGGTTTTGCTGTCCAGCCTCTGCGGGCTGGGAATTGGAGTGCTGATTGCCCGTGGGGAAACTTCCCGTACGACAAGCCCGACTCTGTCCGGCTCAAAGTCAGCTGAACTCCCCAAAGCAGCCTAACCAGCGTGTGTCCACTCCGCATCTCGCTCCTGCCTAGCCGTAGGTAAGTCTTCCTCCGTAGGGTCTACTGCTCTTCCTACACGAGGAGTGCTGCCTGCTGGTTGCTTCAGACGAGCAGGCCACCTCCATCGATCGTCAGCGTAATGCCGGTGACATAGCCGTTCTTCATTAAGAAGAGCACCGCGTCGGCAATCTCTTCTGGTCGCCCAATGCGCCGGACAGGGAGACGAGCGGCAGCGGCGGCAAGGATCTTCTCGCGCTGGGCGCCGAGCAATTCGTCAAGCAATGGGGTATCAACATACCCCGGCTGGATCGTATTGACTCGGATTGGTGCAAGATCGACAGCCAAGGCTCGCGCAAAGGCTTCGACCGCCCCGCACGAGGCCGACGCCACAGATGCTCCCCCTAAGGGTTTCTGCGCCGCTGTACCGGACATAAAGGTAATCGACCCACTCCTATTCATCTTCACTGCACTGTACTTCGCGGCGTAGAGTGCTCCCCAGAAGCGCGTATCCATCGCGGGCCGTAGGGCTGTACTCTCGGGTGCCAGCTGTGAGTCTTTGAGCAGCGTTCCCGCAGTGATGAACACATGATCAAGGTGATCGAGCGCTCGGAAAAAGGTCTGTGTTCCCATCTCATCGGCAACGTCCAAGACAACAGTGCGCACCGTATCGCCGAGATCTGCCCGTGCCACCTGTAGTCGTTCCGCCGAACGTCCAGTGATGATCACGTGTGCACCTTCAGCTCGCGCTGCTTTTGCCGTAGCGAGACCAATGCCGGAACTGCCACCCAAAATGACGACGGTTGTGTTTTTCAGAGACATGCGTGCTCCCCTTGTTATGCAAAACGCAGCGTGCACACCGCGTACGCTACATAAAATACACTTTTTTACACTTCAAGCAGTTTGTAAGCACGGGCAACGTTTTCCCCCAGCACGCCGCGCCGCGCGGTGGGAGTCATGCCCTCAACCATCCCCTGCAACTCTTCCAGGTAATTGCCGGGGTGGTCGGGATGCGGATAGTCAGAGGCCCAAAAAAAACGATCCTCTCCCACCAAGTGGGTCATCGCCGCAATCGACCGTTCGTCGGGATCAGCGGAAATGTAGCATTGACGTTTGAAGTAAAAGGAAGGACGTTCCTTGAGCTGAACAGTCCCACCGAGCGCCGTCCGCCGGTAGATGGCGTCGGCACGATCGAGCCAGTAGCCAATCCAGCCCGCGCCGGATTCGAGCACGACGACACGCAGACGCGGAAAACGATCAAACACACCGTATTGGAACATCGTCGCGAAAGCATGTGACACGCCTTGCGCGGCGAGGAGATCGAGATACCAGTCTGCCCATGCCATATTGTCGAAGCGCTGGTGGATGCCCCAGGCCGGGGGCTCAAATGTCGGGTGGATGGCAAAGGGGACATCAAGGTCCTGAGCAGCGGCAAACACTACGTCGTGGTCGGGGTGACCGTGTGGCTTGCGCGTGATGGTAAAAGGACAGACAAACGCGCCTTTGCATCCGTCTTTGACGGCACGCTCAAGTTCACGAGCCGCTTCTCCTGGATCGCCAAGCGAGAGATGGGCGATCGGTACCAAACGTCCTGCAGAATTGCGACAGAAATCCGCGATCCAGCGGTTGTAGGCTCGGCAGTAGGCGCTCGATAACTCAATATCGAACAGTTCCGCCTCCCACAGCAGGCCAAGTGTTGGATAGAGCACGGTCTTCACCATGCCCTCGCGCTCGAGCAGTGCTAATCGCTCATGCATGTCCATCGCACCGAACGCGCCGCCTGACAGATAGGTACCCGGTTGTTTGTCCGGCCTCATACTGGCAAAAGTCTCGCGTTGTTCTCCTGAATGGTCTCGTAGCAGCTCGCGTCGGCTGGCATTAAAGTCCTCGATTTTTTCGCCCATTTCCTGGAGCTTTTTCATTCCCCCAAGCGCGGCGAGTACAGTCGCCGTGGTGAGCACAGAGCTTTTCCGGTCGATCTCCAGAAATTCACGGCCATCGTCGCCGACTCTGATGCGGATGGCACGGTCGCGATACCGCGGTTCGAGATAACGTTCCCACAGGTCAGGCGGCTCAAGGATATGGCCGTCGGCATCAATGAGCAGTTCGTTCGTGTTCATGTTCCTCCCTCAATCACGAGGTTGTAGTACAAAACAATTGTATAGCATTGAGCGACGATACTAGCGAAACGCTGGGATGACTTTACTGGCAAAGAGTTCAAGATAGGGCTGAATCCAACTCGCCGGCAGTCCCGGTGGCAGTGTCCAGGAGTAAAAATGGGTAAGCGGCGCCTGTGCAAGACTGTCACGAATCATCTGGATACACGTCTCCACATCTACCACATTCAGGAGCCCCATCTCCCGGAGGTGGGCTCGGTCCCGAATAGGAGGAATCAGCGGCATCCCGGCTTTGGCTGACCATTCGGCGTAGCCATTCATTTGGTAGATGACGTGGTCAGCCGCTTCATTCCAGGTTTTCTCCGGGTCTGTCGAGGGAATCAGCCAGAAAATGCCCCCAGCAAGCCGGAGATTGGTCGTCGGTTTGCCGACCTTTTGTAATTCCGTCACATACTGTTCGTGGAGCGTTGTGGTGATTCTGGTGCCAATATAGCCATCACCGTACTTGGCGGCGCGGCGAATCGCGGGCGGGGTAAAGCCGCCTACCCACAGCGGTGGCCTCGGTCGCTGGATCGGTTCGGGTGTCACTTTGACCTGATTGACCTCATAGTAGCGGCCTTTGAAGGTGAGAGTCTCGCCTTCCCACAATCGACGAATGATCTCCAGACCTTCGTTGGTGCGTCCACCGCGTTCTGCGCTCGAGACGGCAAAGCCGCTGAACTCTTCAACCTTGTACCCTGTTCCCACGCCCAGTTCGAAGCGTCCCCCAGAGATCACATCTACAGTGGCACCATCCTCGGCCAGGCGCACGGGATTATGAAACGGCAGCAGCATCACGCTCGTCCCGATGCGAATCGTTTTGGTGCGTGCCGCAATCGCTGCAGCGATCGGCAGCAACGATGGGGAATAGCCATCTGCAATAAAATGGTGTTCAGAGAGCCAGATGTCGGCAAACCCGTGCTGCTCTCCCCACACGATCTGATCGAAAATCTCACCATAGAGTTGATCGTAGGGCCGTTTCCAGGCCGGTGGATTACGGAAGTCGTACCACAGACCAAAGCGGAGTTTCGCATTCGTAGTCATGTCTTCGCCCCTTTCTGCTTGCCAGTTCGATCTAAAAAGGCATGTTGTGCGAAGAACGATATACACTATGGAGGCTCCTGTGACCAGCGACATCATCGAGAGTCGCCTTGATCACGGGTCTGCTCGCTCTCAATGCGAGTAGCGCAGGTGAGCAAAAGCCCATAAAATTGCCACATGCATGTGGTGATTGTTGGAGCCGGACCAGCAGGAGCGGCGCTTGCTCTGCTCCTGGCGCGTTGCAGTGTGAGCGTGACCCTGGTGGAGCGGGAGCGTGACTTTGAGCGAGTGTTCCGTGGCGAGGGACTCATGCCGACAGGGCTTACTGCCCTTTACCAGATGGGCCTGCGCGAACAGCTCAACGCGTTGCCGTGGCGCTATCTCGAGTCCTGGGAAATTTATCTGAACGGCACGCAGATCATGAATATTCCTGAACCGACACAGGAGCTTGGAGAGCTGGCCCTCCGAGTCGTGCCCCAACCACAACTCCTCGAACTCCTCATTGCCGAAGCGAAAGCGTACGGGAACTTTACCTTCTTGTCGCCCCTGACCGTCCGCGACTTACTGAGTGACGGAGAGGGCGTGCGTGGGGTACGCGTGGCGAGCGCAGGGGGCGAAAGAGAGATTGAGGCGGATCTGGTGATTGGCGCTGATGGACGGGCCTCGGTGGTGCGCAAGCGCGCCGACCTGCCTCTTGAACTCCTGCCTGAGTCCTACGATATTCTCTGGTTCAAGCTCCCCCTCCCCGACGGGCTGGAAAACCGTTGCCCCATGCAAATCTTTGCCCGCGGACCCGAGGCAGCGCTCGGCTATGTCTCCTGGGACACTCGCTTCCAGATGGCGTGGATGCTGCCCAAGGGGTCATGGGCGGAGGTTCGGAAACACGACTGGCTCCAGGAATGTGTCCGTCTTCTCCCCGAAGCACTGGCGCGTCATGTCCTGCTGCACCGAGATGAGATCGAGGGTCCACAATTGCTTGATGTCATCGTGGGGCGCTGCACAACCTGGGGTCATCGCGGCGTGCTCCTTTTGGGAGATGCCGCACACCCGATGTCTCCGGTTCGTGCTCAAGGCATCAACATGGCGCTGCGTGATGCAATCGTTGCTGCCAACCATCTCGTGCCTGCGCTTCGCCAGGGACACGATCTCACCGCCTCACTCCACGAGATCCAATGTGAGCGCGAGCGTGAGATCGTGCGGTTGCAACACTTGCAATGGCGCGAGGTGCGAGGCCAGCGGTGGGCACGTGAGCGTCCATGGCTCGCTCAACCCTTACTCGCTATTGCACCGTGGTTGGCAAAGACGGGACTGATCCAACGGCTCTGGCTGCGCCAGCAGCACGAGTTGCGATTCGGTGTGACGGAGGTCCAACTCCGGGTCTAAATCGAAGCACTCGATCTTTATGAGAGGTACACCAAGATCTGGATTCTGGTAGGTCCCGTTTTGCTCCTCTCCCTTGACGGGAGAGGATACAGGAGAGGGTGAAAGGTGCGGACACCCCCTCTCTCTGGCTCTCTCCCACAGAGGGGAGAGAGGACCCATAACCGCATGCTGCGGTAGTATTCCTCCATCTCTTGGCGTGCCGTCCATGTAGCGTGGTGCGGGTCTCTGGCCTGCACCGAGCCAGACAGGCGAGGACGCCTGCACCACTGTGTCAGCCTGTATGCCTCACTTCAGTCCGTAGACCTGCGCTGCGGTGTCATGGATGATCTTGCGCCGCTGTTCCTCAGGAAGATCGCCGAAACGTTTTGCCACGATCTCCTGCGAACGCGGGAAGGTCGCCGCCGTATGCGGGTAATCCGATGACCACATGATGTTGTCCGGGCCGTAGCGGTGCAGCGAGTCCACAAACACCGGGTCAGCGATGAACGTTGCATAGACCTGGCGCTTAATGTAGTCGCTCGCTCGCATGGGGAGTTTGAGTCCACCGAGCGCGCCGAGCCGGTGTTGCACGGTATCGAGCCGGTACATGAAGTAGGCCATCCAGCCCACATCATTTTCGGCGGAAACGATCCTGAGGCGCGGGAATTTCTCCAACACGCCGCCGAATACCAGCACGGAAATCGAGCGCTCGATCTGATGGTGCAGGTTGGCGAGCGAGAGCAAGAAATTGCGGCCGGCCGCCTGATTCGCGCCAGTACCGCCACGGGCGGTGAGGATATGCAGCGAAAGCGGTATGTTGAGGTCCTGTGCGGCCGCCCAGAACGGCTCGTAATCAGGATGGCTATAGGGACGATCGTCAGGCGGCTCTGCCCAGATCATCGCTCCGCGCATGCCCTTCTTGGCGATGCGTTGCAACTCCTCGACTGCTGAGGGAATGTCTTCGAGCGTGATAAGACCGAGCGGGATGAGGCGGTTGAGGTCGTAGCTGCAATATTCCGTAGCCCAATCATTGAAGGCGCGAAAGCACGCAAAGCGCAATTCCGCATCATCTAGCCCGAACAAGGGCATCCCCATTGACGTGTAGATCACCTCGGCCTGTACGCCGTCGCGATCCTGGTCGACAATGCGGTAGGCTGGGTCCCAGACGCTCTTGGGTGCCTGGTCAAAGCCTTTCTTGTTGTGCTCGGGCAGTTCCTGCGAAGGGACACCCGCGCCGAAGAAACCGGCGACTGACATTGGTGTGATATTCTCGCACACGAACCACTCCCCTTCGCGGCCGTTAAGTCCCTTAACCGTGTGTGGCGCCCGGTCGCGAAACTTCTTGTCCACTCGCTCAGCCCACATCGTAGGCGGCTCGACGAAATGGGAATCTGCTGAAATCAGCTTGTACTCTGCCATGCAATCTTCCTCCTTTTGGCGGATTTATGACGCGCTCGGCGCGCCGAGCAGTAACGCTCCTGTCTCTGGTTGAATGTTCTACGTGAGATTCGCATCATTTTCTAGATGTTGCCCAAACCTTTCGGTTATTCTCACACAGGACAAGAACGTTGGGATTGAGCCGGTGCTGCTCCCCACGCGAACGCCCCGCTGAGGGCACTATGCTGTCTTCCGTTGACAGCGAGCAGGAACGAGGAGACAATTGCTGCGCCTTTTGCGACGGAAAACCGGGAAAAGCCTCTGACGATTCTCCCAGAGTCGCGAAGGGGTTGCAGGGAAGGAGCGAGCGATGACTGTGCTGAGTCACATTGAGAAGATGGAAGGGTATCAATCGTTTCGGGCCGGCTCCCTCATCATCGAGGAGGGGAAACCAGGCCATGTGATGTATATCGTGAAGGAAGGGACCGTGGAAGTTCGGGCTGCGAAGCACGTTGTGGAAACGGTCGGGCCAGGAGGGATCGTCGGAGAGATCGCCCTTATAGATGCACAGGCCCGCAGTGCCTCGGTGGTCGCCAAAACCGACTGCCAACTGCTGCCAGTGGATGAGGAGCAGTTCGTGCTGCTTGTGCAGCAGATGCCGTACTTCGCTCTTCAGGTTATGCGTGTCCTCGCGGGTCGCTTACGCCGTACGACAGCGCAGCGTCGCCTCCCGCAGAAGCGGCAACCGCGGAAAGGCGTGAAAAAGAAAAAAGAGGGCCGATGACCTCACCTGCCGTGCTCTTCTGCGATCAACCGGATCTAGTAGTCTGTCAGTGTGAATTTGAGGGGCAGGTTATGGCTGTGTCATTCCTGCGAAAAAGGGACAGCAGGGTGGAGAATGTCATTATGGAAGAAATCGGCCACTTTCCGAGGTGCGAGACCCCGGTGCAGTGTAAGAAGTACTTGATGCTGGTGTTGGGTAGAATATTGGATAGTACTTAACCCCCGCCAGGAACCGTGTCGAATGGCAAAGAGAGCAATCTCAGAAATTAACTCTAGCCCCGATTGGCTAGAACGCGATAGCAACATCATTGAAGGCTTAGATCACCTCGGTATACAGGTAGTTTCTGTCAACCTTTATGGTCTCCTTTTGCCAGGGATTACGAATGTCACAGATCGGGCTCGCTATTATTCTTTTTATACGTGGGTGCTTCATCAACCTTGAAGGAGGACTTGGGCAGTATTAGGAGCCGAGCAGAAATAAGTTGATCGTTCTCATATTGTGGTGCAGGCGTCCCGCCTGCATTGTGAAGGGCAGGCCAGAGGCCCGCACCACAAGAATTGACCCAGTTATTCTTGCCCAGGTGCTTACTGATTTGTACGC
>CAZCWX010000174.1:0-3760 GCA_964502465.1 uncultured Enterobacteriaceae bacterium | reverse complement strand
CGTAGTCTATGTTGATGTCCGTACCGTTGCCGAGTTTGCCGCTGGCCATCCGCGGGGAAAGATCGTCAACATCCCCATTGTCTTTTATCATCCAACAACGCGTGAGATTTTTGCTAATCATAGTTTTCTTCTAGTTACAGAGGCTTTCTACCCCAAGGAAACCCCCATTCTTGTCGGCTGTGATACTGGAGAACGGGCACGACAGGCAGCCCAACAGCTCTTGGAAGTCGGCTACACTGATGTTTCTGTGATGCAGGACGGTTTTACCGCCTGGCGACAGCTCAAACTCCCTACGACCACCGATAATCGTGACGGCATCAGTTACGTGTCCCTGCTGACAAAAGTCAAACAGAAGGGCAAGAAGAAGGCGGCGCACTAAATTGGGCCACATGAAAATAGGACAGGCTCTCACTTTATCAGCGAACTTCTTCCGTTCGCTCTGAAGGCTTGCCTTTCTCTTGAGATCTGTTCTAAGTAACAACTGTCATGCCTGAATCGCCAACCCGCACGCGCTGGCTGATTGTTGCGCTGATCTTTATCATTTACGTCCTGATGTTCATCGACCGCGTGAATATTTCGATCGCGGCCAAGTACATCATGCCTGAGTACGGCATGACGGACGTGCAGATGGGTTGGATCTTCAGCGCGTTTGTGTTGGGCTATGCCATTCTGCAGATTCCTGGAGGGTGGCTCGGCGACCGCTTCGGCCCGAGACGGATCCTGGCGTGGGCGATCCTGTGGTGGTCGGTTTTTACCGCGGTGACGGCGATAGCTGGAGATTTCTTTCTCGCCTCACTCCTCGGTGTGGTGGGCTCATTTGCTGTGGTGCGTGTGCTGATCGGGATTGGTGAGGCTGCCGCGCCACCGAATGGCAACCGGGTAGTGGCCAATTGGGTGGCTCCACAAGAACGCGGGCTGGCGCTCGGCATTGCGATTAGTGGGAGTTCCCTGGGCGCGGCCTTCACCCCGCCCCTGATCGCCTGGATTATGGTGACGTGGGGCTGGCGTGAGGCCTTTTATCTCGCCGGTGGGATAGGCGTCATGCTGGCCCTTGTCTGGTATTGGCTCGCGACCGACCAGCCTACGGATCATCCCTGGGTGAATGAAGCAGAACTCCAGCACATTACGCTAGTGTCTTCTTCTTCACCCGCGCACAGCCCGACATTAGGGCTCGTTCCCTGGCGTGCGATTTTGGGCTGTGCCGACTTGTGGTTTCTCACCATTGCCTACTTTGCAATGGGCTATATCCTCTACATTTATTTTTCGTGGTTCTACCTCTACCTGGTGAATGTCCGTGGCTTCTCAGTCATCGGTGGTGGGGTGTATACCATGGCCCCCTTTCTCGCCAGTGCGGCTGCTGCACCGGTGGGTGGCTGGTTGACTGATCATTTGAGCCGTCGTTTCGGCAAGCGCATCGGACGATGCTGGATTGGATTTGGGGGATTGTTTCTGACCGCTGGCTTTATCGCCATGGGCGCTGCGGCTGCCGATCCGTATATGGCCGTGCTGTTCCTATCTTTAGGCGCAGGATCTCTCTTTGCCAGCGCGGCAGCCTACTGGGCGACGACCATTGATCTCACCAAAACCTACGCTGGCACGGTGTCTGGGTTCATGAATATGGGTGGGAACCTGGGGGGAGCGCTTTCTCCGACCCTCACTCCTTTTCTTGCGGAACGGTTTGGCTGGGACAATGCGCTCTATGCTGCGGCAGCCTTTGCGTTTCTAGGGGCATTTTTCTGGCTTGGCGTTCATCCAGAGCGCGCGATAGACTTGGGGGACGAGGCACTGGCGCAACCATTGCCAAAGGAGAGGGATGAGAGCAAGATAGATGCTGTTCCCCCTCACTGACAGCAACGGAAAGGAGACTGGAGTGTCTGGAGTGTAAGGAACGTTGATTCAACCACTAACTTGCTCGCCAGAGCAAAAGGAGGGAAGTCGCATGGCAGAGTATGATCTATTGATAAAAAACGGTACGATCGTCGATGGACTGCGGATGCCGGCATATCGGGGAGATATCGCTATCCGTGATGGCAAGATCGTTGCCATGGGCAATATCAAAGGGAGTGCGTCGCGCGTTATCGACGCCACCGGCCGCATCGTCGCTCCTGGCTTCATGGACGTTCATACCCACTACGACGCCGCGCTCAGTGGCGGAACGAAGTGGGATCCTTATGCGTCGCTATCCGGCTGGCATGGGGTGACAAGCGTGGCAATTGGTAACTGCGGCTTCGGGTTTGCGCCGGTGCGGCCAGAGGACCGCGACCGTGCCATGCGGCGCATGGAGCGAACCGAGTCCATCCCCCTCTCATGTATGCAGGCGGGAATGCGCTGGGACTGGGTGACCTTTCCTGAGTTTCTCGACAGCTTAGATCGCGGTGGATTAGGCGTGAATGCCGCCTCGTTGGTGCCATACTCGCCGCTGCGTGCCTGGGTGCTGGGAAACGACGCCGCGCGAGATCCGAAGTACAAAACCAAACCAGAGCAGGTGGAGCAGATCAAACATCTGCTGCGGGAAGGCTTACAGGCTGGCGGCTTTGGTTTTTCTGCCAGCTTCAGTATGGCCAACCGTGACTATGATGGTGGCTATCTACCGACCCATGTAGCGCCGCGTGAAGAGTTTCTCGAGATGGCGTCGGTGATGCGGGAGTTCAACCGTGGCTCGATCGAGTGGACTATGGGCCATGCCCTGCAGGGGCTGGGAATGGACTTCTTGCTGGAGTTGGCCAAGACTAGCGGGCGGCCGGTGAACTGGAACGCGGTCATCTATGATCCAACCTCACCGAACACCTGGCGTGAGCAGCTGGCATGGACAGAGAAAGCCTATCGTGAAGCCCCGGTACTGGCGGTCAATATCTGCATGCCGATCGAGTTTGAGTTCACGCTCGAGACCATTGGCCTGTTTGATCAACTGCCAGCGTGGAATGAAGCGACGGTAGGGACCTTAGCAGAGCGCAAGGTCAAACTGGCGGACGCGAGCCGACGCCCAGCCATGAAGCGTGACATGGAAAAGGCGCCGACGGTGATGCCGGGCACCAGCCCGGATGGGGAACAGGGTGCGGTGCGGATGTTCCGGTGGGACGAGACGTTTGTCGATGACGTGCATCTGGCCAAGAACAAATCCCTGAAAGGCCGGACCATCGCGGAGATTGCCAAGGAGCAGGGGAAGCATCCGATCGACACCTTGCTGGACCTGTCGGTGGAAGAGGACTTGAAGACCGAGTTCGCCATGCAGGGCTTCATCAACAACGATGAGGAAGCCCTCACGCAAATTATCAAGCATCCCTTGACCCTCGTCGGTTCTTCAGATGGTGGGGCGCACACCAAGTTTCTCACCCTGGGTCGCTATCCCACCCACTTCCTGGCCCATTGGGTGCGGGACAAGCAGATTATGACGCTGGAAGAGGCGCACTGGCGGCTCTCGGCGATGGTTGGGTGGGCCATTGGTATCCGTGACCGAGGCTGGCTGCGCGAGGGCATGCCGGCCGACATCGTAGTCTATGACTTGGAGAAACTGGCGGTACGGCCGATGGAAACAGTACAGGATCTGCCCGACGGCGATTGGCGGCGGGTGCAGAAGGCAGACGGCTATAACTATCTAATCGTGAATGGTGAGATCACCTTCGAAGATGGACAGTGCACGGGTGCGCTGCCAGGCAAGATGCTGCGCAGCTACGATATGGCTGGGTGATCCCGAATTTCCTGAACTGCCTTCCGAAACATTGTCATGCTGAGGCCGTAGGCCGAAGAATCTCTCGTTCCG
>CAZCWX010000173.1:0-3864 GCA_964502465.1 uncultured Enterobacteriaceae bacterium | reverse complement strand
GTGAAGGGCAGGCCAGAGGCCCGCACCACAAGAATTGACCCAGTTATTCTTGCCCAGGTCCTTAGGACATTCCAGCACTCGCGGTGAACTCACCGTTGCCCGGCCATGAACTAGCCGGGCAACGGAGCGAGACCAGGTTGTGACGCAGTGTACGAATCTTCTGTGGTCTGATTTAGCGAGGCAACGGTTCGCTGCCAGTCTCACCGCCAAATCGTGGGAGGTCATCATTCGTGGTGATCCACTCGACACGATCAGTAAAGTAGTAGTGCGCCTGTGGATCACGATCGATCTTGCCATTGATATTCGCAAGCACAATGTCAATGACTTCGGGATGATGAGTCGATTCGCAAAACAGCGAACTGCTGCATACGTTGCAAAACGAACGTCTGCCGTGATCGGACGAATGATGAACCGCCAGGTATTCTTGTCCGGTCGTAAGGTGGAACTGGCTGTAAGGAACCGCGATCCATGTCACGTATCCTGCTCCATGGACACGCCGGCACATAGTGCAATGACAATGGGCACAGAAGACGGTGGGGAGAGTAATTTCGAATTGCACTGTTCCACAAAAGCAGGACCCTGGTAGCGGAACTGTATTTTCACTTGGTGTACTCACATCAGCCTCCTTCAGTGATTGTGGTTCTGCAGGTGCGCTAATTCAACCGAGGTCACCTGAAAACGTTTTTCTCGCGGGTCAAGCCAACCTTCGATTGTCAACACCTTCCCACGTATTTCTGGTTTTTGTAGGTATGCCATCAGAGACTCAGACCCGGAAAAGCGGACCTTTTGTAACAATACTTCATATTTGATGACCTGAGCACGTTCTTGGGTGGTGAGAGCTTCGACTTTACCGATCCGTAGGAGCATAGGGTTGCCTTGCACGAAAATGTTTACCAGAGCAAGATCTTCACGCTTGGGTTCCTCTATCGGCAACAGCTCTCCAGTGATACGCAAATCTATAGGTCGGTCTGGATAGGGAGACTGTGCAGTGGCAGTGCTACTTATCCAGAGTATGGCTATAACCAAGGTCACAATCGTCTTCCAACTCATTTCTCTCTCCTACCTGCTTGCATTCTTTCGGATCATATACGTGTAGTGTGTTTGAGGGTTCACATACCCCTGAAGAAGGCATACATACGACAATAACGTATGATATGAAAGCACCTTAGCAAGATGGAGGCTCAACGCATGTGTGGACGATTCACCCTGACGGCAGACCTCGAGCGTTTGGAAGAACGCTTCGCCTTTCGCGCTGCAACCCTCTCTTATGCTCCACGCTACAACATGGCGCCGACTCAACCAGTCCTGGCAGTGATCGATGCAGAGGAACGGCGTGCTGAGTTGCTCCGATGGGGATTGATTCCGGCGTGGGCCAAAGAAGCTTCTATTGGTGATCGCATGATCAACGCCCGGGCGGAAACCGTGGCAGAGAAGCCCAGCTTTCGGCGCGCGTTGCAAAAGCGGCGCTGTTTGGTGTTGGCCGATGGGTTCTATGAGTGGAAAAAAGAAGGGAAAAAGAAAACGCCTATGTACATCGCCTTGAAATCCCATGAACCTTTTGGCTTTGCGGGGTTGTGGGAAACCTGGCGAGCGCCCGATGGAGAGACCATCCACTCGTGTACGATCATTACGACTACACCTAATAGCCTGATGGAGCCGATCCATAATCGTATGCCAGTCATTCTCCCGAAAGAGCAAGAAGCGCTCTGGCTTGATCGAACGATTGAAGATCCGGCGATCCTCACTCCTGTACTGCTGCCGTATCCCGCTGCAGCGATGGAGGCATACGCAGTCTCTCCGTTCGTGAACTCTCCTCGAAACGACACACTGTCCTGTATCGAGCCACTAACATGAATTGGTGCTTCACCTGACGAGAGGAGGTCGGTATGAAGTTTGGTCTGATCTTAACCGGCGAAAACCCGAAACCCTGGCAAGTCCCCGCTGCCCAACTCTGCCGCAGCATCCTCAGTCAGGCCGTACTGGCTGAGGAGCTTGGCTACGATAACGTATGGACCGCCGAGCATCATGGCACCGACGAATACCTTCCCTCGCAGTTTCCCATCTTGGCAGCCATCGCCGCGAGGACCAGTCGCATCCGTCTCGGTACGTACATTGTCATTCTTCCGCTCTACCATCCCATTCAGGTGGCTGAAGAAGCGGCGACACTCGATGCCCTGTCGGACGGACGCTTCGACCTTGGCTTGGGGCAAGGATATGTGGTGGACGAGTATGCGGCATACGGTGTCTCCAGGCGCGAGCGGCCGTCCCGCATGGAAGAAGGATTAACCATCATCACCGGGCTTTGGACCCAAGAGACGTTTTCTTTTGCAGGAAAGCATTTTCAGATTGCGCCCTTCTCGCTCCGGCCCAGGCCCGTCCAACCACGCCCGTCCATATGGGTTGCCGGGTTGACGGAGAAATCTATTGACCGCGTGGCTCGCCACGGCTGCCACTTCGCCGGCGCCGGGGCTGCCGCAGCCTATCGGCTCTACGACACCAGTCTACGCCGTCATGGCCGTGATCCGAAGGATTTTTACAAAGCTGCGCTGCGGTTGGTGTACCTGGCCGACACGCGCGAACGCGCATGGGAGGAATGCGCCCCACATGTTCGTCACCGCATGGCCGTCTATACCGAGAAGCTGAGTGAAGCGGGTGATGTCAAGTGGCAAGGTGGGTACTTTGGTGTAGATCCGTTACCTCCACCTGAGCGGCTGCGTACGGCGCCGGGGCTGCACTTCTTCGGTGCTCCGCTTATTGTCGGAACACCGGAAGATGCGATCAAAGAGATTACTCGCTCACAGGAAGAGACAGGCGTGACACATCTGGTGATGTGGATGCAGATCAGCGGTATCGACCCACGTCGGACGGAACACTCCATGCGGCTTTTCGCCAAGGAAGTGATTCCACACTTTTGCGCGTGACGGGAGAGCCACGTCTCAGGGGCAGAGACACGTTGCTACATATCGGACCCCGGTGTTGCTAGATCTCAATCAAACCACAGAAGATTGGTACACTCGTCTTGTCACCTTGAGTGCAACGAAGGGTCTTTCCGAGAGACCTGTCCTGAGCGTAGCGCAGCGAAGTCGAAGGATGCTTCGCGGAGTTTATCCTGAGCGCGGCCAAAGCCTGCCCTGAGCGTAGTCGAAGCGGGCTCAGCATGACAGCACCGAGGTTCCCATTCAGTGAAATGTACCACAGTCGTGTGGTCCGATTTAGATTACATTTTACTCTTTACGTCTTACTTTTTATGCTCCCCAGCGAATCGAGCAGATGCTGCGCTAGCGCCTCGCATTCTTTGCGTCGGTTAGTGCCAGAATAGATAATCCGGCCGGCGATGGGATCAGAGGCTGCAACATCGATCTCAGGATCAGAAATCCAGCGGACTCTTGGCCTCTTTTACGGTCCGACTCTGTATGGTGTGGGTATAGATCATGGTGGTCCTGACATCCGCGTGTCCGAGCAGTTCCTGAATCGTGCGGATATCATAATTGGCATGCAAGAGATGGGTGGCAAAGCTGTGGCGGAAGGTATGGGCTGAGACCCGTTTCAAGAGCTTTGCCCTCCTGACCGCCGCCCTGATCGCCTGCTGCCCGTGCGATTCGTGCAGATGATAGCGCCGGTACTCCCCCTGACCCGGCACAAGGGTCAGCGTCTTGGCCGGAAAGAACCACTGCCAGCCTAGCTCCCGTGGGGCGGCAGGATATTTCTTTTCGAGCAGACCCTCCAGGAATACGCCCGCGTATCCTGCGGCACTGTCCTGGTCATGGAGGGTCATCACTCGCTCCAGTTGCGCCTGCAATTCCGGCAGAATCGACTGCGGAAGGGGAACCGTCCGGTCCTTCTTCCCCTTGCCGTCGTGGAGAG
>CAZCWX010000172.1:0-9166 GCA_964502465.1 uncultured Enterobacteriaceae bacterium | reverse complement strand
TGAATGGCCAAAGGAATTCCATTGAGACACATCCCTGAAGGCAGACCAAGACTCGCCAGAACGCTGAATCTGGCAGGGCAATTGAAAGACGGATCACCTGTGGTGGTGAAGCCCTGTGGTGCTGGTGCTGGCGTAGAAGGGGTCAGCAGCGCATCAACCGTTCGACACAAGGCATCGAAGTCATGACGAAAACGTTGCTGGTGCCGGCGGATCTCAGTGTATTCCATGCCAGAAACCTTAAACCCCTTCTCGATGAGGTCTTGCATCTGCGGGCTGTAACGGGCTTTATGCTGTGCATAGATTTCTCGATGTGAGGCGGCGGCTTCAGCGTACAGCATGGTAAAATGCGCTTCCGGTTCACCAGCAAAGCTTGCCGGGAGGCGGATTTCTTCGATCTGCGCACCAGCACGAGCCAAGCGTTCGGCGACTGCTTCGGTATGCTTGCGGGTCTCCTCATCGGCTTTCTCTAAGAAAAATTCGCGTACCAGGCCAAGACGTGGAGGCTTCATGTCATCCAGTGCTTTGACATAATCGGGCACGAGCAACGACACACACGCTGGATCATGCGGATCATCGCCAGCAAGCACCTGAAGCAGATGCGCGACGTCGGTGACTGTGCGGGCAAAGATGCCAACATGGTCGAGGCTCCAGCACAGCGCAAACACACCATATGCGCTGACCCGACCGTAGGTCGGTTTGAGGCCAACACAACCACAATATGCTGCTGGCCGAATCGTTGACCCATACGTTTGCGAGCCCAGAGCGCCTGGACACATGGCAGCAGCAACCGCAGCCGCTGAGCCGCTACTCGACCCTCCTGGTGTATGCTCAAGATTCCAAGGATTCCGAGTTGGAGACGGCGCAAGCGCCGCGAATTCGGTGGTGTGGCATTTGCCCAGGATGATCGCGCCTGCTTCTTTGAGCAGGTGAACGGTGGTGGCATCGTACGCGGGTACAAAGTCCGCGTAGATCGATGATCCCATTGTCGTTTTCAGACCTGCCGTGAAATAGATATCTTTGAGACCGAGGGGAATACCGTGCAACGGTCCTCGATATTGACCACGACGGATCTCTGCTTCGCACCGTTGCGCCGCCTGTAGTGCGCCATCGTGATCGATCGTGACCCACGCCTGAAGGCGAGGTTCAAGTAGATCGATACGCTGGAGACACGAGCGGACGAGGTCCATGGGAGACAGTTGTCCGGTACGGATTTGTTCTGCAGCAGCGGTAATGGTGAGGGTGTGTGGGGTAGTCATAGTTGAGAGTCCTCGGTAAGCAGTTAGCTATCAGCCCCCAGCTTTCAGCCTGGAAAGATGGATTGGAGAAACAGAGAATCGGAGAACCGGGGAATCGGGGAATCGGAGAAGAAAAGAAGGTTTGCGTTCTTCCCCGTTTCTCCCCGTCTCCGGTTCTCCGGTTCATTTTTCATTAGGCTGACTCCTGAGTGCTGACAGCTGACTGCTAATTTTTATTCCACCAACTCATCAAGCTGTACCAAAATCCCATCCGGGTCGCAGAGAAAGGCGCTGTTAAAGTTTCCGTCTGGGGTCTTGGTCACCGTTGGCGGAACGACAAACTCTGCACCTTTAGCTTTGAGTTCTTCATATACCTTGGGCAGATCTTGCACCCAGAAGGCAAAATGATGGACCCCGATCTGGTCGAGTTTGATCGCCTCGCCACTCACAGGTTTGTCGGTATGTTCAGAGAGCACTAAGAAGGCTTCTTCCTTGCCTTTTTTCCAGTATAGGGTCACTGCCCGGCGACGTTCGTGCGCATCTTTATAGAGCGCAGGCAATACTGTGCCGCGCGTTTCCTGGATCTCGTCACGCACGACCTGAAACCCAAGCTGATCGCGGTAGAAGCGTAACGACTTCTCCATGTCACGCACGCCAATGGCGATGTGGGATACACCTTTTACAACCATAAACAGTTCCTCCTTTGCTTTCTTCTCTGCCACTAGGGCAAGAGGAAAGTCAAGCCGGTAGTATGTTGCTCTTTACAGCCTACCACAAGGGTGAAACAGTACTTATCTATCCTGTTACAAGGAGCAGAGCGATGGACAATCCAGAACTTAAAGCCGCCGGAGTCCGGTGGGATTTACATGAATTGTATGGTGGTCCCGACGACCCGCGTATCAAAGCGGACCTGGCCGAAGCGCGGCGTCGAGCCGAAGCGTTTGCGCACGCCTATCGTGGCAAAGTCGCAAGTGGTCAACTTGACGGCCCGGCCTTGGCTCGTGCATTAGCAGAGTACGAGGCATTAGCTGAACTCGAACATCGTCCGTCTTTTTATGCTTCTCTCTTGTTCGCGGCCGACACCCAAAACTCCCGGGCCCAGCAACTCGTTCAACATGCCCGCGAAGCCTCAACTGAGACTTCCAACCTGTTAATCTTTTTTACTTTAGAATTGATTGCTCTGGACGAGCAGCAGCTTGCCAGATTACTGGCTGCTCCGGAAATGGCAGAATATCAGCATTATCTGGAAACGCTGCGCCGCTTTAAGCCTCACACCTTGAGTGAGAAAGAAGAACAGATTCTCAATCAGAAACACCTGACCGGCAGCAGCGCATTTGAGCAGTTATACGAGGAGTTGACCGGGTCTTTGCGCTTTAAGCTCATGGTTGACGGGGAAGCGCAGGAGTTGACTGATGGTGAGGTGATGGCGCTCCTCCGTCACCCTGATCGAGCTTTGCGTGAACGTGCCTTTACCACCTTTCTTGAGACCCACGCCCAGCACTCCCTGGTGCTCACCTCGGTTTTTAATAATATCTTGCTCGACCATAAAATTGACTGTGAACTGCGGCACTATAACAACGTGGTTATCCCCACACACTTAGCCAACGAGATCGCCCCAGAGACAGTCGAGGCAATGATGCAGGCGGTGGAACGTCACTACCCCCTGGCCCAGGAATATTTTCGTCTCAAGGCTTGTTTGCTCGGGCTTGATACACTCAAGAACACAGACCTGTATGCACCAATCGCTGCCGAAACAGAACAGATTTCTTTCTCTCAAGCGCAGCAGTTGATTGTGACTGCTTTCGGTCGGTTTAGTGAGCAGTTCGCGGCGCTCGCTGCCGATTTCTTCGCCAAACGCTGGATCGATGCTGAGGTTCGTGCCGGGAAGCGTGGTGGTGCTTTTTGCGCAGCCTACTCTCCACGGCACCATCCGTATGTCTTGTGTAGTTATAACGGCACTGGTCGTGACGTTTCGACTGTGGCGCACGAGCTAGGCCATGGCATTCACTATTGTCTGTCGCGTCGTCAGAACCTGCTGAATTATGACGCGCCGTTGGTTCTCGCAGAAACTGCTTCTGTGTTTGCCGAGATTATGCTCACTCGTCATCTCTTCACTGAAGCTGAGAGTGTGGCGACACGCCGGGCGCTGCTGTGCGATACCTTAGAGGAAATGTACGGGACGGTTTTTCGTCAGACTGCACTGACCCGCTTTGAGATGGCCGCACATCAGCAACGGCAAACAGGCCAACTGACCACTGAGGAGATTGGTACCTTATGGTGGCAGGAGCAAGAGAAGCTGTTTGGCGCAAGTGTAGAAATGATCCCTGCCTATCGTTGGGGCTGGACCTATATTGCTCACTTTATCCACAGTCGGTTCTATTGTTACTCGTACTCGTTCGGGGAGTTACTGACACTCGCTCTGTATCAACGATATATGGATGAAGGTCCAAGTTTTGTCCCCGGCTATCTGCGCTTGTTAGAAAGTGGCGGCTCGCAGCGGCCCGAACACGCGCTCGCGCAGTTGGGAATTGATATTAACCAGCCGGAGTTCTGGGATCAGGGGTTCCGGGTCATCGAAGGGTTCCTTAACGATTTGCGGACGACGCTCTGATATTGCGGAATAAGGAATTGTGGATCATGGGAATTCCTCTCTCTCGCTGCGCAGGTATAAAGAACGTCCGCCAACCTGTACCAGAGTGAGGGCCTTCTCCCTCATAACCGTTTTTTCGCCTCTAAGTCTTGCAGCAAGGTTTTTCTTGAAAGCCAGAAGAACAGTGCGGCACCAAGGTTCATGATTACAGCAGTCCACAACAGGGAATAGCGGATTGCCTCTGGCGTGCCGATCACGTCGTTGAGAATGCCAACGGCTTGTGGTCCTGCTCCCATACCAATGATGGTCAGAATAAAAATAAAAACTGCTGACCCCATGGCGCGCATCGCAGGCGGGACAAGGTCTTGCACGATGGCGAATGAGGGGCCGATCCATAGCGTGCTACAAATCACCGCCGGGAAATAACTGAGCAGCGCGAGCTCCCGGTTGGTGAGGAGAAAACTCGCCACCAGAAACGGGATACTGAACAAGATGCTGATCACGGCTACGTAAATACGGGCGTAGGGGTTGTGCTGTATCCAACGGTCGGCGATCCAGCCTCCCAGGAATGCGCCCAGCGCCCCACCAATCGCCGTAATCCACGACAGCCACAGGCCTAACTCCCCTGGGGTCATATGATGAAGGCGAATAAAGAACGCTGGAATCCAGGCACCGAGACCATACCCGGCAAAGGCATTCAATCCAGCCGCGAGGCCCAGGTTGCGTCCAGTGGGCAATGAAGCGAAGAAACGCCAGACCTCACGCATAGTGTAGGTGCGCGTTCCTACAGGCTGCCGCTCACTCATCCCGCGGGGAGGCTCACGTACGGTGAAACGTACCACCAGTGCCATTGCTACACCGGGCAGGCCGACAACAAAGAAGGCTATGCGCCAACCAAACATGTCATTGATCCAGCCGCCGAGCCAGAAGCCCAAGCCGACTCCGACATAGACGCCGCACGCATACAAAGAAAGTACTGTTGCTCGTTTCTCCGGCGGGAAATAATCGGCGAGCAAGGAATGGGCAGGCGGAGTGCAGCCGGCCTCACCAATGCCGACGCCGATCCGAGCCAAGGCAAGATCAGGAAACCCTCGTGCCAATCCCGAAATTGCAGTCATCACGCTCCAAGTTGCCAGGCTGATGGCAATGAGCGTCCGTCGTACCCAGCGGTCAGCCAGCCGTGCCAGGGGAAGACCGGCAAAAGTGTAGAATACGGCAAAGGCGAAGCCTGTGAGGAAGCCCATGGCGGTATCGGAAACTTGGAGATCCTGTTTGATCGGTTCAAGGAGAATAGCCAAAATCTGCCGGTCGATAAAATTGAAAATATAGACGACAAACAGTACGCCAAGGACGTAATAGGCGTACGGTCCGCCGACAGCGGGATGAGATTCACTTGCCGTGTTGGTGGGTGAAGACGGCGAGCGCTCTGGTGCGGCTGCCGAAGTTGGTTGCAGCATCGCTCCCTCCTTTGTGCGCGATGAGCGTTCCCCTTCTCTGGACTAGGGAGCAGGCTTTGTCAAGCAAGCAAAAGCGGTCAGCAGCTTTTTGCCCAGAAGGACAGAATCGGGGAACCGGCGCATTGGAGACTCAAAAGCATTTCACTGTTTCTCCCCGTCTCCGTTTCTCCGGTTCCCTTTTCAAAGGCTGACCACTGAGTACTGACGGCTGACTGCTGGTTGCTGCCGTGCTACAGTCGGCCAACCCACATCCCTGAAGGAGGAACTATGGCGCGCAAGATCTCGGTTGGGATTAATTGGCAGGGAACGCTTGATTATAAGGCGTTTCTTGAGAGGGTACAGATTGCTGACGAAGTCGGTGTTCACTCGGCTTGGGTGCCCGAAGCTTGGGGGAGAGATGCTTTTACTATTCTCGCATTGCTGGCTGACCACACGAAAAAGATTCACCTTGGGACTGCCATTGTGAATATATATTCCCGCACTCCTGCCGCCCTGGCTCAGCACTTTGCGACGCTCGATGAATTGTCTGGTGGGCGCATGATCATTGGCTTGGGGACGAGTGGGCCGCAGGTCATCGAACACTTCCATGGGGTCCCTTTCAATCCGCCCCTTACGCGCCTGAAGGAGTATATCGAGATTATCAATACGCTGATGCGCAATGAGCCATTGAAATACAATGGTAAGCTCTTCAACCTGCAACGTGGCTTCACCCTGCGTTTCACCCCAGTACGCAACCACATCCCGATTTATTTAGCGACGCTCAACGCCAAGAGCGTAAAATTGACCGCCGAGCTCGCTGATGGTTGGCTGCCTATCATGATTCCGCTACCCAAACTCAAGGGTGAAATTTATGCGGTGCGTCAGATGAGTGTCGCCGTTGGCCGGCCGGCAGCTGCCGTAGCTGTCCGCGCTCCTGGCATGGTGACAGTCACCAAAAATGTCGATCGAGCACGGGCTGAGTCTGCTGGGACACTGGCGTTCTATATCGGTCGTATGGGAACGTTCTACGCTGAACAATTGACCCGCCATGGCTATGGCGAAGCAGTCCGAGCTGTGAAGAAAGCCTGGGAAGGTGGTTCACGGGCCGCGACCGAGGCGGTTCCTGCCGATTTGATTGATGCCACCAGCTGTGCTGGTTCAGTCGAGGTATGTATCGAACGCCTCCAGGCACAGGAAGAGAGTGGAGTTGACGTGCACAGCGTGCACGTTGATGCGCAGGACAATCGTGAATACGAGCAGACATTGGCAAAATTAGTGGGATAAGAGCGTGTCTAAGAAGTCGGTCTTCGTGTTTCGACAGGCTCAGTACGAACGGAAAATCCTCAACGGTTTCAACCTCCGGCCCGTTCGCCCTGAGCCCTTCGGCTTCGCTCAGGACAGGCTTGTCGAAGGGTGAACGGCGGGTTTGCCGTCATCTCTGAATGAGTAACAAGAAAGGTATTATGCATCCTTGTAGGTATCTGGAGTGTGACCATGTTTGTTGTTTTCAATCAAGTGATTGATTGACAATAAAGAGTCTGCTATTCCTCTTGCCATAAGGAGGATCGACTTATGCTGTCCAGTCACACTGAGGGCAAAGCACTGCCGTCCACCGTAGGGACTGTTCCTCCAGGCCCGAAGGGCTTCCCGCTGATTGGCCACTTGTTCAGCTTCCGCCGTGATCCCATCCATTTTTTGCAGCGGATGGCCTCTGAGTATGGCGACATGACACACTTCATGGTCGCCTCACAGCCAGTGTTTCTGCTGAATCATCCAGAGTACCTGCAAAATGTTTTTGTGACGCACCAGCGCAACTTCGTGAAAGGTCGAGGCCTCGAGCGAGCCAAAGTGTTCCTTGGCGAAGGATTGTTAACCAGTGAGGGTGAGTTTCACCACCGCCAGCGACGCTTAGTCCAACCCGCGTTTCATCGCCAGCGAGTTGCCGCTTATGGAACTGTGATGGCGGAATATGCTGCGCATGCCCGAGCCCGCTGGCAAGACAGCACAACTGTAGACATGGCACAGGAGATGATGCGCCTGACGCTGGCGATTGTCAGCAAGACCCTGTTTGATGCCGATGTCGAGTCAGAGGCGAGCGAAATTGGTGCAGCAATTACCACCTTGATGGAAGGGTGGCCCAGGCTTATGTCGCCTTTCTATAACCTGCTGAGACGATTGCCGCTGCCCAGCAATCGCCGCGGAGAGCAGGCTCGTGCTCGTGTAGACACTACGGTCCTACGGATGATCAGCGAACGGCGAGCGAGCGGTGAAGACCGGGGGGATTTGCTCTCCATGTTGCTTCTGGCGCAGGATGAGGAAGGCGATGGCAGTGGGATGACGGATAAGCAGGTGCGTGATGAAGCCATGACCCTCTTTCTTGCTGGGCATGAAACGACAGCAAATGCGCTTACGTGGACCTGGTATTTGCTATCGCAACACCCTGATGTAGAAGCCACACTCCACGCTGAGATCGATACCGTGCTGGCAGGAAGACTGCCCACCGCCGACGATGTTCCGCAACTCCAGTACACCCGTATGGTCTTGGCCGAGTCGATGCGTCTGTATCCACCGGCATGGGTGATCGGCCGACGTGCCCTGCATGACTATGAGATTCCTCCGTACACGATCCCTGCCAATTCCTTGCTCCTGATGAGCCCTTATGTCATGCACCACGATCCCCGTTACTTCCCCAATCCCTCCGTCTTTGATCCGCAGCGTTGGACGCCTGAAGCGCAGGCCTCACGTCCCAAGTTCTCCTATTTCCCCTTTGGCGGCGGCCCGAGACAGTGCATTGGCGAGGCGTTTGCCTGGATGGAGGGCGTTTTACTCATCGCCACTATAGCGCAGCAGTGGCGTATGCGCCTCGTTCCTGGGCATCCGGTGGTATTGCACCCACTGGTCACCTTGCGACCGAAGCATGGCATACGGATGACGCTGGAGCAGCGAAGGCCCGTCGTATACCACTGACGCAGAGACAATCCATATGCTGAGCAATCAGGTAAGAGGGGTACGGCAGGCCGTGTCCCCTCTTTATCTGTCGATTTCCAACACTCGAGTAAGAAGCTGCTGGGTAAGAGCCGCACCGGGGAGGGGAAGATCAAGGTCATGGCCGAGTTCCAAAGCGAGGCGGAGGTCTTTATAGATGAGTTGCATGAGCCCGTGTGGTCCAGTGGTATAGGTGTCTTTGAGCTGACGCCGTTGCGACCAGTTATCGGCAACCCGACTCTGTCCTGCGCTCACGCGCACGACCTCTTGCAGGGCTTTGGGATCAAGGCCGGCTTTTTCTGCGAGGTGCATGCCTTCGGAGGCTGCCAGCATATTGACGTAGACAATAAGATTGTGGGCGAGCTTGGCTACGGCACCTGTTCCCAGCTGACCAAGGTGAAAAATATTCGCCCCTGAGGTCGCAAACACCGGGCGGCATTTTTCATATAACTCTTGATCTCCACCAACCATATAACAAAGCGTCTTATTTTGTGCTCCCCGCTCCCCGCCACTGACCGGTGCATCTATGACTCCCACCCCTTGCCCTTTGGCCAACTCAGCAATCTTCCTCACTGTTTTCGGGTGGACCGTGCTGTGAATAGCGATGACGCTGCCCGGCTTCGCGCCGTTCAGGACTCCGCCTTCTCCGAGCGTGATCGCCTCCACTTGAGCATCCTCGACGACAACGAACTCGATGATCTCCCCATGCTCGCCAATCTCTTGGGCAGAGCGAGCAACCTTGGCACCGACCGCCGCAAGTTCTTTCATTGGACCCTCACGCACATCATAGACCATCAAGTCAAAACCTGCCTTTGCAACATTGATCGCCATAGGCTTGCCAATATTCCCCAGACCGATAAATCCTACCCGTGTGGTCATGATCGTCCCTCCTTGGTTCGTTTTGGTTGGTGCTGGACTTC